>NZ_JBEXGT010000031.1:0-118949 GCF_040607475.1 Sphaerisporangium sp. NPDC005288 | reverse complement strand
CACAGCTCGTTCATCGACTCGAAGTCGAAGGCCAGGCTCCCGAGCTCCCCGTTCACCTCGATGCGCATCGCGTTCTTGCGCCCACTGGCGAAACGGGTCGCCTCGAAGGAGGCCAGCCCGCCGCCGCTGAGCCGGGCGGTGAACAGCGCGGCGTCGTCGACGGTGACCTCGCCCCTGCCCGCGCCGCCCGCGGCCGAGAGCCCGGCCGACTCCTCGGCCAGGGGGCGTTCCTTGACGAAGGTCTCGGTGAGCGCCGACACCCCGGTCAGCCGCTCGCCGGTGACGAACTCGGCGGTGTCCACGATGTGCGCGCCGATGTCGCCCAGCGCGCCCGACCCCGCCTTGTCCTTGCGCAGCCGCCACACCAGCGGGAACTCCGGGTCGACGATCCAGTCCTGCAGGTACTGCGCCCGCACGTGGCGGACGGCGCCGATGCGGCCCTCGGCGACCCACTGGCGGGCCAGCGCGACGGCCGGGACCCGCCGGTAGTTGAAGGCCACCATCGCGCGCACGCCCCGCCCGGCCGCGGCGCGGGCGGCGGCGGCCATGGCCTCGGCCTCGGCGACGGTGTTGGCCAGCGGCTTCTCGCAGATGACGTGCTTGCCGGCCTCCAGCGCGGCGATGGCGATCTCGGCGTGGCTGTCGCCGGGCGTGCAGATGTCGACGATCTGCACGTCATCGCGGGCGATGAGGCGCTTCCAGTCGGTCTCCGCGTGGGCCCAGCCGAGCTTCGCCGCGGCCTGCGCGGTCGCCTCGGCGGACCTGCCGGCCAGCGCGACCATCGCGGGTTCGAGCGGCAGGTCGAAGAACGCGTCCACGCTGCGCCAGGCCTGCGAGTGGGTGCGGCCCATGAACGCGTAGCCGATCATGCCGACCCCGGCGACAGGCCTCATGACTCGAATCCGAGCGGCAGATACTTCTGCGCGTTGTCCTTGGTGATGGTCTCCGACGTCAGCGTGACCGACTGCGGCACCTGCTGCTCGACCAGGTCGCTCAGACCCTTGCCCTGGGCGATGAGCCGCGCCAGCTTGATCGCCGAAGCCGCCATCGTCGGGCTGTAGGTCACCGTCGCCTTCAACACACCCGAATCGGCCGCGATGTCGCGCATCGCGTTCGCCGACCCCGCACCACCCACCATGAAGAACTCGTTGCGCCCGGCCTCCTTCACCGCCGCCAGCACACCGATGCCCTGGTCATCGTCGTGGTTCCAGATCGCGTCGATCTTCTTGTGCGCCTGCAGCAGGTTGCTCGCCACCTGCGTGCCCGACTCCACCGTGAACTTCGCGTCCTGCTGGGCGGTCACCGAGAACCCGAAGGTCTTCAGCGCGTCGGCGAAGCCCTTACTGCGGTCCTGGGTCAACGGCAGCGTCGCGATGCCCTGAATCTCCAGGATCACCGGGTTGGACACGCCCTTGTCCTTCAGCGTCTTGCCGATGTAAGTGCCCGCGGCCACGCCCATGCCGTAATTGTCCCCCCCGATCCACATCCGGTACGAGAGCTTGTCAGGGAAGATCCGGTCGACGTTGATCACCGGGATACCGGCGTCCATCGCCTTACGAGCCACCTGGTTCAACTGCTCACCATCGTTGGGCAGGATCACCAGCGCACTCACCTTGGCGGCGATCAACGACTCCACCGCCGAGATCTGCTGATTGATGTCATTGGTCGGCTCGACCGGCTTGAACTCCACATCCGAGTACTTCTTCGCCGCGTCCTGCGCGTTCTTCGTGATCGCCGCGATCCAGCCATGGTCGGCCGCCGGCGCCGAGAACCCGATGACGACCTTGGTGCCCGGCTTGTCGTTGTCCGTCCCCGCCGCCGCGGCGGCCTGGGTGGCGGCGGCGGAGGGCGCGGCGGCCGGCTCGTTGCTCGTGCAGGCGCTCACCAGGGCGCCGGCGCCGACGACGGCGCCGCTCACCAGGAAACCGCGCCGGCCTACGTTCTTTTCCATGATTTCTCCTTTGGGTGCAGCTGATCGCGTGCGCGATCCGGCCGCGGAGCCCTCGCCGCGAAGCGGAGAGGGCTCCGCGGTTTCAGGTGCCTGTCGCCAGGCTTCGCCGCTGCAACAGCACGGCGACGACGATGATGATCCCCTTGGCGATGAGCTGGTCGCTGGTGTTCAGCCCGTTCAGGATGAACAGGTTGGTGATCAACGTGAAGATCAGCAGGCCGAGGATGGAGCCGATGATGCTCCCCCGGCCGCCGGTGAGGAGCGTGCCGCCGATGATGACCGCGGCGATCGCGTCCAGTTCGTACAGGTCGCCGTGCGTCGACGAACCGGTCGTCGTCCTGGCCATGATCAGTACCGCCGCGATGCCGCAGCACAGGCCGGACAGCACGTACAGCAGCACGGTGTGGCGGCGCACATCGATGCCGGCCAGGCGCGCGGCCTCGGGGTTGCCGCCGACCGCGTAGGTGCGCCGGCCGAAGGTGGTGCGGTTCAGCAGGATCCAGCCCAGCAGCACGACGACGGCGAAGATGTACACCAGCACGGGCAGGCCGAGCACCCGCGTCGTGGAAAGCCCCACGATCGCGTCGTTGCCCTGCTGCACGAGCTGGGTCCTGCGGTCCGACATCCGCTGCGCCAGCCCACGGGCGGCCACCAGCATCGCCAGCGTGGCGATGAAGGGCACCATCCGCCCATAGGCGATCAGCAGTCCGTTGACCAGGCCGGCGCCGGCGCCCACCAGGACGGCGCACACGATCATCACGAACGGGCCGTAGGCCTGCGTGGCCAGCGTGGTGGCCCACACCGAGGCCAGCGCCATCAGGGCGCCGACCGACAGGTCGATGCCGCCGCCGATGATCACGAAGGTCATGCCGACGGTGATCACGCCGATGGTCGCGGTCAGCGACAGCACGCTCACCAGGTTGGACCCGGTGCCGAAGGCGTCGGGCACCGTCACCATGCCCACCGCCGCCAGCAGCGCGAGCGCGATGATCAGTCCGAGATGGGGGATCGCCCCCAGGCGGTTCAGCGTCGTCGTGCCAGAGGCGGGTCCGCCGGTCCGTGACCGGCCGGTCGTCCCCTGTTCGTCCACCGCGGGCTTCAGGGAGTCGCTCACGCCGGTCTTCCTTCCATGATCATGTCGAGGACGTTGTGTTCGTCGAGGTCCCGGGCGTCGCTCTCGTGGATCACGCGCCCCTCCCGGATGACCAGCACCCGGTCGGCTAGGCCGAGCACCTCGGGGACCTCGCTGGAGACCAGCAGCACGCCGATCCCCTCGTCGGCCAGCTTCCTGATGACGGCGTACAGCTCCGCCCGGGCCCCGACGTCGACGCCGCGGGTCGGCTCGTCGAGCAGCAGCAGCCTGCGGCCGTTGATCAGCCAGCGCGCCAGCACCGCCTTCTGCTGGTTGCCGCCGGACAGGTTCTTGATCGGCCGTTCCAGGTGAGGGGGGCGGATGCCCAGGTCCTCGACCTGGCGCCAGGCGTCGGACGCCTCCCGGCGGCGGTCCATCCAGCCGAACCTGGCGTAGCGGCCGAGGCTGCTCAGCGAGATGTTGCGCATGACGCTCTGGTCGAGCAGCAGCGCCTGGGCCTTGCGCTCCTCGGGGGCGAGCCCCATGCCGGCCCGCACGGCGCGGGTGGTGCTGCCGCCACGCACCGGGACGCCCTCCACGACGACCCTGCCCGTGGCGCGGCGGGCTCCGTAGATCGCTTCGATGATCTCCGAACGGCCCGACCCCACCAGCCCGGCCAGCCCGACGATCTCCCCGGCGTGCACGGTGAACGACACGTCCCTGACCCGGCCGGGGACGCTCAGCCCCTCCACGCGCAGGATCTCCGGACGGCCCTCGTGGCCGCCGGGCGCGGGCCGGGGCGGGAAGACGTGCTCGACGTTGCGGCCGGTCATGAGCGAGACCACCTGCGAGGTGGGCGTCTGCTTGGCCGGCAGCCCGACCGCGACCGTGCGCCCGTCCTTCAGGACCGTCACCCGGTCGCCGATCTCGCGGATCTCCTCCAGCCGGTGCGAGATGTAGACCACCGCCACACCCCGCGCGGTCAGGTCGCGGATGATCCGGAACAGGTTCTCCACCTCGTCGTGGGCCAGGGCCGCCGACGGCTCGTCCATCACGATCAGCCGGGTGTCGTACGACAGCGCCCGCGCCATGCTGACCACCTGCTTGGCCGCGGGCGCCAGCCGTCCCACCTCGGTCGCCGGGCGGATCTCGCCGTGGCCGAGCCCGCTCAGCAGCTCCCGGGCGGCGCGGTTCACCTCGCCCTGGCTGACGAACCCCATCCGGGCCGGCTCGTGGCCGAGAAAGATGTTCTCGGCCACGCTCAGCCCGTCGACCAGGTCCAGTTCCTGGTAGATCGTGGAGACGCCCAGCCTGATCGCGGCGGTCGGGCTGGTCAGGCGAACCGATTCGCCCCCGAAGGTGATGGTGCCCTCGTCGGGCTGGTGCGCTCCGGCCAGCACCTTGATGAGGGTCGACTTGCCCGCGCCGTTCTGGCCGAGCAGGCAGTGCACCTCCCCGGCGCGGACGTCGAGGTCGACGCCGTCGAGGGCGCGCACGCCGGGGAACTGCTTGACGATTCCTCGCATGACGAGGAGAGAAGCCGAGTCGGGAGATGACCGCGGCACGGGGAGCCTCCGGGGGGTGTGTCTGGACGGCCGAGCGGGGAGAGGGGATCCCGTTCGCCGGCCGGGTCAGACGGCACGACTGGGACGGCACCGAAGTCGGCGAGGACGGTGACGTCACAGCTCTGACCGACGGCCGGCGAACGGGACGCTTGGTGAAGGGCGGTGAGGACAGGAGGAAGCGTTCAGGGTGCGGGGGTGGTCGTTGCCTTCCGTGCCAGGGATCTACGAGCGGCGGATCGCGATGGTGGTGGGGTCGGACAGCACCCGCTGGATGACGACGTTGACCGCGCCCCGTGCGGCCGCGCCGAAGCCCAGGGTGGAGGCGAGGAAGCGGCAGCGACCGGTGACGGCGGTCATGCCCAGCCCGTCCAGCTCCGTCTGCGCGACGGGGATGAGCCGGTCGGCGAGCCGGGCGAAGTATCCGCCCAGCACGACGGCCCGCGGGTTGAACAGGTTGATCAGCAGCGCGGTTCCGCGCCCGAGCCACCGGCCCACCTCGGTGATGGCGGCGTCGACCCGGGGATCTCCTTCGGCCCGCCGTTGGTCGATCTCCGCCAGTCGCTCCTCGGGATCGCGCAGCAGGTGCCGGTCGGTGCCGTAGGCGTGGTCGGGGACCGCCATCCGCACCAGCGCCGCCAACCCCACCTTGGTCTCCCAGCAGCCGGTCCTGCCGCAACCGCACCGCTCGCCCGACGGGTCGACCACGACGTGGCCGACCTCGCCCGCGAACCCGTCCGCCCCGCTCAGAGGGCGGCCGCCGGAGATGATGCCGCAGCCCACGCCGACCTCCCCGGTGAGGTAGACCAGGTCGGGCGTGCCCATGGCGACCCCTGAGGTGTACTCGGCCAGCGCGGCGAGGTTGGCGTCGTTGTCGATGGTGACGGGCACCCGCGCGGAGATGCCGGCGGACTTCAGCCGGTCGACCAGCGGCACCTGGTGCCAGCCGAGGTTGGGGGCGACGACGACGGTGCCCGTGGCGGCGTTGACCAGTCCGGGGATGGCCACGGTGATCCCCGCCAGCGCGACTCCGAGCCGGTCGAGGTCCGTGACGGCCTTGTCGATCACCTGGGAGAGCTTGCCGAGGGAGCGGCCGGGGCCGGCTCCCATCGCGTCGAAGCCGATCCTGCGGTCGATGAGCACCCGTCCCGCCAGGTCGGTGGCGAACGCGGCGACGTAGTCGACGTTCACCTCCACTCCGAGGGCGCCGACCCTCGCGCCGTCGAGGGTGAGCGCGAGGCTCGGCCGCCCGACGGAGCCCGCGTGCTGCGGCCCGATCTCCTTGAGCAGTCCCCGCGCCTGCAACTCCCCCACCAGGCTGGTGATGGTGGTCTTGTTCAGGCCGGTCTCGATGGCGACCGCCGACCGGGAGCACTGCCCGCGTTCGCTGACATGGCGAAGCACCAGGGAGAGGTTGGAACGGCGAACCGTGGTCTGGTCGGCGGGAAGCCCCGCCGGTCGGCCGAGACCCCTCGGTTCGACGAGGCGGCCGTCGGGCTGGTTGTGCTCCACGGCCCTCCTTAATTGATTCGCATGGCTCGCCGAATTAAAGACATACACACACGGATGAGACAAGCGGCGAGGGGCGACGAGCTGTGTAACTTTCCCGTAACGAGAGGTTTTTTGCTGCTGACCTGCCGTTCTCCGGCGCGATGCCAACTCGTTACCTCGCAATGGAGTGCATACCGGACATCTCCGTGTTACAAACCTCATTAATTGATCACGGAGATAAACGAAGGGCGGTGACCGCGTGACCCAGGACCCCCGCCTTATCCGCGCGGCGAGCGGCACCGCCCCGCCCACCAGTGCCACCGCTCTGCGCAGGGCCAACCTGTCATCGGTGCTTCGTCAGCTTCGCGACCATGTGTCACGTTCCAGGGCCGACATCGCCGAGGCGACCGGCCTGCACCGGGCCACGGTCTCCAACCTCGTGGCCGAGCTCCTCGAATGGGACCTGGTGCGGGAGGTGGGCATCGAGCACGTCGGCGCGGTCGGCCGTCCCCGGCGGGCCGTGGCGCTGCACGGCGCCCACGTCGGCGCGCTGGGACTGGAGATCAACGTCGACTACATCTCGGTCCACGGCCGCGACCTCAGCGGCCATGTCCTGGTGGAGCGCCGGGTCAGCTTCGACGCGGTGGGCAGCGGCACCGACAGGTCACTGCGCCGGCTCGGCCTGGTGGCCCGGGAGGCCATCGAGGCGATGAAGCGCGCCGGGGCCGTCCCGGCCGGCGTCGCGGTGGCGATCCCGGCCCTGGTCGACGTCGCGTGCGGCGTCGTGAGGTTCGCGCCCAACCTCGACTGGCACGACCTGCCGCTGGCCGATCGGCTGTCCTCCGCGCTCGGCCCGCTCAGCGTGCCGGTGATGGTGGACAACGACGCCAACCTGGCGGCTCTGGCCGAGTACACCTCGGGCGTCGCCGCCGGCACGCCGCACATGGTCTACCTCACCGGCGAGGTCGGCGTGGGCGGCGGGATCATCGTCGACGGCAGGCTGCTGCGCGGCGCGGACGGCTTCTCCGGGGAGGTGGGGCACCTGCCCGTCGACCCGGCCGGCGCCCGCTGCGGATGCGGCCGGCACGGCTGCTGGGAGACCAAGGTGGGCCTCGCGGCGCTGGCGCGCGCGGCGATGCCCGAGCAGGCGTACACGCTGCCCGGTCTCCCGGTGTCCGACCCGGAGGAACGGGCGACGGAGATCGCCCGAAGGCTGGCCGCGGGCGACCGCGGCATGCTGGAGGCGGTCACGCAGGTCGGACGGTGGCTCGGGCTCGGCGGCTCGATCGTGGCCAACCTGTTCAACCCGCGCGTGATCGTCGTCGGCGGCTACTTCGCCACGCTGGCCGAGTGGCTGCTGCCGCACGCCCAGGCGGAGCTGGAGCGGCTCGTCGTGGCCGGCCCCGCCCCCCAATGCAGATTCACCGCCTCTGATCTAGGTTTCGGCGCCGCGTCCCGCGGCGCCGCGAGCATGGTGGTCAACCACCTCATCGACGACCCGACAACGATCATGAGTTCCTTACCCAGGCCGACGGTTCCCTGACGGCCTCCCAGTACCTGGAGACGGCACATCTCCAGTCACCGCAGTGTCCATCTCAACAAGCGGCAACAAGCGCGGCGGCGCGCGCCTTGCCTGACGTCCCCCCGGTCAGGAAAGGGTTTCCCATGTCACCACGTTCTCGAACGTGGGCCAGGCCGTTCACCGCGGTCCTGCCAGCAGATCACCTTCGCCTTCTACGGGCGACGGCGGCGACGATGGCCCTCGCCCTCGTCCTCCCCATCCTCACCTTCCTGGTGTCCTCGCCGAGCGCCGCGAACGCCGAGAGCACGGCGAGCGCCGCGGCCCCCGACTTCAAGGTCCTGGTCTTCTCCAAGACCACCGGCTTCCGGCACGACGCGATTCCCGAGGGCATCGCGGCCGTCCAGAAGCTCGGCCAGGAGAACAACTTCGCGGTCGACACGACCGAGGACAGCACCACCTTCACCGACGAGAACCTGAAGCAGTACCAGGCCGTCATCTTCATGTCCACGACCGGCGACCCGCTGGGCACGCAGGACCAGAAGGACGCCTTCCAGCGCTACATCGAGGCCGGCGGCGGTTACGCCGGTGTCCACGCCGCCTCCGACAGCGGCTACAACTGGGCGTGGTACGGCAAGCTGGTCGGCGCGTACTTCAAGCAGCACCCGGCCATCCAGCAGGCCACCGTCAAGGTCGAGGACCCGGCTCACCCCTCCACCCAGGGGCTGCCGACGTCGTGGACCCGCACCGACGAGTGGTACGACTACCAGTCCAACCCCCGCGGCACCGTGCACGTGCTGGCGTCGATGGACGAGAAGTCCTACACCGGCGCCACCATGGGCATCGACCACCCGACGGTGTGGTGCCAGGACTACGACGGCGGCCGCTCCTGGTACACCGGCCTTGGCCACACCAAGGAGAGCTACGCCGAGCCGAACTTCCTGAAGATGCTGCTCGGCGGCATCGAGACCGCCGCGGGCGCCGTGAAGGCCGACTGCTCGGCCTCGCAGAGCGACAGCTTCGACAAGGTCAGCCTCGACGAGAACACCTCCAACCCGATGATGCTGGACGTGGCCAAGGACGGCCGGGTCTTCTACATCGACCGGCTGGGCGACGTCAAGATCATCAAGACCAGCGGCGGCTCCGTCACCGCCGGTCACCTGAACGTCTTCACCGCCAACGAGAGCGGCCTGCTCGGACTGGCGCTGGACCCGGCGTTCGACACCAACCACTGGCTGTACCTGTACCACTCGCCGGCGGGTGAGAACGTCGACCGGCTCAGCCGGTTCACGGTCACCGGGGACACCCTCGACATGTCCAGCGAGAAGAAGATCATGGACGTGCCGGTGCAGCGGGCCGAGTGCTGCCACCACGGCGGCGGCATGGTGATCGACGCCAAGACCGGCGACCTGTGGCTCGCCACCGGTGACAACACCAACCCGTTCGCCTCGGACGGCTACGCGCCGCTCGACGAGCAGGCGGGCCGGTCGTCCTGGGACTCCCAGCGCAGCGCGGGCAACACCAACAGCCTGAGCGGCAAGCTGCTGCGCATCCACCCCGAGACGAACGGCACCTACACCGTCCCCTCGGGCAACCTGTTCCCCGCCGGCACGGCGAAGACCAAGCCCGAGATCTACGGCATGGGCTTCCGCAACCCGTTCCGTATGGGCCTGGACCCGAAGACGGGCCGTCCCATGGTCGCCGAGTACGGCCCGGACGCCAACTCCGCGAACGCCAACCGCGGTCCGGAGAACACCGTCGAGTGGAACCTGGTCGCCAAGCCGGGCAACTACGGCTGGCCGTACTGCAACGGCAACAACAAGCCGTTCGTCGACTACAACTTCGCGACCAAGACCTCCGGAGCGCCGTTCAACTGCGACGCGCCGGTCAACGACTCGCCCAACAACGACGGCCTGACCAACCTGCCGCCGGTGATCCCGGCGACGGTCTGGTACCACTACAACACCGACGCGCAGAACTTCCCCGAGCTGCACGGCGGGGCGCCGATGGGCGGACCGGTCTACCGGTACAACCCCGACCTGCAGTCGGCCACCAAGTGGCCGGCGTACTGGGACGGCAAGGCGATCTTCGGTGAGTGGAACAACAACCAGATGTTCTCGTTCCAGCTCGACGAGAACGGCGCCAAGCTCGTCAAGATCAACCAGATCCTCAAGACCCTGAGCTTCAAGAAGCCCATGGACATGAAGTTCGGCCCCGACGGTGCGCTGTACCTCATCGAGTGGGGATCGGGCTTCGGCGGCGACAACGCCGACTCGGGGGTCTACCGCGTCGACTACACCAAGGGCGTGCGCCCGCCGGTCGCCCGCGTCTCGGCCGACAAGACCGACGGCCCGGCGCCGCTGACCGTGCAGTTCTCCAGCGAGGGCTCACGGGACCCGGACGGCAAGACCATCACCTACGCGTGGGACTTCGACGCCGACGGCACGACCGACTCGACCGACCCCAACCCGTCGTACACCTACACCAAGGCGGGCAACTACAGCGCGGTCCTGACGATCACCAACCCCGACGGCGTCACCGCCAATGCCAGCGTGCCGATCGTCGCGGGCAACACCCGCCCGACCGTCACCCTGCTCCCGCCGCCGGACGGAGGCTTCTTCGAGTTCGGTGACCAGGTGAAGTACAAGGTCGCCGTCACCGACCCCGAGGACGGGGACATCGACTGTGACAAGGTCCAGGTCCAGGCGTTCCTCGGTCACGACAGCCACTCCCACCCCCTCGACCAGCACACCGGTTGCGAGGGTGTGCTGCAGACGCTCACCGACAACGGTCACGGAATCGACGACAACCTCTTCTACGTGATCGAGGCCACCTACGCCGACAAGGGCGGCGCCAGCGGCGCGGCCAAGTCCCTCACCGGACGCGGCCAGGTCATCCTGCAGCCCAAGCGCAAGCAGGCCGAGCACTTCACCCAGACCGGCCGCGCCGCGGGCGGCACGGGCACCGACGCCCCGGGCGTCCAGGTGGAGGACACCACCGACCCGCAGGGCGGCACCAAGAACATCGGCAACATCCAGGACGGCGACTGGTGGTCCTACTCCCCGGTTTACCTGGGGAACATCAGCGCGGTCCGGCTGCGCGTCTCGTCGGCCACCTCCGGCGGCACCGTCCAGGTGCGGCTGGGCGACCCGGTGAACGGGCAGCTGATCGGATCGGCCGACGTGCAGGGCACCGGAGGCTGGCAGACGTTCACCGACGTCACGATCAACCTGACCGACGCCCCGGCGCAGACGGGGACGCTGTACTTCGTCGTGCGCAAGCCGGCGAGCGCCGCCAACGACGCCTTCCTGATCAACGCCAACTGGGTCGACTTCATCGGCAAGGGCGTCACCGAGAACCAGCGCCCGCTGGTCACCGCGTCGGCGAAGCCCACGACGGGAACCTCTCCGCTGAAGGTCGACTTCACCGCGACGGCGACCGACCCCGACGGGGACGAGCCGCTCACCTACAAGTGGAACTTCGGCGTGGCCGGGGCTCCGGAGCCGACGACCGCCGCGGCGAGCTACACCTACAACGCGCCGGGCACCTACACCGCGACGGTGTCGGTGACCGACGCCAAGGGTGCGGTGGCCACCGCCAAGGTCACGGTCAAGGTGGACGCGCCGGCCACGCAGTGCTTCACCGGCCGTTCCGACGACTTCCTGGGGACCACGCTCGACCGTGACCGCTGGTCGGTCATCCGGGAGAACCAGGACCTCAAGGTCGTGGACGGCAAGCTCATCATCCCGACGTCCACCACCGACATCTACAGCGCGGGCGGCAACACGACCAACATCGTCGTGCAGCCGGCGCCGTCGGGGGCCTGGACGGCCACCACCAAGCTGACGATGAACGCCCGCGACCAGTACCAGCAGGCGGGCCTGATCATCTACGGCGACGACGACAACTACGCCAAGATGGTGCTGCAGGCGCGGGGGAGCAACTCCCACGCCAACCGCGTCTTCCAGTTCATCCGGGAGGAGAAGGGCACTCCCAACGAGGTCACGGCGAGCAACTCCGCCCAGCTCGGGGACACCTACCCCGACACGGTGTACGTGCGGTTCGTCAGCGACGGCACCAACATCACCGCTCACTACTCCTCCGACGGTGTCACCTTCACCGCCATGTCGCAGACCAAGCCGCTCGCCGGGATGACCAACCCGAAGATCGGTTTCCTCTCGCTGGCCGGCGCCAACCACCCTGTGGTGGACGCGGCGTTCGACTGGTTCCAGATCACGCCGGACGACAAGGCCACCAGGCCGGGCACGGACGACGAGTTCGACGGGACCTCCCTCGACGGCTGCCGCTGGGACGCCTCGGTGCGCCCCGACCCCACCGCCTCGCGGGTGACGGGCGGCAACCTGGAGATCGACACCCAGGCGGGTGACATCTACGGGACCGGCAACAGCTCTCCGAAGAACTTCATCCTGCAGCCGGCGCCGGAGGGCGACTGGACGCTGGAGACCAAGCTCGACGGATCTGCGATCAGCGAGCAGTACCACCAGGGTGGTCTGATCGTCTACACCGGTGACGACGACTACGTGAAGCTGGACCTGGTCGCCGACAGCACCCCCGGCTCGACGGTCGCCCGTCGTCTGGAGTTGCGCAGCGAGGTCGGCGGCGCCGTGCAGGACCCGCAGCCGCAGGTGGGCAACGTCACCAGCGGCGTGTGGTGGCTGCGCCTGGTGAAGAAGGGTGACGCCTTCAGCGGGTTCTACTCCGCCGACGGCACCACCTGGACCGAGATCGCCGCGAACACCCCGGTGCGCAACAGCGTGGTGGCCAACGGCGGCAAGATCGGCCTGTTCGCCTTCGGCGCGAGCCAGACCAAGTCCGCGACCGTCAAGTTCGACTACTTCCACCTCTCCAAGGTGGTCGAGCAGTCCGACAAGACGGCTCCGGTGACGAGCGCCACGACCGACCCGGCGCAGCCGGACAGCGGCTGGTTCACCGCGCCGGCGCAGGTCACGCTGACCGCCGCCGACGAGGAGAAGGGCAGCGGGGTCGACCGCACGGAGTACCAGCTGGACGGCGGCGCCTGGACCGCCTACACCGAGGCGATCGTCGTCTCCGGTGACGGCGCGCACACCCTCGCCTACCGCTCCGCCGACAAGGCGGGCAACGTCGAGGACGCCAAGACCCTCGAGGTCAAGGTGGACACGACGGCTCCGACGACCACCGCGGCGTCCGCTCCGGCGAACGACGACGGCTGGCACAACGGCGCCGTGCCGGTGACCCTGACCGCGGCGGACCAGGCGTCCGGCGTGGCCTCCATCGAGTACTCGCTGGACGGGGGCGCCTGGACGCCGTACACCGCGGTCGTCGACATCACGGGCGAGGGACAGCACCAGCTGCAGTACCGCTCGACTGACAAGGCCGGCAACGTCGAGGACGTCAAGGCCGTGACGGTCAAGATCGACACCAAGGCCCCGACCGTCATGGTCACCGGGGTCGCCAACGGCGCCCAGTACGGCGACAGCCAGGACCTGAAGGTCGCCTGGCAGGCCATCGACAACGGGTCCGGCCTCAAGTCGGTCACCGGCACGCTGGACGGCCAGACGATCACCTCCGGGACCGTCGTCGCGCTGTACCCGCTGTCGCTGGCCGAGCACACGCTCACCGTCACCGCCGTCAACAAGGCGGGCAACACCACGGCGCAGACGGTGAAGTTCACCATCGCCACCTCTACCGCCGAGATCGGCCGGCTGATCGACCGCTTCGAGAAGGAGAAGAAGCTCGACCGCAAGGCCGCCGAGAAGCTGCAGAAGGCGATCGCCGAGGTCCGCAAGGCCGAGGACGACAACGGCCACGGCCACGGTCACGGCGACAAGGGCAAGGGCAAGGACCAGAACAACGACAAGAAGATCGTCAAGGCTCTGGAGGACTTCAAGAAGGTCGTCAACGACAAGAAGATCGTCAAGGACGCGCAGGTCCGCACCACGCTCGTGCGTGACGCGGACACGCTGATCGTCCGGTACGGCGGCACGCCGAAGAACTGATCACCAGCGGGGCCTAGGCCCCCAGGGGCGCCGGGCCACCGGAAGGAGACCCGGCGCCCCGCTGAACCCAGGGTGCCCCGTGACACGCGTCACGGGGCACCCGCCCCACTATCCCCCGAAAGCGCCCTGAGGAGGTGGCGGTCATCGGCCAGAACAGGAAAGCGACGCCGGTCCGGAACTCGTCAGCGTCCCAGAACCCCCCGGCCGGCGGTTCACCCGTCCGCACTCCGTCCCGGACCAAGAACGCACCTCGCACCGAGAACGCGTCTCGAACCGGAAACACGTCTCGAACCGAGAACGCGTCCCGGACCGCAAGCACACCCCGGACCGAGAACGCGCCCCGGACCGCAAGCACACCCCGCGCCGGCAACGCGCCCCGAGCCGGAAGCGCGTCCCGGACTTGGAACGCGCCCCGGACCGGAAGCGCACCTCGGGCCTGGAACGCGCCTCGGCCCGGGAACACACCCCGGACCTGGAACGCGTCCCGGGTCTGGACGCTCGTGGCCGCGTTCGCGCTCGGGGTGCTCCTGTCCGGCGGCCTGGTCTTCGCGGTGACCGGGCCGGACTCCACCGAGCGGATGGCCGACCAGCTTCGGACCCAGGCCGCCCTCCGCGACAAGACGCAGATCAAGGACCTCACCGCGCTGGCGCGCACCACCCGCGACTGGCTCGCTCCCGTGCTGGAGGGACTGGCCCTGGCCATGCCCGACGGCGACGCCGCCGCCGGCCCCGCCGCGGTGACCTCCGCGGACGTCGGCGAGTGGCGCGAGGCGGCCACCGCGGCCGTCGCGAGCTTCGCCGACCCGCCCTCGGGCGAGACCGCGACCAACGTGGCCAGGTCGAGTCTCGCCTCCGCCGTCCGGCAGCTCGCCACCACCGTCGACGCCTACGCCGCGGCGCGCGACCTGCGCGGACCGTCCGCCGCGAGCGCGCTGGAACGGGCCGCCCGGCAACGCTCCGACGCGCTGTTCACCTGGTCGGTCGGAGCCACCGCACTGGACGCCGTGAACGTCGAGGCCGGCTACGGACACCAGCACGTCTTCCTGCAGGCACCACCCGGCGACGGGGCGCTCACCCCCGACACCGAACCCGAGGGGCACCACCCGTGAACATGACACTCAGATACGCCATGACCGTCCTGCTGTCCGGACTCGCGCTGCTGCTCGGCGCATCGGCGGCCTCCGCCCACGGCGGGCCGATCAAGCTGGAGGTGATCGGGGACGGCGCCCACAACATCAACGTCCTGGTGACCTACAAGGAGGACAACCACCCCGTCACGGAGACCGTCACCGCGACACTGCTCGCCACCTCCACCGACGGCCGCTCCTTCGGTCCGATCCCCCTCAGATCCTCATCCGAGGGCCAGAACCTCTACCACGCCGCCGAGCCGCTGCCGAGCGGCGAGTGGAAGGTCACGGTGACCGCCACCGACCCCGGCAAGGCACACAAGACGGTCAAGGTGACCGCTCAGGACCCCACCGCCCCCGCCGAGCAGGCGGCCGCCTCCCCCGCACCGCTGAACAACGCGGCGCCGAAGGCCCCCGCCCTGGACAACGCCGCGGCGGCCGCCTCCGAGCCCGGCGACGACAGCCCGCTCGGCACCCTGCTCATCATCGGCGCCCTCACCCTCGCCGCCGCCACCGCCGCCATCCTCTGGCTCCGCCGCCCCCGCTCCCACCCCTGACCCCCGCCACGCCCGCCCCCGGCGAGCCCCACGGGCCCGGCGCCACGGCCCCGGCACCCCCTTTTGGACGGGTGCCGGGGAGATCGCGGCGGAAGGCACGCCCGAGCGTGCTCCTGGGCGTCACTGACCGGTGGCAGGCCAGAATCGCAGGAGAAAGGACTCCGCCTCGTAGTCCTCGGCGTCCAGTTCGTACTCCGCGATCTCGTCATCGGTCAGGCGCCGCACACGGACATGGGCTCTGACATACCAGACTTGACCGCTTGCGCCCAGGTCGATCGTTACGGGCGATGTCCCGCCTTCGATGTCGGTCAGGTTGATCCGGCCCGAGGTCAACAGAACCTGATCGCTCACGTACGTGTCCCACGCTTCTGCCGACGACGGTGGTGGACTGCCGTTCCACGTCTCGAATGCGAAGCCGGCGGTGTGCAGTCCGAGCGGGTCCTCACTCGCGGCGGTTCTGATGACCATGACATTGGGTGTGGTCTCGAACCAGTCGCCGCCGAGCTCCCACGGCTGTTCGCTGTCATCGGTGAGGCCATCCTGGTCGGCCAGAATGAAGTGGCCGTACAGAGGCTTGAACAAGTCGGTCGCCGACGACATCAACACAGCCACGGACACGTCCTTCCCGCCATTCCAGGGCATTCGAGCCCGGCGCGGTCGAGAACAATACCTGCCGGTTCGTTCATTCGGCTGTCAGATCCTTGGTGGCCCGGCGCTGGAGATGTGAGAGTTGACTCTCAGGATATGTGAGAGGAGACTCTCACGTTATGGACTCTGGGAATCGTCTGGGCGATATCGAGATCACTGATCCGCAGGCGATGCGGGCGTTGGCGCATCCGGTGCGGCTGGCGGTCCTTGAGCGGCTGCAGCGGTACGGGGCTGCGACGGCGACGGAGCTGTCGCCGTACGTGGGAGCGACGCCGTCGGTGACGAGCTGGCATCTGCGGCACCTGGCGGGGTTCGGGCTGGTCCGCGATGCCGAGCCCGGCCCTGATCGCCGGCAGCGGCGATGGGAGGCGGCGGCGCGCGGCTTCCGGTTCGAGGCGCCGGAGGATCCCGACGATGCGGAGGGCAGGGCGGCCGCGCGGGTGCTGTCCCGGGAGATGTTCCTGCGCTCGGCGGACCTGGCGAGCCGGTGGGCCGCCGAGGTCGAGCCCGAGCTGGAACCGGAGTGGCTGAGGCACGCGGGTCTGGCCAACACCCGCGTCGTCGTCTCCCCTGACGAACTCGCCGCCATCGAGGACGCGATCGAGGGTGTTCTCGCGCCCTACGTGACGCGTGAGCAGGCCGCGCGTCCGGCCGACGGCCGTGGCGTCCGGCTGCTGCGCTACGTCCTGCCGGAGGGTGCCGAGGAGCAGACCAGCGGGCCGTCATGAGCGCCGTGGACCAGGCCGTAGCCGTATCGCTGTGGCGTGATCGGCGGTTCCGCCGTTTCTGGGCCGGCCAGTCGGTCTCGCAGTTCGGCGACCGGATCACCGAGCTGGCCCTGCCGCTCATCGCCGTGGGGGCGCTGCACGCTTCGGCCGATCAGGTGGCGTGGCTGACAGCGCTCATCTGGACCCCCAACCTGCTCGCGATCGTCCTCGGCGCCTGGGTCGACCAGCGCGCCGACAAGCGGCGCCTGATGGTTCTCGCCGACCTGGTGCGCGCGGCCGTGCTGCTCTCCCTCCCGGCCGCCTACCTCATGGGAGCGGTGACACTGGTCCAGTTGTACGCCGTGGCCCTGCTGACGGGCGCGGCCGGAGTGCTGTTCAACACCGCCTATCCGCCCTTCTTCGCCCACCTGGTGGCGAGGTCGTCCTACGTCGACGCGAACAGCAAGCTCAGCGCCAGCCGGTCCGCCTCGTACGTCGCCGGACCGGCGATCGGCGGCGCTCTGGTCCAGGCGTTGACCGCTCCCCTCGCCGTCGTCGTCGACGCGCTGACCTTCCTGGCGTCAGCGGTCCTGATCGGCCGGGTCTCTATCGGCGAACCGCCGGCCGCCCATGACCACGCGGCGCCCTCACTGCTGCGGCGTGCCAGGGAGGGACTGGCGTTCGTCGTCCGCCACCCCGTGCTGCGGGCGAGCCTCGGATGCGCCGCGACCGTCAACTTCTTCACCTTCGTCGCGGGCAGCGGGCTGCTCGTGCTGTACGCCAGCCGGGACCTCGGACTGACCGCCGGAGTCATCGGCATGGCGTTCGGGATCGGCGCCACCGGCTCGCTCCTCGGCGCGGTGATCGCCCCCAGGATCTCGCGAGGAATCGGCGTGGGCCGCAGCATCGTCGTCGGCGCCGTGTTGTTCCCGGCGCCGATCGCCATCGCCGCCGCCGCGGACGGCCCCCTCTGGGCCCGCGCCGGAGCCCTGGCCCTGGCCGAGTTCCTCTCCGGCGTCGGCGTCATGCTCTTCGACGTCAACCTCAACTCCCTGCAGACCAACGTGATCCCCGACGGCATGCGCAGCCGGGTCGCCGGCGCGTTCAGCACCATCAACTACGGCGCACGCCCGGTGGGCGCCGTCCTGGGCGGCCTCCTCGCCACCAACATCGGCCTGCGGGGAACCCTCCTCATCGCCGCCATCGGCGGGGCACTGTCCCTGCTCTGGCTGCTGCCCTCCCCGATCCCCCGCATCCGCTCCCTGACCCAGGACCGTCAGACGGCTGAGGACAGCGGTGCCGACATGCGATCATCGCCGCGCTGACCTAGACCGATGCCCTCGATCACATACAAGGGACCCGGCGGCCCGTATGGGGTCGAGCCACCGGGGGGCGGGTCAGGGCCAGGTGGTGTCGGCGTGGTCGGGGGGTGGTTTGGGGCAGGCGACGCCCAGGCGGTCCAGGAGGGTGAGGAACGTCGAGGCGTACGGCGAGGTGGAGGCGGCGACCGCGACCCGGTCCCAGTCGACCTGCTCCCTGAGCGCGCGCACCTGCGGCAGGATCGACCCGTAGTCGCAGCTGTGCTCCGACATGGGCAGGATCCATGAGATCACCAGGTCGGTGGCGTCCAGCACCGGTAGGTTCAGCGCCGCGACGTTGATCATGATCGACCGGGCGATCATCTCGGGGGTGATCGGGCGCTCCTCGATGCGGAAGATGAGGTCGACGAGCCGGTCGCCCTCGTCGAACGCCTTGACCAGCCAGTCCTCCGGGGGCTTCGCGGTGCGGAAACCGACCCCTCTGAGCATCTCCAGGGCGCGCGGCACGTCCTCCTCGACCAGGACGAAGTCGACGTCGTGCAGCGACGGCGCCGCTCCGCGCGCGTACGCCGCGCATCCTCCGGCGAGGGCGAACCGCACCCCCTCGGCTTTGAGAACCGACCCGGCGCGCTTCAACGTGTCGATGATCGCGTCGGTGACCTCATGCGTGTGACTTCCCAAGGCTCACCCCCATACGAGCGATGGCTGGAGATCTTCCGTACCCGTCTCGTCCCAGGCGAAACGCCGGGCATGGTCACCGCGGCCGGGGGTAGGCGGCGAGCTATGGCGAACAATCTGACCAAGACGCTGCGTAAGGAGGAACGGGCCTACGAGAACGGCGCAGACCGGCCGCTCGGCTCCTACCTGCGCGTCCTTGGCGTATACGGCGGCGCGGTGGCGGGCCTGGTGGCTTTGGGAAGGGCGACGGGCGTACGGCCGCCTGAGCGGATCGCCGTTCTCGACCTGCTGCTGATGGGTGTGAGCACGCATCGGCTCTCCCGAACGATCACCAAGGACCCGGTCACGAGCCCGCTCCGGGCACCTTTCACACGGTACGCCGGACTCAGCGGACCCGCCGAACTGAGGGAGGAGGTCCGCGGCCACGGCGTCAGGCACGCCGTCGGGGAGCTGGTGACCTGCCCCTTCTGCATCGCGCAGTGGATCGCGACCGGCTACGCCGCAGGCATGGTCTGGGCGCCGCGCTTCACCCGCCTGGCCGGAGCGACCATGACCGCCGTCGCGATCTCCGACTGGCTCCAGCTCGCGTACTCGCGGCTGATGCAGGCGGCGGAGAACCCCGGCGGGCGGGGCGGGAACAACGGGGACGGCGAGCAGAAATAAGAAGGACAGAGATAAGAAGAAGAGGAGGAGTGATGACGGAGATCCCCTTCGGCACGTCGCTGAAGGTGTTCCAGGACAACCCGTACGGCAGATGGTTCGGCTACGCGCTGATCGCCCTGGCGGCCTCCACCCTTCTCACAGTGGTGGCGAGCGCGGCCGGCGTCATGTGGCTGACGATCATGATGGGGCTGCTGGCCTACGCCTCGCTCGGGGCCGCCCTGCTCTATGGGCGGCGGGCCGCACGGGCGCACCGCCGCGAAGGGTACAGGGCACGCCGATGACCTTGGGTGAGGTGACCGGGCACGACCCCACCGGGGACGGCGCGCGGCAGGAGTCGGACGAGACCCACAAGGAACGGGTGGACCGCGAGCTCGGCGAGCTGCTGCAGGGGCTGCGGGTGGCGGCCACGGGCGTGCAGGTGCTGTTCGCCTTCCTGCTGACCCTTCCCTTCTCCGCGGGCTTCGGCAAGGTCGACGAGGCGGGCCGCTGGCTGTTTTACGTGGCGATGCTCAGCGCCGCGATCGCGTCGGTCTGCTTCATCGCCCCGGCGACGCAACACCGCATCCTGTTCCGCAGCACGCTGAAGGAGATGATGCTGCACCGGGCCAACCGGCTCGGCGTGGTGGGCGGCATCGCGCTGGCCCTGTCCATGACCTGCTCGACCGGGCTGGTCGTGGAGGCGTTCCTCGGCGTGCTGCCCGCGGCGCTGCTGGCGGGCGGGGTGGCGGGGCTGAGCGCCTGGCTGTGGTTCGTGCAGCCGCTGGTGTCCCTCGCCAGAAGGCGCGAGGGCCGCGCGTCCGCCGTCCGGCCGGAGACCTCATGATCGGCGGCTCGGACGTGGCCGGCGCGCCGGGCCCGGTCGGTGCACCGTGTGCGACCAGCGAAGGGACGGGGCCGGCGGAATCGGCCCGGCACCTGCGGCGGCGTCTTGACCAAGCCTTGAGAGAAGTTGATCCGCTAACACGTTAATAGGGCATTTGTCAGGGCAGTGGGATGCCCATGGGTACACTTCTCTGGCTCATCGCCGTCGTTCTGGTCATCGCCGGGATCTACGTCATCCTGGCCCGTCGCGATCTCCTCTGGGGGATCGTCCTCATCGTCGTCGGGTTGCTCGTCGGCCCGGGTGGCGTAAGCATCTTTCATCCTTAGGCACGCCCCGCACATCGCGGGGCGTGTGAGACGCGGAAACGGCGGACCGGTCATCCGGTCCGCCGTTCCCCGTTGCCCATTGCCCGTCCTCGTTCCTCGTTCCCCGTTCACGTCGATCCTCGCCGTTCCCCGTCGTGCCCGCCGTCTCGGGATCTCCCCGTCCGGGCCCGCCGGGGGCGGTGGGTAGCGCCGCCCCCGGGCGCGGCGGTCAGCGCTCGGGGTCCTCGCCGCCCAGGCCGTACACCGCGTACGCCCGGCGCAGCACCGGGAGCGCCACGTTGCGGACGCGGACGCCGCCCGGGGTGAGGCCCTTCTCCACGCCCGAGTGGGCGTGCCCGTGGATGAACAGGTCGGCCCCTTCGGCGTCGACCGCCTCGGCGAGCAGGTAGCTGCCGAGGAAGGGATAGATCTCCAGCGGCTCGCCCGCGAGGGTGTCCTTGACCGGGGAGTAGTGGCTGAGCACGACCCGGTGGTCGGTGTCCAGGCTCTTGAGCGCCTTGTGCCAGAGCTCGGAGATCTCTCTGGTGTGCCGGACGAACGCCTTCATCTGCGGCTCGCCGAACTCGCTCGCGCACTTGCCGGCGAACCCTCCGCCGAAGCCCTTGCCGCCCACCACCCCGAGCCGCAGGTCGCCGCACTCGATGATCGTGGACTCGTCCTGGAGCACCTGGATGCCGGCGTCGCGCAACAACGCCACGATCTCGTCCTCGGCGTCGGACTGGTAGTCGTGGTTGCCCAGGACGGTGACGACCGGAATCGGCAGGTCGCGGAACTCCTCGGCCACGACTCTGCCCTCCTCCGGCGTGCCGTGCCGGGTCAGGTCACCCGCGAGCATCAGGACGTCGGCGTGTTCCTCGATGCCGTCGAGCCTTCTTCGGTAGTGCCCGCGCAGATCCTCGCCGAGGTGGACGTCTCCGACGGCCGCGACTCTGATCTTCACAGGGTCTCCTCCTCTCCCGGCCCTCTGATCTCGACCACCGTGACCTCGTTGTGGACCGTCAGGCCTGGCGCGGTGTCTCCTGCCACCGCGGCCACGAGCCGGCGCCGTTCGTCGCACTCCACCTGGCCGCGCAGGAAGAGCTGGTCGCCTCTGATGAGCACACGGATCCCCAGCTCGTAGGTGCGCTCATCCTCCGCCAGCGCCCGTTGCACACGGGCCGCCAGGTAGTGCGGAGCGTCATAGTGCGGAGCGTCGTGATGCGGGACGACGTGATGCGGGGCCTCGTAGGACATCGTCTACCCCCCTTGGATCGGCCAATCAGGATTCGCATGCCCGCCGTTCAGGCCGCGAAACCGGGGAGGTTTGGTCCTCTGCTTTCAGGATAGAAGGGTGCCCTAACAGCAAGTCGGGAGAACTCAAGCCTCCGGACGCCAAGCCCGTCTTCCGGACAACGGAACATCGCCGACACGCACCGCACGAAGGCTCGGCCGGCGATCGATCGTGACAACCGTGCACCCTGCCCCCGTGCACCTCAGTGATCGGGCGCCGCTCCGGCGGCGCCGCGGACGTTCCTGTTCGCGCCCTTGCCGGACGGCGCTCGCCGAGCGAGGTCACCGATGCGGATCCGCCCATCCCCGGTCGCCCGGGCTTTCTCGACCCGGCGATCTCGCCGTGGCGCGTCCGCCGGACTTGGAGGAGACACGGTGAAGATCGCCATGGTGTCCGAACACGCCAGCCCTCTGGCCTCGGCCGGCGGCGCCGACTCGGGAGGACAGAACGTCCACGTCGCGGCGCTCGCCCGCGGCCTGGCCGCGCAGGGCCACGAGGTGACGGTGTACACCCGCAGGGAAAGCGCGCACGTCCCCGAGCAGGTCGAGCTGGCCGAGGGGGTGAGCGTCGTCCACGTGCCCGCCGGGCCGCCCCAGTGCGTCTCCAAGGACGACATCCTGCCCTGCATCCCCGATTTCGGGCACTGGCTGCGGCAGCGCTGGACGTTCCAGCCCCCGGACGTGGTGCACGCGCACTACTGGATGAGCGGCCTGGCGGCCCTGGCCGCGACCCGCGGCCTCGGCGTCCCCGTCGTCCAGACCTTCCACGCACTCGGTGTCGTCAAGCAGCGGCACCAGGGGGCCGAGGACACCAGCCCGCGCGAGCGCCCGCAGGCCGAGGGCCTGGTCGCCCGCCGGGTGGACCGGATCATCGCCACCTGCCGCGACGAAGTGCAGGAGCTGACGCGGATGA
The DNA here is from genome assembly GCF_040607475.1 of Sphaerisporangium sp. NPDC005288. Classification (NCBI taxonomy): domain Bacteria; kingdom Bacillati; phylum Actinomycetota; class Actinomycetes; order Streptosporangiales; family Streptosporangiaceae; genus Sphaerisporangium; species Sphaerisporangium sp. NPDC005288. Next base: position 96,325 of record NZ_JBEXGT010000031.1, on the reverse strand, counting down.
ACGCGCCGCCGCCGTCGATCCGGACGGTGCCCTGCGGCGTCGACACCGCGGTCTTCCGCCCGGACGGGCCCGTCATGCCACGCCCCCGCCGGGCCCGGCTGCTGTCCATCGGACGGCTCGTGCCGCGCAAGGGCGTCGGCACGCTGATCGAGGCGATGCGGATGATCCCGGACGCGGAGCTGATCGTGGCCGGAGGCCCGTCCGCGGACCGGCTGGACGACGACCCCGAGGTGCGCCGCCTTCGCCGCGCCGCGTCCGAGGCGGGGGTGGCCGGGCGGGTCCGGTTCGTGGGCGGCGTCTCCCACGACGAGGTCCCCGCGCTCATGCGCTCGGCCGACGTGGCCGTCTGCGTGCCGTGGTACGAGCCGTTCGGCATGGTCGCCCTGGAGGCCATGGCGTGCGGGGTGCCCGTGGTCGCCTCCGCGGTCGGCGGGCAGCGAGAGACGGTCGCCCACGGCCGGACCGGCCTGCTGGTGCCGCCGCGCGACCCGCGCACGCTGGCCGTGGCCGTCAACACCCTGCTGGCCGAGCCGCGGCTGCGGGCGGCGTACGGCAGGGCGAGCGCCGAGCGGGCCCGCGCGCTCTACGGCTGGGAGCGGGTCTGCGCGCGGACGCGTTCGGTCTACGAGGAGGTCGTCGCGGGCGGGGTGGGCGCGTCCGGCGAGAGGAAGGCGTCATGACCTCTTCGCCGCTGATCCCCGGGGTGCCGGAACCATGAGCATCGCCCTGGTGTTGCGCGCGCTCGGCGTCGGCGGGCTGCTGACCGCCGTGCCGGCCCTGCGCGCGCTGCGCCAGGGAGGGTTGAACGTGGTGCTCGCCGCGCCCGGCGAACTGCGCGACCTGGCCGTGCTGACCGGCGCCGTCGAGGGGTTCGTCCCCGTGCGCGGGCTGGAGGGCCTGACGTGGAGCGCCCGCCGGCCCGACGTCGCGGTCAACATGCACGGGCCCGGGCCGCGCAGCACCCGGCTGCTGATGGACGTGCGGCCCCGGCGGCTGTGGGGGTTCGCCGACCCCGCCTTTCCCCGGCTGAAGGGCCCCGACTGGGAGGACGGCGAGCACGAGGTCGAGCGGTGGTGCAGGCTCGTGCGCTGGTACGGCTCGCGCGTGGACCCCGGCGACCTGGCGCTTCCCGTGCCGCTGGTGGCCAATCCGGCGCCGGGTTCGGTCGTGGTCCACCCGGGGGCGCGGGACGTGGCGCGGCGCTGGCCGCCGGAGCGGTTCGCGGAGGTCGCGAGGGCCCTGACCGCCGAGGGGATGCGGGTCGTGGTCACCGGCACGCGGCGGGAGCGCCCGCTGGCCTTGCTGGTGGCGGCGCAGGCCGGGCTGGCCCCGCACCGCGTGCTCGCCGGGCGCACGTCCCTGCGCGAACAGTGCGCGCTGGTCGCGGGCGCGCGCCTGGTGGTGAGCACGCACACCGGGACGGCGCACCTCGCGACCGCGTACGGCGTGCCGTCGGTGACCGTCTTCGGCCCGGACTCCCCCGCCCGCTGGGGGCCGCCGGCGGACCGCCCGTTCCATCGGGCGCTCGCGGGGGGCGGCGACACCGGGGCGGTGACCGTGGAGGACGTCCTGTCGGCCGCCCGCAGAGTGCTGTCGGTCACGTGCCACTGACCAGGGCGGGAGGTTTGGAGCGACCGCTCGACGGTAGCTGGACGGGGTCGGCACGACGGCGGTGGGAGGGGATGCGGATGCGCCGGTCGGCTCCGCCGCCACCTGGCAGGAGCGCACATGACGTCGGATTTGTCGGGTATGGGAAATGTTCACCGGAAAGGGGTGGCCACGATGAGTGAAACACCGGAACAGCGATCGGAGACGGGCAAGCCGATGGTGACCGCGACACCTCGCGATGTCATCCACATCCGCCTGGCCTCGTTCGCGATCTTCCTCGCGCTGGCCCTCGGCGCGCTCGCGCTGGTGGCCAAGGCGACCATCGTGGCCGTCGTCCTCGGCGTGATCGCCCTGATCGCCGTCGTGGACATCATCTTCGCCGTACGGCGCCAGCGCCGCCTCGGCCTCGGACCGCGCTCCACCGGATGAGAGGACCAGACGTGCTGAAGGACAAGGTCGTCGTGGTGACCGGCGCCAGCGGCGGCGTCGGCCGCGCGGTGGTGCGAATGCTCGGCGAGAGGGGCGCGAAGATCGCCCTCATCGCGCGCGGTGAGACCGGCCTCGCGAACGCCGCCGTCGAGGCCGGCACCGAGGGCGGCACCGCCAAGGTCTACCCGGCCGACATGGCCGACCACGAGCAGGTCGAGGCCGTCGCCGACGAGATCGAGAAGGACCTCGGCCCCATCGACGTGTGGATCAACGTCGCCTTCTCCTCGGTGTTCGCGCCGTTCACCGAGGTCGAGCCGGCCGAGTACGAGCGCACCACGGCGGTGACCTACCTCGGGTACGTGTGGGGCACCCGCGCCGCGCTGCGCCGGATGCGCCCACGCAACCAGGGCACCATCGTCCAGGTCGGCTCAGCCCTGGCCTACCGCGGCATTCCCCTGCAGGCCGCCTACTGCGGCGCCAAGCACGCCATCAAGGGGTTCACCGAGTCGGTCCGCACCGAGCTGTTCAACGAGGGCAGCGACGTCCAGATCACCATGGTCCAGCTGCCGGCGGTCAACACGCCGCAGTTCGACTGGGTGCTCTCGCGGCTGCGCCGCCACCCGCAGCCCGTCCCGCCGATCTTCCAGCCGGAGGTCGCCGCCCAGGCCGTCGTGTTCGCGGCCGAGCACCCCGCCCGGCGCGAGTACTGGGTGGGCGGCAGCACCGCGGCCACCATCATCGGCGAGCGGATCGCCCCCGGCCTGATCGACCGCTACCTCGGCAGGACGGGCGTCAAGTCGCAGCAGACCGACGACAAGCGGCCGACCGGCGTCGCCAACCTGTGGGAACCCGCCGACGACGGCCGCGACTACGGCGCCCACGGTAGCTTCGACGGGCGCTCGAAGGACCACAGCGTCCAGGTGTGGCTCTCCCAGCACCGCACCCTCGTCCTGACCGCCCTGGCCACCGCCGCCGCCGCGACCGCCGCCAGACTCGCCACCCGCCGCTGACCCGACCCTCACCCGGCCCCGAAGGCCGGCCCCGAAGGGCCGGCCTTTCTCATGCGCCCTTTCCCGGCAGATCCCACGAAGCTCTTCCCCGGCAGATCCCACGAAGCTCTTCCCCGGCAGATCCCACGAAGCTCTTCCCCGGCAGATCCCACGAAAGAGCGCCGGGCCCTGTGGGGCGCCGGCGCTTCTTTCGGTCGGAGTGGGGGAACCGCTGTGCGGCCGAGGTGTCAGTCGCCGGGCCATTCGCCGGTGGCGTTCTGGACGCCTTCGGCGCTGGCACGGTCGATCGCGGCCTTGACCAGGCCGAAGATGGCTCCCTGGATGGCCGCGGCGACCAGGACCTCGCCCCAGCCGTACTGCTTGGAGGTTGCCTGGGGAGCGTCGTCCTTGCCGGCCACCAGCTTCCAGACCTGCTTGAAGATCAAGCTGGACACGAAGCCGCCGGCCATGCCGGACAGCGCTCCCACGGACCTGTAGGCGAGCTTCTTCACGGTTACTTCTTCCTCCGCAGCATCCTCCACAGGAGCAGGGCGCCGGCCGCCACGGCCGCGGTCACCCACGGCCGGTTCTTCGCCTGGGTGACCACCTTGTCGGCGGCGTCCTTCACCTCGTCGGGCATGGTGGAGCGCGCCCTGTCGGCGAGTTCCCCGGCCTTGCCCGCCAGGTCGCTGTTCTTGGCCTTGGCGGCCAGTTCGCCGGCCTTGTCCCCCGCCATCACCGCGAACTCGCCGGCCTTGTCCCCCGCTCGGGCGGCCAGGTCGCCGGCCTTGTCGCCGGCCTTGGCCGCCAGGTCGCCGGCCTTGTCCCCCGCCTTGGCCGCCAGGTCCCCCGCCACGTCGCCGGCTTTGGAAGCCAGCACGCCGGCCTTGTCGCCGGCCTTGACCGCGAGGTCGCCCGCGTTCTTCTTCACATCGACCAGCGCGTCGTGCGCGCGGCCCGTGGTGTCCGCCATCGTGTCCTCCTTTGCCGTGGACCCCCCGCTACCCGCCGGAAGAGGGCTCTAACGTGGGATCCCCGCACCGGCAGGGGACACTGGCGCACCGGTCAGCGCGCCTTGGCGGTGGCCCGGCGGTTGGCCTTCTTGATGGCTTCGACCAGCTCCTCTTTGTCCATCTTGGAGCGGCCTGGAATGCCAAGACGTGCGGCGACCTCGGCGAGGTGCTTCTTGCTGGCGTTCGCGTCGACGCCTTCGGCGGTCTTGCCCTGCTCGGGGGTGCTCCGAGCGGCCTGCGCGTCGGAGGGACCCTTCTTGCTCTTGGGCTCCCAGTGGTCGCCGACCTTCTCGAACGAGTGCTTCAGGGCGGAGAAGGCGGTGCGGTGCGCCCGCTCCCCCTCACCGTAGGTCTCGACGGCCGAGTCGTGGGCCTTGATCCAGGTCTCCTGCGCCTTCTTCGGCGAGCGCTCGATCGTGGACGGAAGTTCCTGCTTTCCCGGCATGGCGTGTGCCTCCTTGTGACTCGACGGACCCGCTCGCTGGGACGACGGTTGACGTTCCCGGCGGCGCGGTGCTCGCGCGTGCCGGGTCACGAACTTTGCGCAACCCGGCACACGTGTGGAGCAGGCCATGACATTTCATGACACGTCCGTACTGGACGGCACCTGCCGCGGCCTCCGCCGCCGTCCCAGCGGCCACGTCCGAGGTCAGATCATGGGGTCGTCGTAGCGCCGCTCCTCGTACACCTGGGTGCGCGTGCTGTCGACCGGGGTCACGGGGTTGACCGGCACCGTGCTGACGGGGGTCGTCCGGGTCACGGCGGTGCGGCGCACGTTCGTCAGACGCCAGATGCCGAACAGCAGTCCGGCGATGCCTCCGAGCATCAGGATCACACCGACGACGTTGATGTCGACGCCCGCGAGGTCGAACTCGACGGCCCATGTGAGAATGGCGCCGAGCATGATCAGGAAGATGCTTCCGGCTATGGTCATGGAAAAGCCTCCTTCGCTCCTCGCCCCCCTTCTTTCCCGCACACGAATCTCAAACGTCGAACCCGCCTCAAGCTCGGAGAACTCCGCAAAAAGCCGGCGCGCACGGAGGCGCGCACGGAGGCCCGCGCGGGTGTCAGGGGCGGACGGCGCCCATCAGGCGGCCACGCCAGTAGGAGTCCAGCGCCACCACCTTCACCACGTCACCGGTGTGCGGGGCGTGCACCATCTTGCCGTCGCCCGCGTAGATGCCCATGTGTCCCAGGCCGTTGCTGAACAGCAGGTCGCCGGCTTGCAGGTCGTTCAGCGAGACCCGGCGGCCGGCCCCCCACGCCCACTGCTGGTAGGTGGTGCGCGGCAGCCTCACCCCCGCCTTGGCCCACGACGCCTGGGCGAAACCGGAGCAGTCGTACGCGCCCGGCCCCGTCGCCCCCCAGCGATACGGCTTGCCCACCTGGGCGAAGGCGAACTGCAGCGCCACCCTGGCATTGCCCGACGCCGGGCCGTCGTAGCGGATGCCCCGGCTGTCGGGGTTGCCCGCGTTGAACTGGTTGAGCCGCCGCAGCAGCCTCTCCTGCTCACCGACGAGCTTCTCGACCTTCTTCTTCTCCTTGCCCACCTCGGCGAGGGTCTGGGCCATGTCGTCGTAGGCGGTCTTGGCCTTGCCGCGCCTGGCCTGGAGCCCGCGCGTGGCGACGTCGAACTCCTCCAGCGTGCGCGCCTGGCCCTCCGACACCTGGTTGGCCACGGCGAGCGCGGACAGCAGCCCCGACGGGTCGTCCTGGCTGATGATGCCGGACACGCTGGTCATCTCTCCGTACTGGTACAGGTTCGAGGCCGCCGACACGACGCTCCGGCGCAGGTCCTCGACCTTGCCCCGCTCGCGGCCCAGCTCGCCGTCGAGCTGCCGGTACTTCTTCCTGGCGGCCTTGTAGCGCTCGTTGACGGTGTTGTAGCGCTCGACCATCGCGTCCGCCTGGTCCTGCAGCTTCGTCAGGCGCGCCTTCGCCTGGGCGATGGTGGGGCGCGGCTCGGCGGCGGCGCTTCCCTGAGACGTGAGCAGCACGGCGGCGGCCAGCGCGGCCGCCGCCGGGACCAGCCCCTTGCGGATGCTGCGCACCGGCACGGAGACCCCTTCCCGATCGACCCGCGCCGTGCCCGGGGCCGCCACGGCACGCGGAAGCCAGGGCACGGCGATTCGCGCCAGGAGGTACGCGGGACCGGCCCCACCGGTTCACACCGATCGGGATCCGCGAGCGCGGGCGTCAGGTCTGGGCGGCCTCGCGCACCTTGCCGCCGTCCACCCGCAGGTGGCGCGTGGTGTGCACGGCCTTCAGCATCCGCCGGTCGTGGGTGACCAGCAGCAGCGTGCCGGGGTAGGAGTCCAGCGCGGACTCGAGCTGCTCGATGGCCGGCAGGTCGAGGTGGTTGGTGGGCTCGTCCAGCACCAGCAGGTTCACCCCGCGCGCCTGGAGCAGGGCGAGCGCCGCCCGGGTGCGCTCGCCGGGCGACAGGGTGGCCGCCGGCCGCAGCACGTGCGCGGCCCTCAGCCCGAACTTCGCCAGCAGCGTCCGCGCGTCGGCCGGCGCCATGTCGGGCACGGCGGCACCGAAGGCCGACATGAGCGGCTCGTCCCCGAAGAACATGCCGCGCGCCTGGTCGACCTCGCCGACCACCACGCCGGGGCCGAGAGCGGCGTGGCCCTCATCGAGGGGCACCCGGCCGAGCAGGGCCGCGAGCAGCGTCGTCTTGCCCGCTCCGTTGGCCCCGGTGATCGCCACGCGCTCGGCCCAGCCGATCTCCAGGTCGACCGGCCCGAGGGCGAACGCGCCGCGCCTGACGACGGCGCCGCGCAGAGTGGCGACGACCGCACCGGCCCGGGGCGCGACGGCGATCTCCATGCGCAGCTCCCACTCCTTGCGGGGCTCCTCGACGACCTCCAGCCGCTCGATCATGCGCTCGGTCTGGCGGGCCTTCGCCGCCTGCTTCTCGGTCGCCTCGCTGCGGAACTTGCGGCCGATCTTGTCGTTGTCGGTGGCCTTGCGGCGGGCGTTCTTCACGCCCTTCTCCATCCACGCCCGCTGCGTCAGCGCCCTGGACTGCAGCGCCGCCCGCGTGTCGGCGAACTCCTCGTACTCGGCGCGCGCGTGCCGGCGGGCGACCTCCCGCTCGGCGAGGTAGGCCTCGTACCCGCCGCCGTAGACGTGCACCTGCTGCTGGGGAAGGTCGAGCTCGACGACCTTGGTCACCGTCCTGGCGAGGAACTCGCGGTCGTGGCTGACCACCACGGTGCCCGCGCGCAGCCCGTTGACGAAGCGCTCGAGCCGGTCGAGGCCGTCCAGGTCGAGGTCGTTGGTCGGCTCGTCGAGCAGGAAGACGTCGTACCGGCTGAGCAGCAGGGACGCCATGCCCGCGCGGGCGGCCTGGCCGCCGGACAACGAGGTCATCGGCTGGTCGAGCCGCACGGCCAGGCCGAGCTCGGCGGCGACCTCCTCCGCGCGCTCGGTCAGGTCGGCGCCGCCGAGGGCGAGCCAGCGTTCCAGGCCGGCCGAGTAGGCGTCGTCCGCGCCGGGACGGCCCTCCACCAGGCCCTCGGTGGCAGCGTCGAGGTCGCGCTGCGCGGCGGCGACGCCCGTGCGGCGGGCGAGGAACGCCGCGACGGTCTCCCCCGGCCTGCGCTCGGGCTCCTGCGGCAGGTAGCCGACCACCGCGGAGGGCGGGCTGAGCTGCACCGACCCCTGCTCAGGGGCGGCGATGCCGGCGAGGATGCGCAGCAGCGACGACTTGCCCGCGCCGTTCACCCCGACCAGGCCGATCACATCCTCGGGGGCGACGACCAGGTTCAGCCCGGAGAACAGGGCCCGGTCGCCGTGCCCGGCGGCGAGATCTTTGGCGACGATGGTGGCGCTCATGCCCAAACGCTATCCGGCCCGGACCACACCGTGGCACAACCCGCCCGCCACCCCGCACGGCGGTTCCGCGGCGACGGCCCGGCCGCCCCTCCCCCTTGCCCACCCCTACCCGCCATGGGAAGGCGGGTGCGCCGCCCGTCGCGGCATGACCGGTCAGGGAGATCCCGGCTACGATCGCCGTGTGATGATCGGAGGCGCGGACGGCGGCAACCTGATGGCGATAAGCGACCTGCATGTCGCCTACGCCGAGAACCGCGAGATCGTCGAACGCCTGCGGCCGCAGTCCGACGACGACTGGCTCGTCATCGCCGGCGACGTGGGCGAGTTCGTCGCCGACATCGAATGGGCGCTCACCGTGCTGGCGCGGCGCTTCGCCACCGTCATCTGGACCCCGGGCAACCACGAGCTCTGGACGCCGAAGGACGACCCCGTGCAGTTGCGCGGCGAGACGCGGTACCGCCACCTGGTCGGCATCTGCCGCCGCCTCGGCGTACTCACCCCGGAGGACCCGTACGCCGTGTGGACGGGCCCCGGTGGCCCGGTGACCATCGTACCGTTGTTCCTGCTGTACGACTACACCTTCCGCGCGCCCGGCACCACCAAGGAGGAGGCGCTCGCGGGGGCGTACCAGGCGGGGGTGGTGTGCACCGACGAGTTCATGCTCCACCCCGACCCGTATCCGAGCCGCGACGCCTGGTGCCGGGCCCGGCTGCGCGAGACCGAGCGGCGCCTCCTGTCACGCGACCCGTCGATCCCGACCGTCCTGGTCAACCATTTCCCGCTGGTGCGCGAGCCCACCGACGTCCTGCGGCACCCCGAGTTCGCGCAGTGGTGCGGCACGGTCGAGACCGCCGACTGGCACCTGCGCTACAACGCCGCGACGGTGATCTACGGGCACCTGCACATCCCGCGCACGACCTGGTACGACGGCGTCCGCTTCCAGGAGGTCTCCCTGGGCTACCCGCGCGAGCGCCACATGTACAACGTCCCGGGGATGGACTCCCTCCGCCACGTCTTCCCCGACCTGTCCCACGCCTGAGCCCCGGCCTCTCCCGGCACTCCCCCGTCTCCGAACCCAGTCCCACCTCTGGGTCTCCGCCGCCGGACCCCGAATTCTGTCGGACCTGGCTGCGATGATGCGAGTGTCGCGCGCGCGACGTTCCCATCCGCCGCTCTGCCGAGAGGTGTGCTTCTCATGCCCGGACAGGTTCCTCCCATCGCGGACGAGCGCGAGGGGCTGCTCGCCTTCCTCGCCCAGCACAGGTACGTGCTGCGCCTCGCCGCCCACGGCCTCACCGAGGAGCAGGCGCGGGCCACCCCGTCGGCCTCCTCCCTCAGCGTCGGCGGCCTGATCAAGCACGCCGCCACCGTCGAGCGCGGCTGGGTCGCCATGGTGCTCCAACGGCCGGGCGGCGACTCCGAGGAGGAGTACGACGCCAACTTCCGCCTGGCGCCCGGCGAGACGCTGGCGGAGGTCCTCGACCTGTACGACCAGGTGGCCAAGGAGACCGAGGCCGCCATCGCCGGCATCCCCGATCTCGGGCAGGCCGTCCCGGTGCCCAAGGGGGTGCCGTGGTTCCCCGACGACGTCGAGGCATGGTCGGTCCGCTGGGTCCTGCTCCACCTGATCACCGAGACGGCACGGCACGCGGGCCACGCCGACATCGTGCGCGAGTCGATCGACGGGGCCGCCGCGTTCCCGCTCATGGCCGCCGCCGAGGGCTGGCCCGCCACCCCCTGGCTCCAGCCCTGGAAACCCCCGACCGACCACGCCTAGTGCGGTGACCACAGACGTTCACCGGGCGCGGCTCTCCATCCCCGGCCACGTGCTGGAGGTGATCGGCGCCGGGTCGGCGGGTCGTGGTACGGCGATGCCGGCGCCCGCTACGGCGCCCGAGCCGGTGAACGTTCGTGGACAGCGCACCAGCGGACCTGGTCGCGCACTCGGCACGCCGGCATGTCGCGCCCGGCTCCCTGCCTTGCGCCGTCACCGCCCGCTCTGGCCCCCGGCTTGGTGCCCGGCCTGATGCCCGGCGTCCGGGTGACCCGGCCGGGGGTTCCCCTGCTCGTCCCGGAGTCCACCAAGGGCGGGCAACTTCCGGTTTATGGTTGTTCGTCGTATTCCTACGCCGGGTAGGACCTTAAGACGGAGAAGGCGTTCCGGAGCACGGGCCAGCGGGAGGAGGGATGCCCGATGTTGACCGTCGGCCTGCTGGTGCGCGTCCACGCGCGGCCGGGCAAAGAGGCGGAGATCGAGAGCTTCCTGCGCGAGAGCCTCGGCCGCATCGAGGACGACTCCGACCCGCCGATGTGGTTCGCGCTGCGCATCAACTGCGCGACGTACGGCATCTTCAACGCCTTCACCGAGGACACCGGGCGGCAGGCGCACCTGAGCGGCAAGGTGGCGGCGACCCTGATGGAAAGGGCGGACGAGCTCTTCGTCCGGCCGCCGACCGTCGAACGGGTCGACGTCCTCGCCGCCAAACTGCCGACCTGACCGCCGAAGTGCCGCTTCGGCTCAGGGGTGTGCCGTTACGGGGCAGGCGGGGTGGTTCCGGGTTGGAGGCGCTCGGCCAGCCAGGCCAGTGACAGCGTGTAGCGGTAGTCGATGCCGCCGTGGCCGGCGTCGAACAGCTCGAAGCGGATGATCTCCTCGGAGACGCCGTGGACGAGCAGCGCCTCCCGGAACGCCTGCGCGCCGATGTCGAGCTTGAACTCGTCCCGGGTTCCCGCGTCGATCCACACCGCGCGCATCGAGCGCATGGCCTCGGCGTACTTCGGGACCATGCGCACGGGGTCCCAGTCGAGCCAGCGCTGCCAGACCTGCGGCCGCAGCACCCCGGTGCGCGGGTCGAACGGCAGCTCGGGTGTGCCGTCCTCGGCGGCCGAGAACGCCGACGAACAGCCGAGGACGCCGAGCAGCGTGCCGTCCGCCGGGTCGGTGAAGGCGGTGCGGTCGAGGAAGGCGTCGAACCATCGCCCGATGTCGCCGTCGTAGGCCCGCAGGTGGCGCACGGCGTCCGCGAACTCGGGCAGGTAGCAGAACTCATAGAGGGTGTCGCCCGCGTGGGTGGCGAAGGCGCCGAACAGGTCGGGGCGCAGCATCGGGGTGATCATCGCGCCGAAGCCGCCGCTGGACTTGCCGGTGATCGCGCGATGGTCGCGGCCGGCGAGGGTGCGGTAGTGCGCGTCCACCCACGGCACGATCTCGTCGCAGAGGTAGGAGTGGTAGCGGCCGGTGCCCGGCGAGTCGACGAACTGGCTGCCCCCATAACCCGTCCAGGCGTCCACGTAGACAATGATCACCGGCGGGGCCTGCTCCATGGCGAAGACATGGTCGGCCGCCTCGGGGAACGGCAGCCGGAACGGCGTGCGGTTGCGCCACATGGCCACGTGACCGGTGTAGCCCTGGATGACGTACACCGTGGGGTAGCGCCGCTCCGGCTCGTCGTCGTAGCCCGGCGGCACGTAGACCCACAGGGGTCGCTGGTGGGGGTCCTTCAGCGGGTTCCCGCGCAACAGCTCGCTGTCGAACACGTGCTCGTCGAGCCGTCCCGCAAGGTCAGCCTGCCAGGGCAACATCGGCATCCTCCTTAGGCCCTCACATGCGTATCACGAACCTCCCTGGCACGCCTCCCCCGCTTTCTGAACTCGGTAACATCGGCGCTGCATGACCACAGAAGTGGACATATGTCACTGCCATCTCCCCGGTGAGCGGAGCGCATTCTCCCTCCGACACGGCGGTGTTCGTCGACCACAGCGGCCGCCGCGCCCGGTTGCTGATGGTGGTCGGCATCGTCGCCGGCACGCTGCTGATCGGGTGCATGGCGATCCTGATCGGAGGAGCGTTCACCGGCACCTCGATCACCGCCATCGGCTGACCGGGGAACGGGCCCAGCCCCTCCGACGCGCCGCTCGTCACCTGCTCCGCCGCCCGGCGCGAGCGTCCCCCGGTCGCCGGGCGAGAACGCCGAACAGCGGGCGCGGCGCGCGGACCCGCGCGGCCACTGGTTCATCGTCGTGGTCATGATGTTGCTGATCAGTGGCGCTCTGGTCTTCAACGGTTACGTCCACGGCGTCGGCGGCGAGACCCACGCCGCCTCGCCGGCCGCGGCCGACCGGTCCGCCGGCCTGGCGCGCGTGCAGCGGGGCGGCCCGGTGCCCAACCTGACCGGCCCCGAACCCGACAGCGCTCGGCTGCCCGACCGCACGGTGGCCCTGACCTTCGACGACGGCCCCGACCCCCGGTGGACGCCGCGGCTGCTCGACGTCCTGCGGCGGCACCACGTCAAGGCGACCTTCTTCATGGTGGGCGCCAGGATCGCCGAGAACCCCGATCTGGTCAGGCGTGTCGTGGCCGAGGGCCACAAGATCGGCGACCACACCTACGCGCACGCCGAACTCTCGCAGATCCCGCAGTGGCGGCTGCGTCTGGAGGTGTCGCTCACCCAGAAGGTGCTGGCCGGCGTCAGCGGCCTGCACACCCGCCTGGTGCGCCCGCCGTACTCCTCGCGGCCGGACGCGGTCACCGAGCCCCAGCTGCGCGCGTTGCGCGCCCTCGGCGCCGAGGGATACCTGGTGGCGCTGACCGACCTGGACACCAAGGACTGGGCCCGCCCGGGCACTGACCGCATCGTGCGGGCCGCCCTGCCCAAGCACGGCAGGGGCGCCGTGGTCATGCTGCACGACTCAGGCGGCGACCGCGCCCAGACCGTCGCCGTACTGCCACTTCAGCAGTTCGTCTACCGGCAGCTGATGTACGTGGTGGTCATCCAGTCGGTGGCGACCGCCGTGCTCGGCGTACGGCTGCGCTGGCAGACCATCCGCCGCGAGGGCACCTTCGCCGACACCGTCACCCGGTAGGCGGTTCTCCCGTCCGTCCGCGCCCGCGGCGGGCGCCGCTGAGATCTCCTCCCCCCTCCCGCCGCTCCGGCGACGGTCGGCGCCCTGGATCTCCGCCCTCCGGCCGCCCGCTCCGGCAAGGGCGGCCCCTGCGCCCCTTTCGGTCGTCCCGCCCAAGCGGCGGGTGCCGGCTCGGGATTCCCTTCTTCGCTCGCCAAGCGATCGACGTCCGCCCCAGCCGCCTCCTGGATGCCGTCTCACGCCGCACCATGGTCGTCTTCATGCTGTCCACCAGGCACGATAGGCTTCGGCCATCGTTTGTTGACGTGACATCATTTGCTGGGTAGCTTATTCCTCGCAGCAACTTCTGACACGTCAATGATGTGCGGATCAGCCGCCTCAGAGCGCCCTGTGGCAACCACGGGCCGATGGGCCACGAAGCAGACAGACAAGGGATTCGGACCACCATGACCAAGATCGCCATCATCCTCGGCAGCACCCGCCCGGGCCGTAACGGTGAAGCCGTCGCCAACTGGGTCTACGACATCGCCAAGCACCGCGGCGACGCCGAGTACGAGCTGGTCGACATCGCCGAGTACAACCTGCCGCACCTCGACGAGGCGATTCCGCCCTCCATGGGCCAGTACGCCAACGCGCACACCAAGGCGTGGGCGGCCAAGATCGCTTCCTTCGACGGCTACGTCTTCGTCACGCCGGAGTACAACCACTCCACGTCGGGTGCGCTTAAGAACGCCATCGACTTCCTCTACGCCGAGTGGAACAACAAGGCGGCCGGGTTCGTCAGCTACGGCGGCGCGGGCGGCACCCGCGCGGTCGAGCACCTGCGCCTGATCATGGGCGAACTGCAGGTGGCCGACGTCCGCGCCCAGGTGGCCCTGTCGCTGATCACCGACTTCGTCAACTACAGCCAGTTCGCGCCCGCCTCGTACCACACCGCGGCCGTGGACACCATGCTCGACCAGGTCGTCGCCTGGAGCAAGGCGCTGTCCTCGCTGCGCCGGCCGGTCGCCGCCTGAACGGGCCGCACCGCCCCCATCGCGACGACGTCACCCGCAACCCGGGACGAACGCCGTTCTGACCGCGACGACGTCACCCCGACCGGGGACGGACATCGCCTCAGCCGCGACGGACGTCACCCGGACCGGGGACGGACATCGGCGAGGCGGCCCGGTCGCCGCCTCGCCGGATCCCCGGGCCCTGGCCCGGGGATCTCGCGTTTCCGGGCTTGTTCCTCCTTCTGCCGCGCTGACCTGGGGGTCGTCCCGTACGGGTCGCACGGGCCCGTCCGGGCCGTACGCCGCCGCGCTCCGACCGGCGTACCCTCCGAGCAGAACCAACGCAATGCAGGAGGCTTCCCCATGGCCGAGGACCGCACCCCCTCGAATCCCGCGTCCGAGACAGAGCTCCCGGCAGCCGAGACGGAGGTCCCGGCCAACGCGCCGGACGACCTGGAGCGTCCGGCGCCGCCGCGCATCAACACCTCGGTCCCGCACTCCGCCCGCATCTGGAACTACCTGCTGGGGGGGAAGGACAACTACCCGGTCGACCGGATGGCCGGCGACAAGATCCGCGAAGTCTTCCCTGGCATGGTAGACATCGCCCGACATTCCCGTCACATGCTCACCCGCGCGGTGCGCTTCCTCGCCGACGAGGCCGGCATCCGGCAGTTCCTGGACATCGGCACCGGCCTGCCCACGGTGGACAACACCCATGAGGTCGCCCAGCGCCTGGCCCCGGAGTCGCGCATCGTCTACGTCGACAACGACCCCCTGGTGCTGGTGCACGCCCAAGCCCTGCTGACCAGCACGCCGGAGGGGGCGACCGACTACATCGAGGCGGACGTGCGCGACCCTGAGTTCATCTTGGCGGAGGCGGCCAAGACGCTCGACTTCACCAAGCCCACAGCGCTCATGCTGATGGGCATCCTCGGCCTGGTCCCCGACTACGACGAGGCCCGCTCGATCGTGAACCGGCTGATGGACGCCCTGCCGCCGGGCAGCTACCTGGCGCTCTACGACGGCGCCGACACCGATCCGTCGTACGTCGAGGCGCTGCGGCGCCACAACGCCGGGCCCGACGTCGTGGGCTACACCCCGCGCAGCCCCGAGCAGATCGCCGGCTACTTCGAGGGGTTCACCGTGCTCGAACCCGGCATCGTCTCGGTGTCCCGGTGGCGCGTCGACCCGGGCCTGTGGAACCAGGCGGCCGAGGTCGCCTGCGTCGGCGGCGTGGCCCACAAGTCCTGACCCGCCGGACCTCCTCCTCCGGCCACCCTCCGCATGACCCGTCGCGTGGCCCGTCCGCGTCGTCACACGGCTCGGACAGGCCACACGGCTCGGACAGGCCACGCGGCTCGGACGGGCCACGCGGAACGAGGTCACCGGCCGGGTCGACGCCGGCCCCATCTCCCAGCGGTCACGCCCCGGCCCGCCGGCCTCTCGTCGGGCGCGGGTATCCCGAGCACCCGCCGGTCCGGCCGGGCGACACGGGCGGCATGGGCGTGCCGTCCGCACGGAACTCGTGCAGGGCCATCAGTTTGCGCCGCCGCCGCTCGTCCTCCAGCCAGCTGATGACCCACACCGCCACCGGTCCCACCAGTACCGCCGGCAGCAAGCCCCAGGGCCGCGGCCCGTCGGTCATCCACAGCAGCACGAGCACCACGACCGGCGACAGAGCGGTCCGCACGGTGGCACGCCACGCGCGGCGCCCTCTCAGCAGGTCGTCGCGTGCCCACCACCGGTATTCGTAGGGCAGTCGCTGGTCGAGCAGGCGATAGCGCAGCCAGGCGACGAGCCGTGGATGCTCACGAAAGCGCAGCGCGATCCCTCCACGGACCGTGTCGAGCGAGTCGCGCAAAGTCGGCCGACTCTGACCGGGCTCGGCCAGGTCCTGCAGCGTCGCGAGCAGTTCGTCGCCGCGGTACTCGCGGAAACGCTGAGGGTAGGCCAACATGAGCCGCCTGGCGGCGCGCTCGTAGGCGTCCACTCGGTCACACCCCCATCCCTGGTTGGGCACGCAGGTTGAGCCGCCGCTGTGCGCCGGCGGCCAGGCGGACCAGGCGCGCGGTCTCCTCGGTGAGGAGCTCCTCGCCCGGACCGGTGAGCTCGTAGTAGCGCCGGTGCCTGCCGTCGACGACCTCTTCGCCGCTCACGCGCACCAGCCCTTCGGTCGCGAGGCGGTCGAGGGCGCCGTAGAGCGTGCCCGGCCCAAGGCGGACGCGCCCCTCCGACACCTCGCGCACGGTCTTGATCACCCCGTACCCGTGCGAAGGCCCCTCGGCGAGAGCCAGCAGGATCAGATAGCTCTGTTCACGCAACGCCATATCCGATATATATCGCCAAACGATGTATCCCACAAGAGGCCGGCACCTACGGCACGGCCTCCACACGGGTCGGCCTCCACACGACACGGCCCCAACGGGTCGGCCGCACGCGGGGCCGGCGAAGCACGCGGGGACGATCGGCGGTGGGTGCGGCGGCGGCTCACGAAGGCGAGCGGGTGCCGGGACGGGGTGCGAGGGTGACGGCACGGGCGATCAGGTGCGGCCTCCGGCACGCGAGGACGGTCAGCGGCGGGCGGTGAAGTACGCGACGGCGCCGCCGCGGTCGACGGCGATCTCGCCGAGTCCCGCCGCTTCGAGCCAGGACGCCAGGTCCGCCGCCGTCCCCACCTCGCCGAAGACGCCGAAGCGCCGGAGGACCGCGATCGCCGCGTCCTGCCGCCGACCGCCACCGCGCACCACCGACGTCCCCCTCAGCAGCCCGCCCGGCCGCAGCACCCTCGCCATGTCCGCGAGCGCCGCGGCCGGGTCGGAGAAGCAGTGCAGGCCGAAGTAGCTCAGGCACAGGTCGAAGGTCGCGCCGGCGAAGGGCAGCGCCGTCACGCTCGCCTGCGTGAGGACGAGGTTCGCGAGTTCGTGACGCTCCGCGACGGCCCGCGCGCGTCGCAGCATCACCGGCGCGAGGTCCACCGCGACGTACCGCCACGAGCCGTCCCGGGGGATGCCCCGGAAGGCGACGCCTCCCCCGCACGGGACGTCGAGCACCCGCACTCCGCGGCCCGCCGACGAGCCGAGCGTGGCGATGTCGCGGTAGTGGCGCCGCAGGTCCGCGCCCCACACCGCACGCCCGCCGATCAGGCCCAGCCACCTGTGCTCGATCCCGACGTCGTACAGGACTCCGATCAGCCCGGCGTCACGCCAATCCATGGCCTCACCACCCGACCGACACGGCGGAACGTCCCTATGACCGATTTCAGCACTTTTTCGGCAGTGGCGTCGACCTAAGCTCTGCCCGGCTCACGGCCCCGGTCGCGCGCCCCCACGTGGCGGCGCGATCATCCGCCACGGATCGGCCTGTGGTCCCTCTGGAAGGGAATATGAGAACGTCCCAATCGCGCACCCCGTCGGCCGCGCCGCAGGAGAATGCGGAGGGCACACGGGAACGCCATCTCGGCACCCTCGTGCGAGAGCACGAGAAGGCCCTGCTGGCCTACACCGAGAAGCTCCTGAACGACCGCCATCTGGCGGAGGACATCGTGCAGGAGACCATGGTCCGCGCCTGGCACAACGCCGAGCGGCTGCGCGACGGCGAGGGGTCGGTCCGCGGCTGGTTGCTCACGGTCGCCCGCAACCTCGTGATCGACCGGTCCAGGAGCGGGTTCCACCGGCACGAGGTGACCGGCGCCGACATGTTCGACCCCACCCAGCGCGACCACGCGGACGCCGTGGTGGCCTCGGTGGCGGTCGCGGAGATGCTCGGCTCGCTGTCGGCGGAGCACCGGGAGGTGCTGGTGCACACCTACCTGCGCGGACGCACCCTCCGGGAGGCGGCCGACGACCTCGGCATCCCCGTCGGCACCGCCAAGTCCCGGCAGCACTACGCCCTGGACCACCTCAGAAGACGCGAGCGCTCCACGCCCTCCCCCGCCCTGACCTGACCCGGGCTCACACCGCCGAGGGCTCACGCGGAAGCCGGCGCGGCCGAACCAGGCACAGGGTCTCCGCCAAGCCGTCCGGCATGGCCTGACCCGCCGCACTCGCACGGCCGGGGGCTCACGCGGAAGCCGGCGCGCTCGAACTCGGCACGGGGTCTCCGCCAAGCCGTCCGGCATGGCCTGACCCGCCGCACTCGCACGGCCAGGGGCTCACGCGGCCGGAGGCTCACGCGGGGGCCGACACGGTGAGGTTCAGCACGGGGATCTCGACCGAGCCGTCCGGCAGGGCCTGCCAGCGCCAGTGGGCGCCGTCGGCGTCCCCGCTCACCAGGGCGGTCCATCCGGTGGCCGGGTCGCAGAACGCGGCCAGGTCCGCGGCCTCCTCCCCCGTCGGCGGCCCGGGGACCACCAGCAACGCCCGCAGGAGGCGGCGCTGAGCCGCCGCGCGCAGCGTCCCCGTGCCGCGCGCGCCCGCGAGGACGGGCGCCGAGCCGGGCCTCGGCGCCTCGACCCGCGGCAGGCCGGCCGGCACCGCCACCGCCTCGGCCCCCGGCCGCGGCAGCACGGCGACCGGCGTGGCCGGCGCGGTCCGCGCCACCTCGGCGAGCAGTCCCCGCACCACGTCGCCGGCCACGGCACGGTCGCCGGTCACGCTGAGCACCCCGTCGAGCCGGCTGAGGTCCACGAACACCTTGCCGCCCTGGTCGTCCACCCCGACCCGCACGAGCAACGGCGTCGGGGTTCCGGGGGCGGGGTGGGCGCGGCGGGCGGCGGGCGTGGGGGCGTCGGCCGGACGCCGCCACCGCGCCCCGCCCAGGTCACGCCACGGCGCCGGCGGTTCGTCCCGTGTCGCCACCCACGCGGTGACGCCCGCGTCGTCCACCGACATCGCGTGCACCGGGTACCCTTCCGGGCCGGTCAGCTCGGAGAGCGCCGCGTAGGCGCGGCGCGGCGCCTCCGCGTCCCCGGCGAAGGCCTGGGCCAGCGACCTGCGGTAGGCCAGCCGGCGCGCACGGCGGGCCGGCTCGCCGAGGCGGCGGATCAGTCGCGGAACCCAGGCGAACGCCCGCCGGAGCCGCCGCCTGGCCACGATCGCCGCGGTCAGCAGCCCGAGGAGCAGCGCGCCCAGCACGGAGAGCACGACGGGCAGCGGCAGCACGACGGCGTTCGCGGCGGGCGAGCCGCCCACGGGAGCGGACTCGTCCCCCTGAGCGGAACTGCCACCCTGGTCGGCACCGTTCCCCTGGCTGAAACCATTCCCCTGACCGGCACCGTCCCCTTGGCCAGAGCCGTTCCCCTGACCGGAGCCGTCACCCTGGCCAGAACCGTTCCCTTGGCCGGAGCCGTCACCCTGGCCAGAGCCGGTGCCCTGACCTGAATCGTTCCCTTGGCCGGAGCCGTTCCCCTGGCCGGAATCGTTCCCCTGGCCGGAATCGTTCCCCTGGCCGGAATCGTTCCCCTGGCCGGAGCCGGTGCCCGTCTCGCGGGCGAGTTGGACGTCGGGGCCGTTGGCGTCGGCGGGCAGCCGCAGGATCCAGCCCGGCCGCAGTTCGCGCGGATCCCGCAACGACGATCCGTCGGACTGGGGGCGCCCGGCGTTGAGCTGGAAGATCTCACCGGCCCTGTTGGCGTCGCCCAGCGTGCGCGCCGCGATGGCGGTGAGCGAGTCCGGTCGCCCGCCGTTCCGCTCCGCCGTCCGCACCACGTACACCTTGATCAGGTCGTCGCCGTCCCGCGCGGAGGTCGCGGAGAAGATCGCGCGGGAAGGGAGGCTCCTCGCGCTGACGACGGCGCCCATCGCCCGCAATCCGGGCACCGTCCCCGCGGGCAGGACTGCGGTCGCGGCGACCATCCTCGCGGACAAGACCGCGGTCGGGGGGACCGTCCCCGGGGGCGGGACCGCGGTCGCGGTGGAGGCGTTCGCCGCGACCGGCGTCCACGCCGAGAAGACGATCGCCCACAGAGCCGGGATCACGATGGCCGCCCGCCGCGCCCTCTCCCACCGACCGCTCACCATGTGGCCCACCCATTCCCGGCACGGCACCCGCCGGCCTCACGTCATGCGGGGTCCACTCGGACCTACGCCTCTTCCCGGCACACGTGATGGAAGGGGAGAAAGTTCGACCTGAATTTCTTCCAACCGACCATGAACCCTTCGGTCCGCCGTCCCCGTGTATCGGGCGACAGGAGCCATCACTTCGGGGGGATCACGTGGCACGACGGCATACCTCGGGCTTCGACGTGCTCGGGATGTCGGCTGATCCGACACCTGGTGACCCGGACGAGATCCGGCGACTCGCCGACCGCTACCAGGAGATCGCGGACCAGGCGAGCACCGCCGCGCAGATCCTCGGCAAGGGCGGCGCCGTCGAGCGGGGAACCGGCAAGGCGATGGACGCCCTGCGCGCCCAGCTCAAGTCCCTCCCGGACAAGCTGGCCAAGACTCGCGACTCCTTCGAGTCGGCCGCGACCGCCTACAAGACCTATGCCTCTCAGCTCCAGGAGGCGCAGTCGCAGGTGGACCGCGCGATGGACCAGGCCGGGCCCGTCGCCGGCACGGCCGGGCAGAGCGCGCCGTCCCTGCCCCCGGACGCGAGCGACGAGCAGAAGGACGCGGCCCGCAAGCAGGAAGACGGCATCAACGCCGCCAACCAGACCATGTCCGCCGCCCGGAGCCTCGCCGAGCAGGCCAGGAGCCTGCGTGAGCAGGCCTCCAGCCGGGCCGGCCGGGAGCTGGACGACGCCGCGGCGAAGGCGATCCCCGAACGCAACTTCTTCCAGAAGATCGCGGACTTCTTCAAGGACTTCCCGTTCGTGAAGATCCTTCTCGACATCCTCGTGGCGGTCGTCACGATCTTCTTCCCGGTGATCGGGTTCGTCCTCGGCGCGGCGCTGTTCGCATTCCAGACGATCCAGCAATTAGCGACAGGCGACTTCAAACTCGGCGACTTCGCCGCGGGTCTGATCGCCCTGGTGCCCGGCGGATCCGTACTCCGTGCCGGTGGGCGGGGGATCAGCGCCGTCGGCACGAAGATCGCGCCAGGGCTGTTCAAGGGCGGCGCGGAGTCCGGCGGATTCTTCCAGACGGTCTCCGGCAACATCAGCAAGATCAGCGAGACCTTCACCACCAGCAAGCCGTTCACCATCGCCTTCGACAGCCCAGGCGGCAAGCTCATCACCGGGACGATCGGCCAGTTCGGCAAGGGCGTCGGCGAAGAGGCGGTGGTCAAGAAGCTCAACGGCGACGAGATCACCGCGGGCAACCTGCTGGGAGGCGCGGCCGCCGCCGCCGTCGGCGGCGGGATCTTCAAGGGCGTCAAGGCCGGCCGCGGCGGCGACTTCGGCGGGGGCGCCTTCACCCCCCGGCCGGACGCCCCCGGCACCCCCGCTCCGGCGGCCGCCGGCGCGGCCGGTTCCGGCGCCGCCGCGCCCAAGCCCACGTTCAAGGACAATGCCATCCAGCAGGCCGAGGAGCTGATCCCGGAAGGCGCGTCCGCCGCCGTCAAGGTCGGCGTCGCGATCAGCGAGGGAGCGGATCCCAAGGAGGCGATAGCCGGCGAGGCGGGCAACGTCCTGCCGAAGACCGTCGGCTCGGTCGGCAAGCGCCCGATCGCCGACAAGATCGACTCGATCTTCCCGACCAAGGGCACTCCCCGCCCGACCACCGGCGACAACGCCCCCGGCACCACGCCGTCCACCAATCCCCCCGACACCACTCCCTCCACACCCACCACGGGTCCCGACGCCGCTCCGGCCTCCCCCACCACCGCTCCGGCCTCCCCACCAGCGTCACCGACCACCGGCACCGGCCCCTCCTCCCCCACCACGGGCCCCGACGCCACCCCCGCCACCCCGCCGGCCTCTCCGACCACCGGTACCGGCCCCTCCCCCACCACGGGCCCCGATGCCGCCCCGTCATCGCCGGCCGCGGGCCCTGCCGCCGCACCCGGTTCCCCCACCACGGGTGCCGGCGCCGCGCCCCCCTCGCCCACCACCACTCCGAGTTCCCCGCCGGCATCACCGACCACGACGACCGGCACCGGCCCCTCCTCGCCCGCCGCGGGTCCCGATGCCGCGCCGTCCTCTCCGACCGCCGCCACCGGCTCGGCGGCCTCATCACCGGCCGCCGGTCCCGACGCGGCGCCGTCATCACCGGCCGCGGGCCCCGCTTCCGCCCCCGCCTCTCCGGTGGCGGCTCAGGGTCCGGATTCCGCGGGCGGCGCGGGCCCCACCTCCGCCGGGACGGCGGCGGGCTCGGGGTCCGCGCCGAGTTCCGCGACCGGTCCGGCCCCGGCCGCCGCGGACACTGCGGCCACGCCGACGTCCGGCACGTCCGCGACCGGCAGCGCGTCCGGGACGGGCGGCGCCTCTGGGACGGGCGGCGGCACACCTCCGCCGTCGCCCACCGGCGCCACCGCCTCCCCGA
The DNA here is from genome assembly GCF_040607475.1 of Sphaerisporangium sp. NPDC005288. Lineage (NCBI taxonomy): Bacteria > Bacillati > Actinomycetota > Actinomycetes > Streptosporangiales > Streptosporangiaceae > Sphaerisporangium > Sphaerisporangium sp. NPDC005288. The sequence goes on along the minus strand of NZ_JBEXGT010000031.1, from coordinate 74,219 downwards.
GCAGTGCCACCGCCTCGTCGTCCGGTGACGCGCCCCCGCCGTCGCCGAGCACGCAGGCGCGGAGCACGCCGCTTCCGCCGTCTCCCACGGTGTCCGAGACCCCGGACACCCTCCCGCCGCCACCGGCCACCCCCTGACCCCATCGGCCCGGCCGGCCTCGGACGGGCCCCACGAGACCGCCACCTTTCGGTGGATGGATGACAACGACCGTTCAGGAGAGAGACCATGCCCAACTTCACCGTCAACTCCGACGAGACCGCCTCCACCTCGGCGGCGCTGCTCAACGACTTCTCGCAGCTCCAGGACAAGCTCAGCGAGGTCCGCGGCAAGATTCAGAACCTGCTGGCGCAGGGGTACAGCACCCCGGCCGCGCAGCAGAAGTTCCAGCCCTTCTTCGACGAGTTCGCCAAGGGCTTCGACTCGGTGAACCAGTCGCTCCAGGGCATCGGCCAGTACGTGAAGGCCGTCGGCGAGGCGTTCTCGCAGACCGACGACCAGCTCGGCTCGAACCTGTCCTGACGGCCGGCCGCCACGGCGCCATGCCGCGGCGGCCCCGCCCCGGGCCGGCCACCGCCGGCCCTCACCCGTCCGCTTCGCACAAGGGACTCGATCACCGTGCGTCTGAACGTAAGCGTCCGGACCCCACTGGACATGGAGGTCTCCACGGCCGTCACCGTGGACACCGACCCCTCCGCTCCGGTGGGGCGACTGGCCGCGGAACTGGCGAACGCCGTCGACCTCGGCGGCCACGCCAGGACGGCGGGTCCGGTGCTCTACATCGGTGGCGAGCCGGTCGATCCGGCGGCCACCCTGTACGCGGCCGGTGTCCGTGACGGCATGGACCTCGGGCTCGACGTCCCCGTTCCCGGGGAGCGGGAGCCCGAGGGCCTGGCCGAGTTGCGCGTGGTCAGCGGGCCGGCGGCCGGGACGTCCTTCCGGCTGCCGCCCGGCGACTACGAGATCGGCGGCGGGGCCGCCTGCCGCGTCCGGCTGTCGGCCGGGGCGCCGCCGATCGCGGCCCGGGCGCGGGTGCGGGTGGACGGCACCGTGGAGGTGACGGCGCACGGCCGGGCGTCGCTCGACGGCAAGGAGCTGTCGGGGACGGCGACCTGGCCGGAGGGCAGTCAGCTCACCGCGGGCGACAGCCTGCTGGAGCTCGCCGTCCCGGTGAGCAGGCGGGTGCCGCTGACCCCGGCGGCGGACGGCCTGGGCCTTGAGTTCAACCGGCCGCCGCGGTTCCGGCCGTCCGGAGGCGGCGGCCGGTTCCGGCTGCCCACCGCGCCGACCAAGCCGGAGAAGCGGCCGATCCCGCTGCTGCCGATCCTGCTGGTGCCGGTGGGCGGCGCGCTGGTCGCCATCCTGACGACCGGCCGCTGGTCGTTCGTGTTCCTCGCCCTGCTGTCGCCGCTCGGCGCGCTGCTGACCCAGTTCGGCGGGCGCAAGCAGACGCAGGCGAGCTATCAGGAGAAGCTGCGCGAGCACGAGGCGTCCATGGCGCGCGTGCGCGCCGCCGTGGACGACGCGGTGCTGCGCGAGCAGAACGCGCTGCGCCTGTCGCTGCCCGACCCGGCGTCGCTGCTGCAGACGGCCTCGTCGCCGTCCGAGCGGCTGTGGGAGCGCAGATGGCGCGACCCCGACTTCCTGGACGTGCGGGTGGGCACCGCCGATCTGCCGTCTTCGCTGAGCGTCGAGGACCCGACCCTGGAGGAGTACCGCCGCACCACGACGCCCTGGCTGACCCAGGTGCCCGTGGCGATCCCGTTGCGCGGTTCCGGGGTGACGGGCGTCGCCGGCCAGGACGCGGCGAACCTCGCGGGCTGGATGACCGCGCAGGCCGCGGCCCTGCACAGCCCGTCCGACCTGCGCATCGTCGTGCTGGCCGGCCCGGACGGCGAGGACGCCTGGTCGTGGGTGCGCTGGCTGCCGCACTGCCAGCCGCAGGGCGAGGACGCCTACGCGCTGGTGGGCACCACCAGCGATTCGATGGCCCGCCGCATCGGCGAGCTCGGGCAGCTCGTGGCCTCGCGCGCGGCGGCCGGGGCGGACGCGCAGCGCGGCGGGGCGGCGGGCTCGCCCGACATCCTCGTCGTCCTCAACCAGGCCCGCCGGGCGCGTTCGCTTCCCGGAGTGGTAGGCCTGCTGCGTGACGGCCCCGCCGTCGGCGTCTACACGATCTGTGTGGACCGCGAGGAGCGGTCGCTGCCGGAGGAGTGCGCGGCGGTGGTCGCCGTCGAGGAGGACGGCGTCCGGGTGCGGACCGCGCAGGGCGCGGCGCCGGAGAACGTGCGCGTGGACTTTCCCGAGCGTGGCTGGTACGAGCGGCTCGCCCGCGCGCTCGCGCCGTTGCGGGGCGTCGGCGACACCGACGAGAGCGCCCTTCCCGGCTCGGTGCGGCTGCTGGACCTGCTGGGCATCGAGCCGCCCACGTCCGAGGCGATCTCGGCCGGGTGGGCGCTGGCGGGGCGGAGCACGCGGGCCGTCCTGGGCGCCGGCTACGACGGAGACTTCTCGGTAGACCTGGTGCGGGACGGCCCGCACGCGCTGATAGCCGGGACGACCGGCGCCGGCAAGTCCGAGCTGCTGCAGACCCTGGTGGCCACCCTCGCCGTCGTCAACCGCCCGGACGAGATGACGTTCGTGCTGGTCGACTACAAGGGCGGCAGCGCCTTCGCCGAGTGCGCCGACCTGCCGCACACCGTCGGCCTGGTCACCGACCTGGACACCCACCTGGTGGAACGCGCTCTGGTCTCCCTGGGCGCGGAGCTGCGCCGCCGGGAGCATCTGCTGGCCGAGGCGGGCGCGAAGGACATCGAGGACTATCTGGACAAGCGGACCCGTGGCGGCGATGTCCTGGCCGCGCTGCCCCGCCTGCTCCTGGTGATCGACGAGTTCGCCTCGATGGCCAGGGAACTGCCGGACTTCGTCTCCGGCCTGGTCAACATCGCCCAGCGCGGACGATCGCTCGGCATCCACCTGGTGCTCGCCACCCAGCGGCCGAGCGGGGCGGTGACGGCCGACATCCGCGCCAACACCAACCTGCGGATCGCGCTGCGCACGACCGACGGCACCGAGAGCCGCGACATCATCGACGCGCCCGACTCCGGCGCCATCTCCCCCGGCACGCCCGGCCGCGCGTTCGCGCGGCTCGGGCCCTCGGCGCTGCTGCCGTTCCAGGCGGGACGGGTGGGCGGGCGCCGGCCGGCCGGCTCGGTGGTGGCCTCCACCGAGGTGAGGGTGCGCGCGCGGGGCGTCGGCTGGCCGGAGCTCGGCGGCCCGCTGCCGCCGGCCGTCCGCGCCAAGAACGCGGCGGACGCGCAGGAGGCCATCACCGACCTCGCCGTGCTGGTGAGGACCATCGCGGACGCCGCGCGGGCGACGGGTGTGCCCGCCCAGCCCAGCCCGTGGCTGCCGCCGCTGCCCGAGGTGCTGGAGTGGGCGCCGCCCGCCGGGCCCAAGCCGCGCGACGACCGGGACGCGGTGCTGCCGCCGGTCAACTACGGCCTGATCGACCTGCCCGCCGACCAGGCGCGGCGCCCGCTGGTGCTGGACCTCGACCGTTCCGGGCACCTGCACATCATCGGCTCCCCGCGCAGCGGGCGCTCCCAGACCCTGCGCACGCTGGCCGCCGGGCTGGCCTCCGCCCACGGGGCCGACGACGTGCACATGTACGGCATCGACTGCGGCAACGGCGCCCTGAACGCGCTCACCGCGCTGCCGCACTGCGGAGCGGTCGTGGACCGCAACCAGATCGAGCGTCTCGGGCGCCTGCTGGACCGGCTCACCGCGGAGCTGACCGCCCGCCAGTCGCTGCTCGGCGCCCGCGGCACGGCCGACCTGGCGGAGTACCGGCGGATGGCGCCCCCCGGCGAACGGCCGCCGCACATCGTGCTCATGGTCGACCGGTTCGAGGTGTTCGAGCGGGAGTTCAACAGCTACGACAACGGCAGCTACCTGGAGCGCATGCTGCGTCTGCTGCGCGACGGCGCCGGGGTGGGGCTGCACGTCGTGCTGGCCGGCGACCGTGTCCTCGGCTCGGGCCGGTACGCGGGCACCACCGAGGACAAGATCGTCCTGCGGCTGAACGACCGCGCCGACTACTCCTCGGTCGGCCTCAGCTCCCGGTCGGCGCCCTCCGACCCGCCTCCGGGCCGCGGCATCCGGGTGCGGGACACCAGCGAGGTGCAGATCGCCGTCCTCGGGCCCGACCTGTCGGGAACCGCCCAGGCGTCCATCCTCACGGCCCTCGGCGGGGAGCTGACCGCCCGCGAGGCCGACGTCCCGTGGTCGCGGCGGCCGATCCGGCTGGACCTGCTGCCCGACCGGATCACCTACGAGAGCGCCTCGGCGCTGCGCGCCGCCCCGGGGCCGATGCGCCCGCTCGTCGCCATCGGCGGGGACACGCTGACCGCCCTCGGCCCCGACCTGGCCGACGTCCCGACGTTCGTCATCGCCGGGCCGCCCCGGACCGGCCGCAGCACCGCGCTGCTCACCGTGGCGCGGTCGCTGCTGGAACAGGGGACGGGCGTGATCATCCTCGCGCCGCGCCGTTCGCCGCTGCGCGACCTCGCGGGGACGCCGGGCGTGCGGGCCGTCTTCACCGACGCGGAGGTCACGGTCGCGGACTTCCGCGCGGCGCTCGGCGACGTCCCGGAGGACAACGCGGTGATCATCGTGGACGACGCGGAGCTGTTCATGCAGTCGGAGATCGACGCCGACCTGTCGCTGCTCGCCCGCGGCGGCGCGGGGAACGGCTGGGGTCTGGTGCTGGCGGGCAACGCCGAGGCGCTGTCACTCGGGCTCGCCGGCTGGGTGGGGCAGGTCAAGCGGAACCGGTCCGGGATGCTGCTGTCCCCGCAGGGCCTCAGCGACGGCGAGGTGATCGGGGTGCGGCTCACCCGCGGCCTGGTCGGCCGCGCGCCGCAGCCGGGGCGCGGCCTGCTCCACCTCGGAGACGGCACATTGACCACCGTGCAGGCGCCGTATACGGCGCCCGCCGGCTGACGGCGGCGCGAACCGCCCGTCGATCGCGGTGGGGCGGGTCCGGGACGATCTCCCTGACCCGCCCCACCGCCATGTCGCGGCCGGCCCGTTCTCTCGGCACCGGCCGGGGGTCTCACTTGACGGGGATCGCCTTGGAGCCGTCGAGGGCGACGGCGAACCAGGTGCCGCCGACCCCCTGGCCCTTCTCGTCGCCGGGGCGCTGGTCCTTGGCGAAGCGGTAGACCGGCCAGCCGCCGATGGTGAGCTGGATACGGCCGTCGCCGCGCCGGATCGCCCCGACGGCCTCCGGCCGGACGCCTCGGACGTACACCTTGCCACCCAGCTTGATCGTGACGGGCGGCCAGGTGACGGCGCAGTCGCCTTCGCAGGTGGAGCGGGACGGGTCCGCCGAATCCTTGTCGAACCGGTAGAGGGTCGACTGGTTGACGTCCACGACGTGGGCGTCCAGTGTGCGGGAGCGGACGCCGGTGAGCTGGACCCAGACCGGGGGCTGCTCCTGGACCGCGGCCCCGGTCACCGTCCCGCCGTCACCGGTCGCGCCGTTGTCCGCGGCCGATCCGTTGACGAGCTGCAGCGGGTTGCCGGAGCCGAACTCCTGGCTTCCGGTGTCGCCCGTGCCCGCGGGAGTGGACGGGGCCGGGTCCGCGGCGGGCGGCGCCGAGGAGGCCGGCGGGGCGGGGGCCGGAGCGGAGGAGGCGGGGGCGTCGCCGATGCTGATGACCTTGCCACAGCCGGCCGCGCCGGTAAGGCCGCACAGGGCGACGGCCACGGCCAGCGCGCGGACGCCCGCCCGGCCGGCCGGGCGGGGGTTGCTTTGGAATCTCACTCGCGGAACACGAGGCGAACGGTCCGAAGGGTTCAAAACGGTGCCCGAGTGTGAACCTTCCGGGTGCCTGGCTACGTGTGCAGTGGAGCAGACGGTACGCGGTACCGAGGAGAAGAGATCCGCCTGGGGGGCACGATGGCCAAAATCGATATTCCGGATGACGAGCTGGAGCAGGTGTCGCGGGCGCTGGGCTCGGTACTGGACCACATCGACACCGACAAGTCGGGCATCGACCTGGATCGCGCCCTGGGCTCCCCGCTGATCGACCAGGGCGAGCACTTCGAGAAGCGCTGGAAGGACGGGCGCATCCAGCTCCACCACCAATGCGAGACGATCAAGAAGGCCGTCGACCAGATCGTGCAGCAGATGAACGAGACCGACCAGAAGGCCGTGGCCCACCTGGACGCCAAATGATCGCCCCCGTCGACCGTTTCGTCCTCGACGTGCCCGACTCCTGGGCGGATCTCGACGTCTCGGGCGACGCGCTCGCCGAGACCCGCGCCGCCGCCCTCGCCATGACCAACGGTGTGCGGGAGAAGGCGGCGATCAACGACCTGTTCCGCCAGGCCCGCGAGGTCGCCAGGGCCGCGCGCCGCCGCGGCGCGCTCTTCGCCGCCGGCACGGCGACGATGTTCGACGACGGGCTCTTCATGGGGTACACGATGGTCTTCGCCGTCACCGTGCCGCCGGGCCGCGAGCTGACGCTGCCGGTGCTGACCGCCCAGTTGGCGCCCGGCGCGTCCGGGCCGGGCGCCGACAGGACGCCCGCCGACCGGAAGGTGTCCACCGTCACCCTGCCTGACATCGGACAGGTGGCCAGGATCACCGGCACCGAGGACGCCTCCTTCACCACCGAACTTTCCGTACGGATGCTCACCATGCACACCGTGGTGCCGCTTCCGGGCGCCGAGCGCGACTATCTGATCATCACCTGCGCCAGCCCCAACCTCCCACTGGAGGCGGAGGTCTACGCGTTGTTCGACGCGATCAGCGGGACGTTCCGGTTCCTGCCCGCCGGGGGATAGCGCCGGGCCGCTCCTACCGAATCCGAATCGCTTTCTGCACGGCCATACTCCTGCATCTCCCATACTTGACGAAAGTGACGCGCATGGCCGCGTCCATGATGATCGTCAAGAACGTGGCAGGTCAGGGGTACTGTGCCATTGGAATCGGAGATGACGCCCAGCGGTCGGGTGCGGTTCGCGGTCCTCGGGCCCGTACTCGCCTGGCGGGGTGACGAAGAGATGGCGCTCGGGCCGCCGAAGCAGCGCGAGGTGCTTTCGGTCCTGCTCGCCCGGGCGGGCCGTCCCACCGGGCTGGCCGAGATCGTCGACATCCTCTGGAGACACGACCCGCCCGAGAGCGCGGTCAACGTCGTCCAGCGGCACATCGGGGCGCTGCGGCGCCTGCTGGAGCCCGGCCTGCCGCGGCGCGCGGTCGGACGCTGGCTGGTGCGCAGCGGCGGCGGCTACCGGCTCGATCTGGACGAGCGCTCGCTGGACCTGCTCCGTTTCCGCGCCCTGACCGGCCGGGCGCGCGCGGCCTCCGACGACGAGACCGCGGCGAGCCTGCTGACCGAGGCGCTCGACCTGTGGCGGGGGCCGGCCGCCGACGGCGTCTCCGAAGAGGTACGGGTTCACCCGCTGTTCTCGGCCCTGGACCAGGAGTACCTGGAGGTGCTGAAGGAGGCGGCCGACACCGCGCTCCGGACGGGCTCGGTCGCGCGGCTCGTCCCGCGGCTCCAGCAGGCGGCCGAGGCCAACCCGCTCGACGAGCCCCTGCACACGCGGCTGCTGCTCGTGCTGGCGGCCACCGGCCACCGCGCGGGAGCGCTGGAGGTGTACCGGGCGATGTACACCCGGCTGGACGAGGCTCTCGGCATCAGCCCGGGCCCCGGCCTGCGCGCGGCCCACGAGCGGGTGCTCCAGGAGACACGGGCCCCCTCGCCCGGCGCCTCGGCGCGCTCTCCCCTGTCGTCCGGACCTGCCCCGCCGGCCGGGTCCGCCGCTCCGGGCGGGTCCGCCGGGCCCGCGTCCGCGACCGGGCCGGACGCGAGCGCGTCCGCCGGTGACCAGGGGCCCGCGTCCTCCGCGGGCGGCGGGTCCGTGGCCGGCCGGGACGCCGGGCAGGCAGAGCACGCCGGGCACACCGGGCAGGCCGGGCCCACCGGGCAACCAGGGCAGGCCGGGGAGATGGTGCGGCCGGCGCAGTTGCCGGCGGACCTGCCGTCGTTCGCCGGGCGGCGCGCCGAACTGGCCGGCGTGCACGACCTGCTCCCTTGCGGGGACGGCCCCCCGGCGACCGCGGTGATCAGCACCATCGGCGGCATGGCCGGCATCGGCAAGACCACGCTGGCCGTGCACTGGGCCCACCGCGTCGCGCACCGGTTCCCCGACGGCCAGCTCTACGTCAACCTGCGCGGCTTCAGCCCCGGCGGCCCACAGGACCCCTCCGAGGTGCTTCGCCACTTCCTCGGGGCGCTCGGCGTCTCGGCGCGCGACATGCCCAGCGGCCTGGACGTCCTCGCGGCACGGTACCGGAGTCTGCTGGCCGAGCGGCGGGTGCTCGTGCTGCTGGACAACGCCCGCGACTCAGAGCAGGTCCGGCCGCTGCTTCCCGGCACGCCCGGCTGCCTGGCCATCGTCACCAGCCGCCACCGGCTCTCGGGGCTGGTGGCCGGGGAGGGCGCCCGCTCGCTGACGCTGGAGGCGCTGTCGGACGCCGAGGCCCGCGAGTTCCTGGCGCTGCGGCTCAGCCCAGGCCGGGTGAGCGCGGAGCCGGCGGCGGTGCGGGAGATCACCGCGCTGTGCGCCCGCCTGCCGATCGCGCTGGCCATCGCGGCGGCGCGGGCGGCGACCAACCCGGCATTCCCGCTCGCCGCCATCGCGGCCGAGCTGCGCGCGGCCCATGGCAGCCTGGACGCCTTCACCGGCGCGGACGGCGCGGACGTCGGCGCGGTGTTCTCCTGGTCCTACCAGGCGCTCACCCCGCCCGCGGCGAGGCTGTTCCGCCTGCTGGCCCTGCATCCGGGCCCCGACGTCAGCGTCTCGGCCGCCGCCGCGCTCGCGGGGGTCCCCGTCCGCCGGGCCCGTGCGCCGCTGGCGGAGCTGACCCGCGCGCACCTGCTCACCGAGCACATCCCGGGCCGTTACACCGGCCACGACCTGCTGCGCGCGTACGCCGCCGAGCGGGGTGAGACCGAGGACACCGAGGCCGACCGGCGGGCGGCGGTCCGGCGGATGGTGGACCACTACCTGCACTCGGCGCACCGGGCGGCCCGGCTGTTCACCTCGCACCGCGACGCGATCCCGTTGCCGCCGCCCGCGCCCGGGGTGCACCCGGACGAGCCGGCCGATCTGGAGGAGGCGTCCGACTGGCTGACCATCGAGCACATCGGGCTGCTCGCCGTCGTGGCGACGGCCGCGGACGCCGGTCTGGACGACTCGGCCTGGCGGCTGGCCTGGGCGTTGGCCCACTTCCTCGGCCGGCGGGGGCACTGGCATGATCTCGCCGCCTCGCACCGCGTCGCCCTCAAGGCCGCGCAGCGCCTCGGCGACCGCACGGGCATGGCCCACGCCCACCGCGGCCTGTCCCGCGCGGCGGCCCACCTCGGCCGCCACGACGAGGCGATGCTCCACCTGGACCGCGCGCTGGAGCTGTTCGCCGACACCGGGGACGTCGTCGCGCAGGCGCACACCCACCGCATCCTCAGCTGGGTGCTCGAACTGCGCGGCAGGTACGAGAGCGCGCTGATCCACGCCCAGCGAGCCCACCAGTTGTTCCTGGTCGCGGGCCACCGTCCAGGCCAGGCCGCCTCGCTGAACGCGGTGGGGTGGTACCACGCCCTGCTGGGCCGCCACGAGCATGCGCTGATCCACTGCCGGCGCGCCCTGGCCCTGCTGGAGGGTCTCGGCGACCACTACGCCCAGGCCGACACGCTGGACAGCATCGGCTACGCCCTGCACCACCTGGGCCGCTACGAGGAGGCGACCGCGAGCTACGAGCGGGCCCTGGAGCTGTACCGGCGGTTCGGCATCCGGTACGCCGAGTCCGACACGCTGACCCGCCTGAGCGAGACCCACCTGGCGGCCGGCCGCCGGGAGAAGGCGCGCGGCGCCCTGCGGCGGGCGCTGGCCGGTCTGGACGAGCTGGGCCATGGGGGCGCCGACGACGTCCGGGCCAGGCTCCACGCTCTGGAGACCACCTCCGCCGCCCTGTCGTAGCCTCCCGGACACCGGTTCGGCCATGGCCGGTCTCCTCTCCTCGCCCGGAGGGATTTCCCGGAGCATAATCTAAGCCTTGAACAAAGTCGTCGCACCGAAGGACACGCTTCGGTAACGCGACCGGCGCGGCGCTCGCACGCAGGGGTTTCGGGCCTTGAATTAACATGACCGGGAATCAAGGGAGGCGGGGCCAATGGGCAGGCCGGAGCGCAGAACCGTGCGAGACGTGCGGCGGGGGAACCGGGCCATGCTCCTGCGTGCCCTGTATTTCGGCGGGGCCGCGAGCCGCAACGACCTGTGCGACGCGACCGGTCTGAGCGGCGCCACGGTCAGCACGATGACCGGCGACCTGCTCGGCGACAACGTCCTGGTCGAGGCCGGGCTGGTCGACTCCGACGGCGGCCGGCCCCGCGTGCTGCTGCGCGTCAACCCCGAGTTCGGCTTCGTGGTCGGCGTGGACGTGGGCGAGACGCAGGTCAGGGTCGAGCTGTTCGATCTGGACATGAACGAGCGGGCCCGGGCCCTGTACGCGGTCCACTCGGCGCGGCACGATCCCGAGCTGGTCGCGCGGCACATCCTGGTCGGCATCGACTCGGTGATCAGCGAGGGCGGGGTGTCCCCCGGCCAGGTGCTCGGCGTCGGCGTCGGCGTGCCCGGCATCGTCGAGCCGGGGCCGGACGCGCTCGTCCAGGCCGAGACCTTCGGCTGGCAGGCGGTCCCGCTCGGGGCGATGCTGCGGGCGGGCACGTCGCTGCCGCTGCTGGTGGACAACGGCGCCAAGACGATGGGCCAGGCCGAGCTGTGGTTCGGCACGGGGCGCGGCACGTCGGACACGGTGGTCATGCTGATCGGCTCGCGGGTCGGCGGCACGATCGTCACCGACGGCGGCATCTACCGCGGGGCCGGGCACGCCGCGGGCGAGATCGGGCACCTGAAGATCGTCGCGGGCGGGCGCCTGTGCAAGTGCGGCGGGCGCGGCTGCCTGGAGGCCTACGTCGGCGCCGAGGCCATCTTGGACCGTGCCGGAGTGGTGGCCGACTCGGCCGAGGAGGAGACCGCGCTGGCCCGGCTGCTCGAGTCGCGCTCCCCGGTGCTCGACGAGACCGTCGAACTGCTCGGCGTCGGGCTGTCCAACCTCATCCACCTGTTCAACCCCGAGCGCATCGTGATCGGCGGCTGGGCCGGCCTGATGCTCGGGAAGAGCCTGCTGGTGGACATCCGCGCCGCGACGGCGGCCAACACCCTGCTCCAGCCCTACAAGACCACCTCGATCGTGCTGGGACGCCTCGGCCCTGAGGCCGTCGCCATGGGCGCGGCGACCCTGGTCATCGAGCAGTTCCTCCAGGACGCGCGGTTTCCCGCTCCTGTCGGCACTATGTCATAGAAGTTAAATTAAGCATTGACACTACGGCCCGCACATGTGCACGCTCTTGCGAGAGAGCGCTCTCCGCACCCCCGCCACTTCGGTGGCGCACCCCCCATGTCGTGAGGAGAAGCAGTGCACCTGTCCCGGCGCTCCGGCAGGCATGTCCTGTCGGGGACGTTTCTCGCCCTCGTCGCCTTCGTGGCGTCGTTCATGGTCACCGGGCCGGCCGCCGCGGCCGACACCCTGTTGTCGCAAGGCAGGCCGGTCACCGCCTCGTCCGCCGAGAACGCCGGCACGCCCGCCACCGCGGCGGTCGACGGCGACACCGGGACGCGCTGGTCGAGCGCGTTCAGCGACCCCCAGTGGATCCAGGTCGACCTCGGCGCGACCGCCACCATCAGCCAGGTCGTGCTCCGGTGGGAGGCGGCGTACGGCAAGGCCTTCAAGATCCAGGTCTCCGGCGACGCGTCCTCCTGGACCGACGTCTACTCCACCACCACAAGCACCGGCGGCACCCAGACGCTGGCCGTCTCCGGCAGCGGGCGCTACGTCCGCATGTACGGCACCGCCCGGGCCACCGGCTACGGCTACTCACTGTGGGAGTTCCAGGTGTACGGCAGCACCGGCGGTGGCGGCCCGAACCTGCCCGGCGGCGGCGACCTCGGCTCCAATGTGATCGTCTTCGACCCGTCCATGGCGAGCTCCACCATCCAGAGCAGGCTGAACTCCGTCTTCAGCACCCAGGAGTCCAACCAGTTCGGCACCCAGCGCTACGCGCTGCTGTTCAAGCCGGGCAGCTACAACGTCAACGCCAACATCGGCTTCTACACCTCCATCGCCGGCCTCGGCCGCAACCCCGACGATGTCACGATCAACGGCGGCGTCACCGTCGACGCCGGCTGGTTCGGCGGCAACGCCACCCAGAACTTCTGGCGGTCGGCGGAGAACCTGTCGATCACCCCGACCGGCGGCGAGAACCGCTGGGCGGTGTCGCAGGCGGCGCCGTTCCGGCGCATCCACGTGCGGGGCAACCTCAACCTCGCGCCCTCGGGCTACGGCTGGGCCAGCGGCGGCTACATCTCCGACAGCAAGATCGACGGCACCGTGGGCCCGTACTCCCAGCAGCAGTGGCTCACCCGTGACAGCCAGATCGGCGGCTGGACCAACGGCGTGTGGAACATGGTGTTCTCCGGCGTGGTCGGCGCTCCGGCGCAGAGCTTCCCGAACCCGCCGTACACCACCATCGGCCAGAGCCCGGTGACCAGGGAGAAGCCCTACCTGTACGTGGACTCCGCGGGCAACTACAACGTGTTCGTCCCCTCGCTGCGCCAGAACACCAGCGGCGCCTCGTGGTCGGGCGGGTCCACCCCCGGCTCGTCGCTCCCGCTCAGCGCCTTCTACGTCGCCAAGCCGTCCGACAGCGCCGCCACCCTCAACCAGGCGCTGACCCAGGGCCTGAACCTGCTGTTCACCCCGGGCGTGTACCACCTCAACCAGACGCTCAACGTGACCAGGGCCAACACCGTCGTCCTCGGCATCGGCTACCCCACGCTGATCCCCGACAACGGCGTGACCGCGATGTCGACCGCCGACGTCGACGGCGTCAAGATCGCAGGGCTGCTGTTCGACGCCGGAACGGTCAACTCGCCGGTGCTGCTGCAGGTCGGCCCGAACGGCTCCTCGGCCGCCGGCCACGCGTCCAACCCGGCCTCCGTCCAGGACGTCTTCTTCCGCATCGGCGGCGCCGGGGCCGGGCGGGCGACCACCAGCCTGGTGGTGAACACCAGCAACACGATCATCGACCACATCTGGGCCTGGCGTGCCGACCACGGCGCCGGCGTCGGCTGGACCACCAACCCCGCCGACACCGGTTTGATCGTCAACGGCAACAACGTCACGGCCTACGGCCTGTTCGTCGAGCACTACCAGAAGTACGAGGTCATCTGGAACGGCCAGGGCGGTCGCACGATCTTCTTCCAGAACGAGATGCCCTACGACCCGCCGAACCAGGCGGCGTTCATGAACGGCGGCACGCGCGGCTACGCCGCCTACAAGGTGGCCGACTCGGTGACCAGCCACGAGGGCTGGGGCCTGGGCAGCTACTGCTACTTCAACGTCGACCCCTCGATCGTGGCCGACCGCGCCTTCGAGGCGCCCACCACGTCCGGCGTGCGGTTCCACGACCTGCTGACCGTCTCCCTCGGCGGCAACGGGACCATCGCCCACGTGATCAACAACACCGGCGGACCCGCCCAGGGCACCGCCACCGTCCCGAGCAACCTGGTCAGCTACCCCTGATCCCCGGCACCGCGGACGGCGCCGCGCCGCGGGCACACCATGCCCCGGCGCGCCGCCGGCGGGGGCCGCGGGCCGGACCCGCGGAGGGGCGGCGCCGACCGCCCCTCCCAGCAAGCACAAGCTCGCCGCGACGAGCGCGTTGTGCGCGAGGTTCGCGAAGGCCCCTCTTCCAGGAGCGCCCCATGAGACTTCGTCCATCCACCCATCTGACGCCGCTGCTCGCCGCGATGACGCTGTGCGCGGCCTTCCTCGTCGGCCTGACCTCCTCCCCGGGCTCGGCCGCCGCCTGCGGCACCACCGACGCCGCGCAGGGCAGGACCGCGACGGCCTCCTCCGTCGAGAACGCCGGGACCCCCGCCTCGGCGGCCGTGGACGGCAACCCCGGGACGCGCTGGTCCAGCGCGTTCAGCGACCCGCAGTGGCTCCAGGTGGACCTCGGCTCGGTCCAGTCGGTCTGCCAGGTCGTGCTGACCTGGGAGGCGGCCTACGCCCGCGCCTTCCGCGTCGAGGTCTCCACCAGCGGGACGAGCTGGACGCCGGTGTACTCGACGACCACCGGCACCGGCGGCACGCAGACCCTCGACGTCGCCGGCTCCGGCCGCTACATCCGCGTGTACGGCACCACGCGCGCGACGATCTACGGCTACTCGCTGTGGAGCTTCGCCGTCCGCGTCGCCGGCGGAACGACACCGACGCCGACACCGACTCCGACGGCGCCGGACGCGTTCTGGGGTGACACCTCCACCATCCCCGCCCCGCGCAACGTCGTGATGGTCAAGATCCTCAACCGGACCAACGGCCAGTACCCCGACTCCCAGGTCTACTGGAGCTACAACGGCCAGGCGCACTCGATCGCCGAGCAGCCCTACTTCGACATGCCGGCCAACACCGCGGGCCGGATGTACTTCTACCTCGGCTCGCCCAACAGCCAGTACTACGACTTCATCGAGTTCACCGTCGGACCGTCGGTGTTCAACGGCAACACCACCCGGGTGGACGCGTTCGGCCTGAAGCTCGCCATGCGCCTGCACGCCCGCGACGGCTACGACGTGGCCGTGGGTGAGGACTACGCGACCTTCCAGGAGTCCCGTTCGGCGACGTTCCAGCGGTTCACCAACGAGGTGCCGACCGAGTTCAAGCCGCTGGCGCAGGTGCAGGCCCCCTACCGGATCCCGGCTCCGGGCAGCGCGGCGGTCTTCCAGCCCGGCGGGCAGTACGCGAACTACTTCACCGGCTACGCCTCGCAGAACGGCGTCAACGCCACCACCTCGCAGGTCACCGGCTGCGCCGGCCCGCTGTCCGAGAACCCCAAGCTGTGCGCGGCGCTGAACCGGCACGTCGCCGGGCTGTCCGACGCCCAGCAGTCCGACTCGAGCCAGTACTACAAGACGGCCCCGGCGAACTACTACTCCAAGTTCTGGCACGACCACGCGATCGGCAAGCGCGCCTACGGCTTCCCCTACGACGACTACGCCGACCAGTCGTCGTTCATCTCGCACGGCAACCCCCAGTACCTGCTCGTCGCCGTCGGCTGGTAGCCGCCCGTCCGCACAGGAGAGCCCATGAACCCCTCCCTTCCGCGACGGCGCCTGCCCCTCACCGTCCTGACGGTGATGCTGGCGGTGATCGCGAGCTTCCTGGCGGTGCCGTCCAGGGCGGCGTACGCCGCGCCCGTCCTGCTCTCGCAGGGCAGGCCCGCGACGGCCTCCTCCGCCGAGAACGCCGGCACCCCGGCCTCGGCGGCGGTGGACGGCAACACCGGGACGCGCTGGTCCAGCGCGTTCGGCGACCCGCAGTGGCTCCAGGTCGACCTCGGCGCCACCTCGACGATCAGCCAGGTCACCCTCAACTGGGAGGCCGCCTACGGCACCGCCTTCAAGATCCAGGTGTCGGCCGACGGCGCCGCCTGGTCCGACGTCTACTCCACGACGACCGGGGGCGGCGGCGTCCAGAACCTGGCCATCAGCGGGTCCGGGCGGTACGTGCGGCTGTACGGCACGGCCCGCGCCACCGGCTACGGCTACTCCCTGTGGGAGTTCCAGGTCTACGGGACCACGTCCACCGACCCTCCTCCCTCCGGCGGGACGCCGATCTCGGCCTACAAGCAGGTGACGGCCTCCTCCTTCGAGGGCGGCAACGCTCCGGCGGCGGCCCTCGACGGGCGGACGAACACCCGCTGGTCCAGCCAGTTCTCCGACGCCCAGTGGCTGCGGGTGGACCTCGGCGGCGCCGGGCACATCACCGGGATCACCCTCAACTGGGAGTCGGCCTACGCCACCGCCTACCGGATCGAGGTGTCGGCCGACGGCACGTCCTGGACCTCTCTGTACGCGACGACCACCGGCAGGGGCGGCGTCGAGAACCTGAACCTCACGGGCGACGGCCGCTACGTGCGCTTCACCGGGACCGCCCGGGCGACCGGCTACGGCTACTCGCTGTGGGAGTTCCAGGTGTTCGGCACCGTCGACACCGGAGCCACGACCGCTCCCCTGCTGTCCGCGCCGACCAGGGCACCGGCGACCACCGGGCAGTTCGCGCTGTCCGCGCCCGCCGACAAGGCCATGGTCACCGACACCCGCCGGCCCGCGTTCTCCTGGGCGGCCGTCTCCGGCGCGGCGCGCTACGAGGTCTGGCTGAACGTCAGCCGCACCGACTACGACTTCACCGCGGCGGGCAGGCTCATCGACCTCTACACCAAGGTCGCCGAGCCGACCGGCACCTCCTACACGCCGTCCTGGGACATCCCCGACCGGTGGACCTACAAGTGGTACGTCGTCGCGGTGAGCGGCTCGGGCACGCGGACGACCTCCGCCATCCGGACCTTCAGCCTGTACCTGCCCGACATCGAGCAGGTCGCCGACGGCGTCAACGTCGTCAACGGCGCCCGCGACCTGAACAAGAACGGGACGATCGAGCCGTACGAGAACTGGCGGCTGCCGATCGAGACCCGGGTCGGCGACCTTCTCGGCAGGATGACCGCCGAGGAGAAGGCGTACCAGATGTTCTACAACGCCCAGGTCTACCCGCTCTCGGGCTGGCACTTCGGCCCGGCGCAGCCGAACGACCTGCACCAGGTGCTGCTGAGCGCGTCCGGCACCCGGCTCGGCATCCCGCCGGTCTCGGCGGGCGACACCATCTCCGGGTACCAGACCACCTACCCGCTGCAGAGCACGCTGGCCGCCGGCAAGGACTACGCGCTGGACTACAAGCTCGGCGACATGCAGCGCCGCGAGGAGCTGGAGGTCGGGGCGCGCGGCGTCCTCGGCCCGCTCGCCGAGGTCGGCACCAAGGTGCTGTACCCGCGCATCCAGGAGGGCAACGGCGAGAACGCCGACGTCGCCGCCGCGCAGGTCCGCGCACTGGTGGCCGGGCTGCAGGGCGGGCCGGAGCTCAACCCCGGATCGGTGCTGGCGACCGTCAAGCACTGGCCGGGCGAGGGCGCGGGCGGCGAGGCCGGGATCACCTACGACGCGGTGACGATCAAGTACCACATGATCCCGTTCCGGGCCGCGATGGAGGCCGGCGCGGTGAACATCATGCCGGGCTACGCCGGGAGCTCCTATCTCGACCCGGGCGGCTCCGGCGCGGGCGACAGCGCCCCGATCCTCGCCTACCTGCGCAACAACCTGGGCTACACCGGGCTCATCACCACCGACTGGCTGCCGTCCGGCGTCTGGGTCAAGGCCGCGAACGCCGGCTCCGACGTGATGGGCGGCGCCGACCCCGGCGCGGCCGGGTTCACCATGGCGGGCTTCCTCGCGGGCGTCCCGATCGCGCGGATCAACGACGCGGTGACCCGCGTTCTGCGCCTGAAGTTCACCCTCGGCGTGTTCGACCACCCCTACGGCGACCCGGTGAACGGTCCCTACCGCTTCCACCAGCCGTCCTACGTCGCGCTGGCCAACCAGGCGGCCCGCAAGTCCATCACGCTGCTGAAGAACAACGGCGTCCTGCCGATCAAGCTCAAGGCGGGCGACAACATCGTCGTCGCCGGTCCGCGGGCCACCGACGCCACGTCCTGCTGCATCTGGACGAGCTACTTCCACCAGGAGTACGGCTCGCTGACCACGCTGGAGGCGATCAAGGCACGGGCGGCGACCGCCGGCGTCAACGTCTACCCCGACACCGGTCCCGCGCCCAAGCTCGCCGTCGTGGCCGTCGGCGAGCCGACCTACACGCACGCGACCGCCTGGGTGAAGGAGCGGCCCCAACTGCCCGCCGACCAGCTCGCGATCATCCAGAACTTCAAGAACCAGGGCATTCCGGTCGTCGTGCTGCTGACCCTGCCCCGCCCCACGGTGATCAGCGAGTGGAACGGCCTGGCCGACGCCATCGTGGTCACCTACCGCGGCGGCGAAGAGGTCGGCCCGGCCACGGCGTCCCTGCTGTTCGGCGACTACACCCCGAGCGGCCGGCTGCCCTGGCAGTTGCCGCGAAGCCTCGACCAGATCCTCGTGCCGGGCGGCACCGACGTCGTCGCCGACGCGGCCGAGGACTGGAACCTCCCCTACGACCTGGGCGCCACCGCCGCCCAGCGCTCCGAGATCAGGTCCCGCATCGACGCGGGACAGACCGTCCCCACCACCTACGGCAACCCCCTCTACCCCTACGGCGCCGGCCTGCAAGGCTGGTCGTAGGCCCCCCGGCCCTCCGGCCGCCGATCACGGGCGACCGGAGGGCCGGGCACCACGCGAGGCCGCGAGGTGGGCGGCCGGGGCGTGGCCGCCTGCCTGAGTTCGGCCACGCGTCAGGCCGTTGACCGGGGCCTGGACGGCTCAGCCCCCCTCTGCGGGTGCGGCTCGAGCCGCGGCCACCGGCACGCCGGACCGCGGAAGCGCGGCCACGTCGAGGTGGCAGCGCACCGCGTGGTCGCCGCCGAGGGCGAGCACGGGCGGTTCCTCCTTCTCGCAGAGGCCGTCGACGCGGAGCGGGCACCGGTGCGCGAACCGGCAACCGGCCGGCCCCGGCATGGCGGGATCGCCGGCGGTGCCGGACTCGCCGAGCGGCGCCGACGACGCCGTCACCAGCGAGGCGGTGTAGGGGTGGTGCGGGCCCGCGAGGACGTCCGCGGCCGGTCCCTGTTCGAGGATCCGCCCGCGGTACATGACCGCGATCCGGTCGGCCAGGTAGCCCACCACCGCGAGGTCGTGCGAGATGAACAGGTACGACGTCCCGGTGCGGCGCCGCTGGTCGGCGAGCAGCCGCAGCACCTCCGCCTGCACGCTCACGTCGAGGGCCGAGACCGGCTCGTCGCAGACCACCAGATCAGGCTCGCCCGCGAAGGCGCGGGCGATCGCGACACGCTGTTTCTGACCGCCCGACAGCCGATCGGTGCGGGAGTCCAGCAGATGCTCCCCGAGTCCGGCTCGGACGGCCAGCCGCTCGGGGGTGAGGCCGCCGCGAAGGCTGCGCAGCGCCCTGGCGAGCACGGTCCGCACCGTGTGGCTCGGGTTCAGCGACGCGTCGGGGTTCTGGAACACCATCTGGATCCGCCGCAGCGCCCCCGCGTCTCGCCGCGCCACGGCGGCCGGCAGCTCCCGCCCGTCGAGCCGGATGGTCCCGCTCCCCTCCGGACCGAGGCCGACGACGGCTCGCGCCAGCGTCGTCTTGCCGCTCCCCGACTCCCCGACCAGGCCGAGTACCTCGCCGTGCCCGATGGTGAGGTCGACGTCGCGCAGCACCGGGATCCCGGCATGGCGGCGGGTCAGCGCCCGGATCTCCAGCAACGGCCCGGCCACGCCGGGCCGCGCGGGTGCTCGGAGGTCGCCGGCCGGGTCCTGGCCCTCCTCGGCCGGGTCCAGCCGGCCGATCAGCTCGGCGGCGTGGTGGCAGCGGACGGAGCGCCCTGTGTGCGCGTCGTGGACGCCGGCGGCCTCCAGCGCCGGACGACGTGCCCGGCATGTCTCGTCGGCGTGCGGGCAGCGGGGGGCGAAGGCGCACCCGGCACAGTTCTCTCCGGGTGCGGGGGGACGGCCCGGAATGGCGGCGAGCGGGCGATCACGCCAGGTCCGGCCGAATCGGGGGACCGCGGCGATCAAGGCGGCGGTGTAGGGGTGCCGGGGCGTGGCCAGGATCTCCGCGGCGGGGCCCTGCTCGATCAGGCGGCCCGCGTAGAGCACGCCGACGCGGTCGCACAGCCGCCCGACCATGGCCAGGTCGTGGCTGATGAGGACGACGGCGGCGGCGAGGTCGGCCCGTAGCGCCCCGATCAGGCCGAGGATCTCGTGCCGCACCGTCGCGTCCAGACCCGTGGTGGGCTCGTCGAGGATCAGCAGGCGGGGCCGGGCCGCCAGGGCGGCCGCGATGACCACGCGCTGCTGCTGCCCGCCCGAAAGCTGGTGCGGGTAGCGCCGGGCGATGGCCGCGGGGTCGGGCAGCATGACCCGTTCGAGCAGCCGCGTCGCCTCCCGCCTCGCCTCTGCGCGGGTGCGCCCCTGCAACCTGAGCGCCTCGGCGAGCTGCGCGCCGATCCGCATCGTGGGGTCCAGCGCGCTCCCCGCCTCCTGGTGGACGACCGCCAGCGAACTTCCCCGCCAGCGGCGCAAGCCGCCGGCGGTCAGGCCGAGCACGTCGGTCCCGTCCACCTCCACCCGGCCGCCGGTGATCGAGCCGCCGCGGGGCAGGTAGCGGCCCAGAGCGCGGCCCAGCGTGGTCTTGCCGCAGCCGGACTCGCCCACCAATCCGTAGGTCTCGCCCGCCGCGACCTCGAAGGACACCCCGGACACCGCCTCGACCTGGCCGCGCGCGGTCTCGTAGGCCACGCTCAGCCCTTCGACCCGCAGGCCGCTCTGTGGTCTCACCGAGCCTCCCGGCGGTGGCGAAGGGCATCGGCGACCAGCGCCGTCGCGACCACGAGCGAGGCGATGGCCAGCGCGGGGGCGAGCACGGTCCAGGGGGCCAGTTGCAGCCAGGTCCGGTTGTCCGACACCGACGCCCCCCACTCCGGCGAGCCCGGTGGCTGGCCGAGGCCCAGGAAGGACAGCGTCGCCGCCGCGAAGATCGCGTCGCCGAACCGGGAGGTCGCCTCCACCAGCACCGTCGGGGCGAGGTTGGGGAGGATCTCGCGGAGCATCAGCGACCGGCGGCGCTCGCCCCGCAGCCGGGCCGCCTCGACGTAGGCCTTCTCCCGCTCGACCAGCGTCGCGGCCCGCACGCTGCGGGCCACGATCGTGGTGAACGACGCGGCGATGACCAGCACCACCACCGTCGTCGACCGGCCCGCCAGCGCCACGAACAGCACGACCGCGATGATCGTCGGGAACACCACGACCGCGTCGAGCGCCCGCATGGTGAACTCCTCGACCAGCCCGCCCAGTGTGCCCGCCACCAGCCCGATCACCGTTCCGGCCAGGGTGCCGAGGCCCGTCGCGAGCGGCGCCACGGAAAGCACCGGACGCGCCCCGGCGAGCATCCGCGAGAAGGTGTCGCGGCCGAACTGGTCGGTGCCCAGCCAGTGCCCGGCCTGCGGCGGCGTGAAGCGCCGCAGCGGGTCCTGCAGGTCGGGGTCGTAGGGGACCAGGTGCGGCCAGAGCAGCGCGATCGCCACCCAGGCGAGGATGATCGACCCGCCGATGGCCAGCGCCACCCGGGACCGTCCCGCGATCCGGGCACGGCGCGCGGCGCCCGTCAGCACCAGGCCGGTCATGAGGCGGACCCCAGCCGGACGCGCGGGTCGAGCAGGCGGTAGACCAGGTCGGCTCCGAGGAAGATGAGCATGTAGAGGCAACCGAGCACCATCGCGGTGGTCTGCAGGGTCGGCAGGTCCTTGTCGACGGCCGACCGGAGCAGCAGCGCCCCTATCCCGGGATAGTTGAACAGCAGCTCGACCGTGACCAGGCTGCCCAGCAGGAACTGCAGCTGCACGCCGAGGGCGCTGGTCGCCGGAATCGTGGCGTTGCGCAGCACGTGCCGGCGCACCACCTGCACACGCGTGAGGCCGCGCAACTCCGCCGCGCGGGCGTACGGGCTCTCCACGGCCGTCACGGTGCTCGCGCGGACGTGGCGGGCGACGTACCCGGTGCACAGCAGGACGAGCGAGAGCGCCGGCATGAGCAGGTGGCCGAGCGCCTGCACCGGGGTGGCTCCGGGCGGTATCTGGGCGGACGCGGGCAACCAGCGCAGTCTCACCGCGAACACCACCAGCAGGACCACCCCGGTGACGAACTCCGGCGTCGCGCCGAACGCCAGGCTCGCGACGCTGATCACCCGGTCCGCCGGGCGGTCGTGGTGAACCCCCGCGACCAGGCCGAGCGTCACCGCCACCGGCACCAGCAGCGCGAAGGCCAGCAGCGCCAGCAGCAGCGAGGCGCCGAGCCGGCCGAGGACCAGGTCGCGGACGGGGACGCGGAGGGTGGAGGAGTCGCCCCACTGCCCGGTGAGGAAGCCGTGCAGCCAGTCGGCGTACCGGACCGGGAGCGGCCGGTCGAGCCCGAGCTGGGAGCGCAGGTCGCGCACCGCGGCCTCGCTCGCCTCACGGCCGAGGATGGTGCGGGCCACGTCTCCGGGGATCAGCTCGGTGGCCGTGAAGACGAGCACGGACACCACCAGCAGCGTGAGCGGGATCGCCGCGAGCCGCCGCAGCAGGAATCGCCTCATCGCGGGCCGCCCTAGATCCGGGACACCGACGTGAAGTCGACGTAGCTGGAGGGATGCGCCTGGATCCCGGCGAATCCGCCGTTGAAGGCCCGGACGCTGCCGCCCCAGACGCTGATGATCACAGGGACGTCCTCGTACAGCGTCCTGGCGATGATCTCGGCCTGGGCCTTGCGCGCGGTGTCGGTGGTAGCCCCGTCGTAGGCGGTGGCGGCGGCGTCCAGCACCGGGTTGGCGTACTTGGACCCGTTCCACACCCCGCCGCTCTTCACCATCGGGATGATGAACTGGCTCGGCACCGCCCGCCCGGCCCAGCGCACCAGGTTGGCCGGGCTGAACAGCCAGGGCGTGTCCTTCTCCTGGTCGCCGCCGTAGAAGTCGGCGGAGGTGCGCTGGTCCAGCGTGACCTCGATGCCCACCTGCTTGAGCTGGTTCTGGATGATCAGGGCGTAGTCCTTGCTCGGCGGGTCGAAGGTCAGCGGGAAGGACAGCTTGGCCACTCCGGCGGCGGCGAGCAGCGACGCGACCTTGGCGGGGTCCTTGGCGCGCTGCGGGATGTCGGCCGGCGCCGCCGGGAACAGCGCGGCGAACAGGTGGTCGTTGGCGAGCGCCCCGATGCCGTCGTAGGTGGTGGCGTTCACGCCCGGCCGGTCCAGGGCGTACGCGACGGCCTGGCGGACCTCCTTCCTGTCGAACGGCGCCTGGTCCACGCGCAGCGTCAGGGCGGTGAACCCGGTGCCCTCCACCCGGTCGACGGTGATGTCCCCGACACCCTTCAGCGGGTTGACCAGGGCGGGAATGCTGAGAAGCTGGGCGTCGACGTCGCCGCCCTGCAGCGCGAGCAGATCCGCCTGGTCATCGGCGTAGAACTTGACCTCCACGCCGTCCAGGTACGGCTTGCCCCGATCCCAGTACCTCGGATTGCGGGTGAAGGTGGCGCCCTTGGCCGGGTCGTAGGAGGCGAGCACGAACGGGCCGGTGCCGATGGGCTTGGCGGTGAAGTCGCCCGCGTAGTCCTTCTTGAGGATCAGGGCGTTGTAGTTGCCGGCCGACACCAGATAGGGGAAGTCGGAGAACGGCCGCTCCAGCGTGAAGACGACCGTCCGGGAGTCCTTGACGCGCACGCCGCCCTGCGCGAGGACGGTGTCGAAGGCCGAGAGCGCGGCCGACTTGCTCTTCGGGTCGAGCAACCGGTCGAAGGACGCCTTGACGACCTCGGCGTCCAGCGGGGTGCCGTCGGAGAAGACCACGCCTTCGCGCAGGGTGAAGGACCAGATCTTGCCGCCGTCCTTGGCGGACCACGCCTCCGCCAGGCGCGGGACCAGCTTGTAGTCCCTGTCCAGCCAGATCAGGTAGTCGGCGACGAGCTGGGCGATCGCGATCGCCGTTCCGTCGTACATGGTGACGGGGTCGACCGCCGTCGGCGGCGGAGAGGACCCCGCGCGCAGCACTCCGCCGCGCTTGGGCGTGCTCGGGAGGGAGCCGGACGGCCCGGCGTTCACGCCGGTGCTCGTGCCCGCGCCGCCCGAGCAGGCGGCGACCAGGGCGAGCAGCCCGGCGGCTCCTGACCCGGCCAGAAAGCGGCGCCGGTCGAACGGGTTGTCGTTGACCATGTCCACCACTATCCGAAGGCGGAATCATGATCGTCAAATGGCCGTTCAACTGGCGACCTCGAACGGATCGGGGCCCGCACCGAGGGGGAAACAGGTTGGAAAACGACTGTGGGCACCCTCCCCATCGGGGAAGATGCCCAGGTCATCGGCGTTAACCGTGGTGCGCCGCCAGGGACTCGAACCCCGGACCCGCTGATTAAGAGTCAGCTGCTCTAACCAACTGAGCTAGCGGCGCGTTGACTACGGTGACTTTAGCAGTCCCGGCGAAGCTACGCACATCGGCGCCGGGGCGGCGTGCCGGTGCCAGGGGGAAGCACCGGCACGCCTATTTCCCGGGGGAAGCTCGTGGAAGAACCCGCAGGTGCGTGCGCGCGGGTCAGGGCGCGGAGGTGAGCGCCAGGGTCGGCTCGGCCGGGTCCTTGTCGTAGACGCCCCAGGCGCCGGCGGAGAACGGGACGGGCTCGTTCTTCTTGCCCGGGCCGCTGCCCCACTTGGTGATGACGTAGTCGACCTTGATGTGGCCGGCGCCGAAGCCGGTCACCATCAGGCTGGAGTCGCTGAAGTCGCCGCCGGTCAGCTCGGCGAAGGTCTTGCCGTCGATGTCGAGCATGACGCCGCTCTCGGAGGGGATGCCCGGGCCGCGGTCGCCGATGAAGAACGGCGCCTTCTTGCCGTTGTACATCACGTAACCCTCGGTGCCGAGCGGCCAGCACGGGCTGGCGAACAGCCCCTTCTGCATCGGCTTGCCGATGGCCGGCATTCCCGTGTCACCGGCGCGCCCGGAGGCGTCGTCCCAGAAGTAGGAGGCGGTGGTGGAGCCCTTCAACATGACTCGCTGGGTGGTCGCCGCCGCGACGCCGTCCTTGCGCTCGGGCGAGTTGGCGTGGGCCGCGGTGGCCGTGCCGACCGTCGCCGTGCACATCATCGCGGCACCGATGATGCTCGAAACCACACGACATTTGGGGGTGTTCGTGAAAAAAGACATGGGAGGTCAGGATCTTTCATCAGAAGACAAGGGACCCGGGCTCCGACTTCGGTCAAGAGGGTTCGGCGCCGGGAGAGGAAAGCGTTCTCTGAGGCACAAGCGGGTGGACAAGGGCATGGTCCATCGCTGCGCGAGCGCTTTTCTTACGTGGGTCTTTCGGGCGGTGGCGCTGGACGGCCACCATGTCGCAAGGCTGCGAATCGCCCGGCCGGCTCCTACAAGCCGACTGCTGTGCCGCTTCTGACGGCGAGATCCGGGCCTAGGGTCGCCCGGAGGACGGAGTGGGGCGGTGTGTCCACTCGAGTCTCCTCTCCAACGACGTCTACCGGGTTAGCTGACGGGTTCGGGCGTGGAGTTCGCCCTACCGCTGACGCGGATTCACCCCGAAGAACGTGGGTCCCCGGCTCCCGCGGGCCGGGTTCAGGCCCTTGGGACTCGACGTTCGGGCGGCGGCCTTCCGGCTGAAGACCAGGTCACCGTCCGATCTGGTACAAGACGTTACCGGTCAAGTCAGGACAAAGCAAACGATGTTTGTACAAAGCATCAGAAGATCTACCTATCAGGCCGTAAGCCCCATATATCGGGCATTTTATGCGTCAGAGAAGGCCGACGAGGCTGACAGGCGATACCCGTGTTACTGCTGTGACCTGTGAGGGGCACCACCGCCTGGGCAAAACCTTTCTTCCCCCAAGCTCCATCCCTCCCGGCAGAGCCGCCACAGGTAAACAACCCCTCATGGCCCACGGCCAAGGGGCGCCCGCGGAGCCCGGACGAACCCGCTGCGTCGCCCCGCTGCCGCCCCCCAGAGGCACCCGCAATGACCGGCGACGGCCGGAGAGTTGACCGGGCCCGTCGCCGTAACAGGGCGCCGACGCCACCGACCCGCTTCCCGCCGTGCCGGCGCCCGATGAAGACGGCCCAAGGCGGCGGAAGGGGAAGCGGCCCGAGGCGGGGCGAGAGCGTGGCCGCCCCGGCCCTAGGGTGCGGCAGAGGCGAGGAACGGTCCGAGGCTCCGAAAGGGAAGAGCGGCCCGAGACCAGGCGGCCCGAGACCAGGCGGCCCGAGACGGAGCGGGCTGAGGTGGGGCGGCCGTACGGAGCGGGGGCGAAGGGAGGGCCGCGAAGTGGGGGTGGACATGAGTCGGGGCCGGACAGTCCCCCGCCTGTCCGGCCCCGACCACTTCACGGTCCAGCGCCGATGCCTTCCCCCAAACGCATCGGGCGGTCCCGCTGTTCGGACACGGTCCCCCACCGCGTCCTTATGGTGAAAGCTTCGCTGCGCCCGTCGGGCGCTGGTCGCATCCCCCTTGACCTGCCTTAACACTACATACCGGGGCCTGAGCTGCTCGTCATCGCACGGTATAGATTCGGTCTAAGTCCCGGGCATGACCGGGTACGGGATGACCCGGCGGGGCGAGCGGCTATTCGGGGAGTTCGACGACGACCTCGGTGCCCTTCTGCAGCGACCGGCTGACGGTGCAGTGGCGCTCGTGCACCCGGTGGGCGACGGCGCGGAAGACCTCGTCCGCCTCGGGGTCGCCCTCGGGGAGCTCGACGTCGTAGGTGATCGTGACCGGGCCGAG
This sequence comes from Sphaerisporangium sp. NPDC005288, assembly GCF_040607475.1. NCBI lineage: Bacteria > Bacillati > Actinomycetota > Actinomycetes > Streptosporangiales > Streptosporangiaceae > Sphaerisporangium > Sphaerisporangium sp. NPDC005288. Next base: position 47,733 of record NZ_JBEXGT010000031.1, on the reverse strand, counting down.
CAGTGTGGGCTCGACCTTCTCGGCCTGGACCGTCATCGCCAGCCGCACGAGGCGGTGGCCGCGCTTGGCGGTGAGCGGCTCGACGGTCACGATGTTGCAGCCGCCCACCGCGGCGAGCAGCAGCTCGACCGGGGTGAAGACGCCTTCGTCGTCGCCACTGCCCATGACGATCTCCGCTCCGCGCCCGTTGCGGGCCACGAAGCCGTTCTCAGTACGCTCAACATTCACCGATGCCATGCCTGGAGCCTAGGAGCAGGCGGGGCGTCTTCAGGCGTCGGGGTGCTTGGACAGGTAGGAGAGGTAGACCGGCCGCAGCGCTTCGCCGAGCTCTCCCTCGCCGGAGGCCATGGCGTCGCTGAGAAGCGCCGAGACCCTGCTGAGGTCGTTGGCCGTCTCCTCGGAGTGACCGCTCGCCGCCTCGGCCGCCGGGATCACCTTGAGCAGGTCCCACAGGAAGCCGAAGTCGCCGTGCGTGACCGCATAGTGCACCGCCCTGTCGTGCAGTTCCCTGGGCGACAGCGACTGCAGCTCGTCCCGGTCCATACGGGCTCACCCCCTTTTAGCCACTTTCCCCCCGATCACAGGGATATGCACGTTCGAACGCCTGGGAGATCGTTCGTGCGAACGGCCGTCACGGACGTCCAGGGCGACCGGTCCCGCGAGCCGGAAAAGCGCGTGCCCCAGGTCCTCAGCCTCTACCGCCCGCCCGTGACTGGTGCGACCATCGAAAGCGTGAAGATCATCATCAAGATCCTTATCGTCGCGGGCGCACTGTGGGCGGCGACACAACTGATCCCGGGCATCACCGTCTCCGGGGCGACCTCCACGCGCACCGCCGGCACGCTCGTGGCCGTCGCCCTGATTTTCGGCATCGTCAACGCGGTGCTCAAGCCGATCATCAAGACCTTCGGCTGCGCCTTCTACGTGCTCACGCTCGGACTGTTCGCCCTGGTGGTGAACGCCCTGCTCCTGCTGCTGACCAGCTGGATCGCCGAGCAGCTCGACCTGCCCTTCCACGTGGACGGCTTCTGGGCCGCCTTCCTCGGCGCCATCCTCGTCGGCGTGATCACCTGGATCCTGGACATGGTGCTGGGCCTGAACGAAGACTGAGCCCGGCGTCAGCCGAGGCCGAGGTCGGCGACCGAGCCGCGTTCGCGTAGTTCGGGCTCCTGGATGATCCTGCGCCTGCGGTTGCGGCCGTCCGCCGCCGCGACGACCAGGCGGACGGCCGCGCGGACGATGCCGCCGATGTCCCAGTTGACCGTGGTGAGGCCGGGAGTGAGCAGCCCCGACATCGGATGGTCGTCGTAGCCCATGACCGAGATGTCCTCGGGGATGGACAGCCCCAGCTCGGCCGCCGCCGCGTACACGCCGTAGGCGATGGAGTCGGAGAAGCAGAAGGCCGCGCTCGGCCGCGCGTCGTCCGCCAGGAGCTCACGGGCGGCCGCGGTCGTGGCGGCCAGCCCGTGCGGCGCGGTCGTCACCTCGATGTCGAGCTTCAGGCGTTCGGCCTCGGCGGTCACGTGGACGTCGGCCGGCCGGTCGGGGGTGCTCGGCCGCGTGGGGGTCAGGACGGCGATGCGGCCGTGGCCTTTGTTGCGGAGGTACTCAAGGGCCAGCGTGACCCCGTTGCGGTTGTCGAAGACGACCTCGCCCGCCGTGCGCGCGTCGAGCAGCGCGTCGCCGATGGCGACCACCGGGAGGCCGTCGGCGAGCTGCGCCCAGAACGGCGCCGCCGGGTCGACCGGCTGCACGATCAGCCCGTCCACGCGCTGGTCGCGGAGCTGGAGCGCCAGCGCGCGCTCGCGGGCCGGGTCGCCGGCGGCGTCGAGGATCAGCGCGTAGCGGTCCTTGTCGCGCAGGGCCCGCCCGAGCCCGACGGCGAGCGACTGCTGCCACAGGTCCTCCAGCGAGCCGCACAGCACGCCGATCATCCCGGTGCGGCCGCTGGCCAGGGCCCGCGCGATCGGGTCGGCCTCGTATCCGAGCTCGGCGGCCGCCTGGCGCACCCGCTCGATGGTCTCCTCGGAGACCTGCATACCTCGCAGCGCGTAGGAGACGGCCGCCGGCGACAGTCCGGTCGCCTGCGCGACCTCGCGGATCGTCGCCCGCTTGCGCGGCTGGGAACGCGGCATCTCGCCAGCTTATGCCGAACCCGCGCGACGGGTGGGGTCCGGAACGTTCCCCCTCGTCTCGCAGCATGGACCCGCTGTTGACGGAGGCCGAGGTGAAGCGTTTCACTGAAACGTATCAGTGAATCGATTCAGCGCAATTCCCGAGAAGAAGCCTATAAAGCGAGTAGGTAATATAGGGTGAGCTGGTCGGCGAGGAGGTGACATGGGGATCGACGTGCACCAGCACATCTGGACGGCCGGGTTCGTGGAGGCGCTGCGCCGGCGGGCCACGCCGCCGTTCCTGTCGGGCTGGACGCTGCACCTCGACGGCGAGGCGCCGTACGAGGTGAACCCCCGCGACCACGACCTCCGCCACCGGCTCGGCTTCAACCGCGACCACGGCATCGACCTGGCGCTGGTGTCGCTGTCCAGCCCGCTCGGCGTCGAGCACCTGCCGCCCGGCGACGCCTGGCCGCTGCTCGACGCCTACCACGAGGGGGCGCTGAGCCTGCCGCCGTCATTCCGGGCCTGGGCCTCCGCCTGCGTCAGCGCGGTCGACCCCGCGCGCACCGCAGAGGCGCTGGACCGCGGCTTCGCCGGGCTCCAGCTCCCCGCGACCGCCCTGCTGGACGCCGAGGGCCTCGCCCGCGTCGCGCCACTGCTCGACCTGCTCCACGACCGCGACCTGCCCCTGTTCGTCCATCCGGGCCCGGCGGGCGCCGCCGAGGGGCCCGCGTGGTGGCCGGCGCTGGTGCCCTACGTCCAGCAGATGCACGCCGCCTGGTACGCCTTCCGCGCGTTCGGCCGGCCACGGCACCCGCGCCTGCGGGTCTGCTTCGCGCTGCTCGCCGGCCTGGCCCCGCTGCACGTGGAGCGCCTCATCGCCCGGGGCGGCTCGGCGCGCGGCTCGGTCGACCCCGACGCCTACCTCGAGACCTCCTCCTACGGCCACCAGGCCATCGACGCGATCACCCGGGTGGTCGGCGTCGAGGTCGTGGTGCTCGGCTCGGACGCCCCCTACGCCGAGCCCGCCCGCACGCTGCTCGGCGAGGCCATCGAGCAGCAGATATCCCTCACCAACCCCACGCGCCTGCTCTCTCTGGAAGGAGCCGTGCACCGATGACCTGGGAGTCATTGCCCGACCGATACCTGGACAAGCGCGAACTGCGCGATCTCGTCGAAGACCTCGCGGCGCGTCCCGAGGTGTGGGCGCCGCACGTCGCCTTCGGGGACAGCGGAGAGGCGCGCCACTACGCCTCCCTCCACCGCGACTCCTTCGTGGACGTCTGGGTCATCTGCTGGCGGCCCGAGGACGACACGGGCTGGCACGACCACGACGTCTCCTCCGGCGCCGTCCGAGTGGTCGCGGGCACGCTGAAGGAGTCCAACCCGCGCATCGGGGGCGAGCCGCTGGAGACGCTGGTCTCCGAAGGCGAGGCGCTGTCGTTCGGGCCCGAGCACATCCACCGGATCAACGGCCACGCGCCCGCCACCGTGTCGATCCACGCCTACTCTCCCCCGCTGTGGCGCCTCGGTCAGTACTCCATCAGCGACGACGGCGTCATGCGCCGCGCCTCGGTGAGCTACGCGGACGAGCTGCGCCCGGCGGACGCGGAGGCGCTGGTCTGACCGGCGCCGCCTGCCAGGGGCGCCCGGCCACGGGCCCCCCTTCGCCGGAGGCCTGAGCAGAGGGCCCGCCTTCACCGGCCGCCCGGGCGTAGAGGGCTCCCCCGCCGGACGCCTGAGCATTGGGCACTTCCTCGTCAGGCGTCTCAGCGGGGGAGCCTCCGGTGCCGCTCGCCCCGTGCACGAGGCCGGCGCCGCGGACGACCTCGTCGCGGACCCGCCGGGCGGCGCCCGGGTCGTCGCTGAACACCCCGTCGACGCCGAGCCCGTACAGCGTCCGGAGCCAGCCGGCCACATCGCCGTGCGCGCTCGCGTACCCGGGCGCCGCCGGGTCGCCCAGCCGGAAGGGGGCGGGAAGGTAGGCGTTCTCCGGCCGGACCGTCCAGACGTGGATGTCCAGATTGTGCCGGTGGGCGTCGGCGACCAGCGGGGTGGGGGCGCCCAGCCGGCCGTGGCGGTCGACCGGCCGCACCAGATCGGTGGGGACGCCGACGGCGTCGGCGTAGGTGGCGATCTCGGCCAGCCCTGCGGGGGTGGCCAGGTCGCGGTAGGTGCGCGGGTCTCCCTTGGTCACCAGGTCGCGGGGCGCGCCGGCCGCCTCCAGGAGCTGGACCAGCCGCAGCCGAGTCCGGTGGCGCAGCGCCCGCAGGTTCGCGGTCTCGAACGACTCGATCCACACCGGGTCGGCCCGCTCGCGCCAGCCGTAGCGGCCGAGCGTCGCGAGCAGCGGCCCTTCCAGGGGCAGCCCGATGGAGGCGAAGTAGCCGGGGTGCTTGGTCTCGGCGTAGACGCCGACGCCCGACCGCTTGGCGAGCGCCACGATCTCCTCGAAGGTGGCGACGGGCGCGAGGCCGTCGAAGGCGGCGCTGCCCGGCCGCAGGGCCGGCAGCCGTTCGACGGCGCGCAGGGTGCGCAGCTCGGCGAGGGTGAAGTCCTCGGTGAACCAGCCGGTGAGCGTGCGTCCGTCGATCACCTTGGTCGTCCTGCGCGCGGCGAACTCGGGGTGGCGGGCGACGTCGGTGGTCTGGGAGATCTCGTTCTCGTGCCGGGCGACCAGCACATGGTCCTTGGTGGACACCAGGTCGGGCTCCAGGAAGTCCGCGCCCATGGCGATGGCCATCCGGTAGGACGGCAAGGTGTGCTCGGGCCGGTACGCGCAGGCGCCCCGGTGCGCGATGACGACCGGGTACGACCGCGACCCCTCGCGCGACGCCGGCCGTGGGGCGGCCACAGCGACGGAGGCGAGGGAGGACATGTCGGACGAGGCGCCGGCGGAGGCGGTGGAGGCGGTGCCGCCCGGCAGCGGGGACAGCAGAGACAGCAGGGCCAGCAGGCCCGCCGGCGCGCCGGCCGCAGGCCATCGAACGCAGGTCACGCTCGATGTTAGGCCTGGTCAGAGGATTTCCCTCGCGCATGACACGCGCACCGCGGTGGGCGGAGGACGACGACTATGGAGGATCACCAGCGACCGTGCTCCGTTATCGGTAATCATCTGCACAGAACAGCGATCATCCCGACATTTCAGAAAGACGGGTGCCGTCCCGCGCCGGGTCCGGCGACGGACGGGCGGGCCGCGCCGATATCGGAGGCATGCATGCACGGATCGTCCCTCCCCCGCCGCGCCTTACTCAGGGGCGTGGGCCTTGGCGCCCTCGCCGCGGCCGGCGCCGCCTGCGGCGCGCCCGGCGAGGAGATCCGGACCGACAGCGGAAAGATCGTGATCGGCTTCGTCAGCCCCCGGTCGGGGGCGCTCGCCGGCTTCGCCTCCGGAGACGACTTCGTCGTGGACCGCGTCCGCCAGACCCCGCCCTACGCCAACGGGTTCACCGTCGGCGGCCGCAGGTACGACGTGGAGATCGTGGTGAAGGACAGCGTGTCCGACCCCCGGCTGGCCGCGCGGGCGGCCGGTGAGCTCATCGCGCACCACCGGGCCGACATGGTCCTCACCAGCTCCGCCCCCGAGACGACCAACCCGGTGGCGTCGGTGTGCGAGGCCCAGGGCATCCCCTGCGTCGCGACCGTCGTCCCCTGGGAGGCCTGGTACTTCTCCCGCCAGGCCGACGCCGCCCACCCCCGCCCCTTCACGTACACGACGATGTTCTTCCTCGGCGTCGACCAGTTCGGCGGGTGCTTCGTCCCGATGTGGAACCGGGTCCCCACCAACAAGGTGGTGGCCGGCATGTTCCCCGACGACGCCGACGGCAACGCCTTCCGGCGCGCCTGGCCGGCGATCATCGAGAAGGCGGGATACACCTGGGTGGACGGCGGCGCCTACAACGACGGCCGCGACTTCGCCCGGATGATCGCCAAGTTCCGGCGCGAGCGGTGCGAGATCTTCATCAACGCCCCGCTGACCCCCGACTTCAACCGCATGTGGCGGCAGGCGGCGAGCGAGGGGTTCCGTCCCCGGCTGGCCACGGTGGCCAAGGTCCTGCTGTTCCCCTCCGACACGCTGCCCCTGGGCGGCCTGGTGGACAACATCGCCACCGACTCCTGGTGGGGCCCCTACATGCCGAACACCTCCTCGCTGGACGGCGAGAGCGCCAAGAGCCTCGCCGAGGCCTACCAGTCGGCCAGCGGCCGGCAGTGGCTGCAGACCCTCGGCTCGGTCTACTCGCTGTTCGAGATCGCCCACCAGGCGTTCACGAAGGTCGACTCGCCGCGGGACCGCCAGGCCGTCGCCGCGCGGCTCAGGACGCTGAACTACTCCGGCATGTCCGGCGTGCTGGACTTCTCCCGCGGGCCGGTGCCGGGCGTCGCCGTCCAGCAGCCGGTGGGGGTGCAGTGGAAGAGGGGCGTCGGACGGTTCCCCTACGAGATGATGGTCGTGGACAACAGCCTCAACCCGGCCGTCCCCCTCGGCGCCGACCTGGCCCCGACGAATCCGTGAGCGGCGCGGGCGGGCGCCCCGCCAGCACGCCCGAGACCAGTTGCAGCCCGCACGCCGCCAGCCCGACGGCCAGCGGCACCGTCCAGCCGCCCGAGAGCTGGTGCAGCAGCCCGATCAGGAAGGGGCCGAGCGCGGCGAGCAGGTAGCCCGACGACTGCGCCACGGCCGACAGCGCGGTCACCGAGGCCGGGTCGGGCGCCCGCAGCGCGATGATCAGCAGCGCGAGCGCGATCGACGCTCCCTGCCCCACCCCGAGAATGATCATCCACAGCCACGGCACCGTGGCCGGCCAGAACAGCACGCCCACGTACCCGGCGGCCGTCAGCAGCGCGGCGGCCACGATGTGCGGCGCCTGCGACCGGGCCCGGCCGGCGTGCGAGGGCACCGTCAGGGTGGCGGCGAGCTGTGCGAGGTTGGTCAGGGCGAGCAGGTAGCCGGCCTGGTCCGCCGGCAGCCCGGAGTCGCGGAAGATCGTCGGCAGCCAGGCGAGCAGGATGTAGAAGGTCAGCGACTGCACGCCCATGAAGGTCATGACGTACCAGGTCACGCGGCTGCGCAGCAGCGCGGCGTACGGCCGGTGCCCGGCGCCGGCGCGCCCGCCGCGCGCGAGCCGGCCGAACGCCTGCGGCGCCCACAGCAGTGCCGCCGCCAGCGCCAGGACGGCCACCGAGCAGGCCGCCACGCGCCAGCCGTACCGCTGCTCGATCGGCACCATCAGCGCCGAGGCCGACGCGGCGCCGGTCACCAGGCCCGAGACGTAGACGCCGGTGAACAGGCCGACGCGGTCGGGGAAGTGCTGTTTGACCACCCCGGGCATCACCACGTTCATGATCGCGATGGCGGTGCCGGCGATGGCGGACCCGGCGTAGAGGGTCACGACGCCGCCGAGTCCGCGCACGAGGGTGCCCGCGGCCAGGATGAGCAGCCCGATGAGCAGCGTGCGGTCGAGCCCGGCCCTGGCCGCCAGGGCGGGGGCGACCGGAGCCAGCAGGCCGAGGCAGACCACCATGACCGTGGTGATCCCCCCGCCGGCGGCCGGGGTCAGGCCGAGGTCGGCCATGATCTCGCTCAGCAGCGGCGAGACGCCGGCGAGCGCGGGCCGCAGGTTCAGCGCGGCGAGCACGAAACCCGCCACCAGCAGCACACCCGCCGCCGCCGGACGCCCGCCCCCGGCCGGCGGGGCGGGCGTCCGCTCGCGTTCTCCTGGTCCGCGACCGGGCGTCGAAGCGGACTCGGACCCCCGGCCGCGTTCCTGTCCGGGTTCGGAGGTCGAAGCGGACTCGGACGTCCGGTCGCGTCCTTGTCCGCGACCGGGCGTCGAAGCGGACTCGGACCCCCGATCGCGTTCTTGACCGGAACCGGGGGGCGAGGCGGACTCCGGCGTCCCCTCGCCTTCTTGTCCGGCGTCGGGGCCGCCCGGGGTGGGGTCCGGCGTCCGCTCGCGTTCTGGTCCGGGGCCGGGGGCGGCCGGGGGCTTCATAGACCCCGGAGCCTATCGGTGGCCATCAGAACGGATAGCGCGCGATGTCGCCCTGCATGGTCACCCACTGGGTGTCGGTGAACGCCTCGATGTTCGCCCGGGTGCCACCGAACCGCGACCCGGTCCCGGAGGATCCGACGCCGCCGAACGGCGCCACCGCCTCGTCGTCCACGGTCTGGTCGTTGATGTGGACGATGCCCGTGGGGATGAGGTCGGCGAGCGCCAGACCCTTCATCGCGTCGCGGGTCAGGATGCCGAGCGACAGCCCGTACTCGCTGTCGCCGGCCAGCGACGCCGCCTCCTCCAGGGAGGAGAACGGCATCACCGGAGCGACCGGGCCGAAGACCTCCTCGGCGTACGCGGGCGCGGACGTCGTCAGGTCGGTCAGCACGGTCGGGCGGTAGAACAGCTCCTCGTAGGTGCCGCCGGCCGCGAGGCGGGCCCCGCTGTCGAGGCTGCCGGTGACCAGCGCGTGGACCTTGTCCCGCTGCCGCCGGTCGATGAGCGGGCCGAGGGCGACCTGCTCGGTGGCCGGGTCGCCGACCGGCATGTGGTCGGCCTTGGCGGCGAGCCGCTCGACGTACTCGTCCTTGACCGAGGCGTGGACCAGGTGCCGTCCCGCGGTCATGCAGATCTGCCCCTGGTGGAAGAACGAGCCCCACGCGCCGGCCGAGACGGCCAGGTCCACGTCGGCGTCGTCCAGGACGATGAGCGCGGAGTTGCCGCCGAGCTCCAGGTGGACGCGCTTGAGGTGCCGCGCTGCCAGCTCGCCGACCTTGCGTCCGGCCGCCGTCGAGCCGGTGAACGACACGACGCGGACGCGCGGGTCGGTGACCAGCGCCTCGCCGGCGTCCACGCCGCCGGGCAGCATGTGCAGCAGGCCCGCCGGCAGTCCGGCCTCCTCGAAGACGCGGGCGATGGCGACGCCGCCGCAGACGGCGGTGCGCGGGTCGGGTTTGAACACCACGGCGTTGCCGAGCGCGAGCGCCGGGGCGACCGACCGGATGCCGAGGATCAGCGGCGCGTTGAACGGCGCGATCACCCCCACCACGCCCACCGGCACGCGCCGGGCCAGGCTGAGGCGCTGCTTCGCGGTCGGCAGGATCTCGCCGGGCGGCTGGGAGGCCAGTGCGGCGGCCTCGTAGCACTCCTGCGCGGCGACGTGGGTCTCGAAGGCGGCCTTGCCGGGGATGGAGCCGGACTCGCGGACGAGCCAGTACTGGATGTCGGCGGCGTGGTCCTCGAACAGCCGGCCGGCCCTGCGCAGGACGGCCGCGCGCTCCTCGAAGGAGGCGGCGGCCCACGCGCGCTGGGCCCGCGCGGCCTGCCCGGCCGCCGTCGCGATGTCGGCGGGACCGGCGATCCCGGCGCGGCCGATCTCCTTGCCGGTGGCGGGCTCGATCACCGCCGCGTCGCCGGCCTGGGAGCCCGTCCAGCCGCTGCCGCCGTAGACCGATCCGGACCAGATCTTCGGGTCGAGGAATTCCATGGTCAACGCCTTTCCGTGGTGCTCTGTCGCTGAGCCGGCACCGCCGCCCGCCGCAGGCGCTCCAAGGGGCCGTCAACGTTCGTTCGCTCTGCGAACATGAACTCCGCACAACGAACGTGTCAGTGCAAGCTATCCCTGCGACCAAACCGCGTCAATGTCCGAAAACACCTGTCGCCACCGCACTTTCGGTCGCTACGCCGGAGATGCTCGCCGTAAGCGCGGAACATCCGTTCGGCACCCGAACGACGAACCACGAACCACGCACAACCCCTGCCCCGCCACCCGGCGCACCCCGGCACCCGCCACCGCGCACCCCGTCCACGGCCACCCGCACCGCCATCGGCCCCGCACACCACCGCGCAGCGTTCGGCCCACCTGGCACACGCCGCCGCGCACCCCGTCCACGGCCACCCGCACCACCATCGGCCCCGCACACCGTCGCCGCATCCCCTGCGGCCGCCCCGACATCCGCTGGTATGAGCGGCCGCGCGTACGCCTGCTGGTATAACGGTCACCGCGAGAGGGGACCTGACCATGGCGGAGGAGTACGTCCAGTCGCTGGCCCGCGGGCTCGCGGTCATCCGGGCCTTCGACGCCGCGCATCCGGAGCTCACGCTGAGTGAAGTGGCCCGTTCCACCGGCCTCACCCGCGCGGCGGCGCGCCGGTTCCTGCTCACGCTGGTCGAGCTCGGGTACGTCCGCACCGACGGCCGGCTGTTCGCGCTGTCCCCCCGGGTGCTGGAGCTCGGGTACGCCTACCTGTCCGGCCTGTCGCTGCCCGAGGTCGCCCTCCCCCACCTGGAACGGCTGGTCGCCGAGGTCCACGAGTCCGCCTCGGTCTCGGTGCTCGACGACGGCGACATCGTGTACGTGGCCCGGGTCCCGACCACGCGCATCATGCGGGTGACCATCAGCATCGGCACGCGCTTCCCCGCACACTGCACCTCGATGGGACGGGTTCTGCTCGCCTGGCTGCCGCCCGCCGACCTCGACGCCTACTTCGCCTCCGCCGACCTCGAACGGCGCACCTCCCGCACGATCACCTCCCGCGACGCGCTGGCCGCCGAACTCGAACGGGTGCGGGCCCAGGGGTGGGCCATGGTGGACCAGGAGCTGGAGGAGGGCCTGCGCTCGATCGCCGCGCCCATCCGCGACCGCGCGGGCCAGGTCGTCGCGGCCGTGAACCTCTCCTCGCACGCCAGCCGCACCACCGTGGAGTCCGCCCGCCGCGACCTGCTTCCCCCGTTGCTCGCCACCGCCGCCCGCGTCGAGGCCGACCTGCACACCACCACCGGCCCCCACCCCTCGACCCTTTGAACCCCCGCGCATCCCGGCACCATCGGACCCCAGCGGCGGCTCCCCCGAACCCGCGCGGGGGCGTCCCGCCGGACCCGCGCGGGGGTCCCCCCGGACCGGTGCGGGGGCGTCCCGCCGGACCGTGCCGGCTCCTGCCGGACCCCAGCGGCGGCGTGCCTGCGGGCGTCGGCTCCCGGGACGTCGCACCGCCCACCCTGATCGCCCTGCGGCGCCGTCACCTCCAGGTGTGACGCCCCGGTCAGAGCTCGTGACAACGTTGTCACATCGCGCTCCGATACGGAATGATGCGGAGCGTGGCAGAGACCAGGCGCGGGCGGCCCACGATGAACGACGTCGCGGCCACGGCAGGCGTCGCGCTCAAGACGGTGTCCCGCGTGGTCAACGACGAGCCGGGCGTCAACGCGGCGACCGCCGAACGGGTGCGCCAGGCCATCGAGCTGCTCGGTTACCGCCGCAACGACGGCGCCCGGGTGCTCCGGCGAGGGCGCACGGCCAGCATCGGTCTCATCATCGAGGACGTCGCCGACCCGTTCTACTCCGGCCTGAGCCGCGCCGTGGAGGATGTCGCGCTGCGCAACGGCTCCCTGGTCTTCACCGGCTCCTCAGGCGAGGACCCGCAGCGCGAGCGCGCGCTGGTGCTGGCCTTCTGCGCCCGGCGCGTCGACGGGCTGGTCATCGTGCCGGCGGGGTACGACCACGGCTACCTCGCCCCCGAGCTGGCCGCGGGCATCCGCGCCGTCTTCGCCGACCGTCCCACCGGCCCCACCCCCGAGACCGACCATCCCACCGGCCCTGCCTTCGATATCGACCGTCCCACCGGCCCCACCGCCGAGGCCGACCGCCACACCGGCCCGGCCGTCGAGGTGGACACGGTGCTGTGCGACAACGCCGGGGGCGCCGCGACGGGCGTGGCCCACCTCATCGCGCACGGCCACCGCCGCATCGCCTTCCTCGGCGACCAGGCGGCCATCTTCACCGCCCAAGAACGGCTGCGCGGCTACCGTCAGGCTCTGGAGGCCGCCGGCCTGCCGTACGACCCGTCGCTGGTCTCCATGGGCGTTCCCGAGCAGAGCCGGGTGAGCGCGGCGGTGGCGGACGCGCTGGCGCTCGGCGACCCGCCGACGGCCCTGTTCACCGGAAACGGCCAGCTCACGGTGGCCGCCCTGCGCTCACTTCCGACTCCGCGGCCGGCGATCGTGGGCTTCGACGACTTCGAGCTGGCCGACCTGCTGGACCCCGCGATCACCGTGGTGGCCCAGGACCCGATCGGCCTCGGCCGCACGGCCGCCGAGCTGCTGTTCCGCCGCCTGGCCGGCGAGAACGGCCCGGTCGAGCACATCCAGCTCCCCACCCACCTCATCCCCCGAGGCTCCGGCGAACTCCCCCCACCTGCCTGACCCGTCTTCGAGCGATGAGACCGCGACTCATCTGGCGATCAACCGCCGAATGCGTCACGGTCTGAATAGGACCCGCCGCTTCCCGGCGCTCACCACCACGGCCGGCCATCTGGATGCCTTGCCATTGCGGACCGCACGTGCCCACTGGAGTCCGAACGCCACGCGCCAGCGGCGTCGCCCACTCCGCGAGAATCGAAGGACGCAAGATGTGACGGCCGATTGGCCGGGACAATACTCGTATGGGGCGGCTACCGAAGTCACTGAACATGGGAGACATCAGCAGGGTTCTGGCATGCATCGCACTGATCGCGGCATCAGGCTCTGCGGACGTCACTCAGGGAAGACCTCCGCTCAGATGGCTCGGCGAAGGAGGCATCATCATTGGCGAAGGTATGACCACGAGCATACCCGGGCGACCCTATTTATATGGCGGTCTCCGTCTGTGCCTGGACCGACCTGGACCGATCAAAGTGAGAAATGTGCGCTTAGAGGATCCCCGAGGAGGGATACGGCTCGAAGATTTCGCACTCATTCCGCACGACGGCTCATCGAACGACGATTTCTTCGGAAACGGCGGAGATCCCGCGACCCTCCGGCACATGGGCCTGTCCGAAGGCAACCGTCAAGTCACCCAGACGTGTTCGTCCGGGCGTCCACAGGTACAGCCACGAACCGAACTGGTGCTACAGCTTTCCCACCGGACCGGCGACGTCAGTGGTCACAGCTCGGCCTTCCTCGTCGACTATGTCACCGATCAACGCGACCGGACTTTGCGGATCGCCATGGCGTACTCTTTCTGCGGCCACGATAACGATCTACCTGTCTCATGCCCGGACTGATCGCATGCAAGCCGGGGCGTCACGGCCGGCCATCACACGTTTCGACGACTTGGCACTCCCCGACCTGCCGAACCCGGCGATCACCATGGTGGCCCAGGAGCCGGCCGCACCGCCACCGAACCGCTGTTCCGCCGCCTGACCGGCGAGAACAGCCATGTCGAACGCATCCGCCTCCCCACCCACCTAATCCCCCGAGGCTTCGGCGAACTCCTTCACTAGCATGACCTCGCTTACCGGGACTTGATCCCGGCGAGGAACACTCGCCACTCCTCAGGGTTCACCACGACAACCGGCCCCCCGGCGACTTTGCTGTCTCGAACCCCCATCGTCCCGGTCGGCCCCGCAGCGACCTCTACGCACGACCCTCCATCCGACCCGGATTTCGATGACTTCCGCCACACAGCCGTGCTCCAGTCCATCTCTTCATCTCCCTCTTGATGATTCCCAAGCTCATGTGCTGGGGAATCGCCTCCACCCGCAAGGCGTCGTACCGAGTCAGTATCACGCTGGCACAGCGAGATCAGACAGTCCGGCTGACGGTCAGGGACACGGGCGCGGGCACACGGCCGAGGGTCTCCGACGACCCCTCTGGCGAGGGTGGGCGGGGGCTGTTCCTGGTGGAGCAGATCTCGCACTGCTGGGGAGTCGACGAGGACACCGACGGGCGGGCCGTCTGGTGCGAGGTCAAGTTCTGATACCAGCGTCGGTGAGCCGTCGACGCGGTCAGGGCGGAGTCGCGGGGCCCGTCGGGGGCAGGTCCGGGCGGGCGGGGCGGTGGGTCAGCGGGTGGACTCGGCTTGGATGAGCATGCGTTTGAGGAGGGCGATCAGGGTGTCCTGCTCGGCCTGGGTCAGGGGGTGGACCATGCCGTCCTCGGCGGTGCCGCGCAGTTCCATGGCGGCGTACCACCGGGCGTGCCCCTGCTCGGTGAGCTCGACGTCGACGCGCCTGCGGTCCTCGACGCCGCGCAGCCTGCGGACCAGGCCGGCGTTTTCCAGGGTCGCGAGGCGCCCGGTCATGCCGGCCGGCGAGACCATCAGCTCGGTGGCCAGCTCGGACGGCGTCGCCCGCCAGGGCTCGCCCCGGGCCACGAGGCGGTGCAGGGTCTCGAACTCGAACCCCTGAAGGCCGACCTCGGCCAGCGCGCGGTCCTTGGCGTGCGCGACGTGGCGTCCCAGGAGCTGGATGCGCGTGATGATCGCCTCGACCCGTTCGTCGAACGGCGCCTTGTCGCGCCACCGCGCCAGATGCCGATCGACGGAGTCCTCCATCCCGTAAGTATGCTACGCCGACAAGTATTTCGTTGACAAAAGATTAGCTAGCGAAATATGTTCTCGGCCCATGAGCTCACCTGTGCGCCGCCTGCTCGTCGGGCGGACGATCGCGGCCCTGGCGACCGCGCTGATCCCGACGACGCTGACCCTCGCGGTCGTCCGCGCCACCGGCTCCGCCGGCGACCTCGGGCTCGTCCTCGCCTGCGAGATGATCCCGATGCTGCTCATGCTCCCGGTCGCCGGGGTGGTCGCCGACCGCTTCCCTCCGCAGCGGGTCGTCCTCGCGGCCGACCTGGTGCGCGGCGCGGCACAGCTCGGCGTCGCGGCGGAACTGCTCGCGGGCGTGGTCCGCATCCCCGACATCGCGGTGCTGTCGGCGATCACCGGCGCGGGCCTGGCCCTCGGGACGCCCGCGGTGCGGACGCTGGTGGCGGCCGTGGTGGCCGACCAGGAGCGGCTGCGCGTGAACGCGCGCATCGGCGTGGCCCAGGGGCTCGCCCAGGTGGTTGCTCCCGCCACGGCCGGCGCGCTCGTCCTCGCTCTCGGCCCGGGCTGGTCCTCGCTGCTCACCGGCGGACTGTTCGCCGTCTCCGCGCTGACGCTCGGCGGGCTGCGCCCCGCCCGCGCCGTCCGGCGGGGCCCGCGCGGGTCGTTCCTCGCCGACCTGCGCGAAGGATGGGTGGAGACCCGCCGGCACCCGTGGTTCCTGGCCAGCGTGCTCGGCCACGGAGTATGGCACCTGGCCGCCGGTTTCCTGCTGACGCTCGGCCCGCTGATCGCCGTGCGCGATCTCGGCGGTGAGGCCTCGTGGGTGCTGATCACCCAGCTCGGCACCGTCGGCCTGCTGGTGGGCGTCTACGCCGCGCCCCGGCTGCCGGTCCGCCGCCCGCTCGCGGCCGTCGCGGTCGGCGCCGCCGCCTACGCTCTCCCCCTGGCGGCCTTCGGCCCGCCGATGCCGCTGGCGGTGGTCGCCGGAGCCTACTGCGTCGCCATGTTCGGCCTCGGCGTGCTGACCCCCCTCTGGGAGACGTCGTTGCAGCAGCGCATCCCGGAGGAGGCCCTGGGCCGCGTGGGAGCGTTCGACGGGCTCATCTCCTTCGCCGCCCGGCCACTCGGCCTGGCCGTCGCCG
Source organism: Sphaerisporangium sp. NPDC005288 (assembly GCF_040607475.1). Lineage (NCBI taxonomy): Bacteria > Bacillati > Actinomycetota > Actinomycetes > Streptosporangiales > Streptosporangiaceae > Sphaerisporangium > Sphaerisporangium sp. NPDC005288. The sequence continues at coordinate 32,177 of NZ_JBEXGT010000031.1, read as the reverse complement.
CGCCGGTCGCGGCCGTGACCGGCACGGCGGCGCCGCTGGTCGCCGGGGCGGTCCTGGTCGCCGCCGCCAATCTGGCCGTGCTCGCGCTGCCGGACGTGCGCCGAACGCCCGCCGAGGCGACGGCGGAGTTGACTTCACCTTGAGTTGAAGTTCGAGACTGCCCTCGGACGACGGTCGTCCCATGAGAGGGAGTGGCGGCATGCGCGCTGTACGAGTGGAGCGGTTCGGCGGCCCCGAGGTGCTGGTGGCGGCGGATGTGCCCGATCCGGTGGCGGAGCCGGGACAGGTCGTGATCGACGTCGCGGCGGCCGACACCCTGTTCGTCGAGACGCAGATCCGCTCCGGGACGGCCCGGCAGTGGTTCGCGGTCGAGCCGCCGTACGTGCCGGGCGGGGCGGTGGCCGGGCGGGTGAGCGCCACGGGCCGGGGGGTGGACGCCGCCTGGGCCGGCCGGACGGTCGCGGCCTGCACCCCGGACTCCCAGGGCGGGTACGCCGAGCGGGTGGCCGTCCCGGCGGAGGCGCTGCTCTCCGTCCCGGACGGCCTGGACCTCAGTTGGGCGGCGGCCCTCATGCACGACGGCGTGACGGGGCTCGCGGTCCTCGACGCGGCCGAGGTCGAGCCGGGTGACCGGGTGCTGGTCACGGCGGCGGCCGGCGGCATGGGCATCCTGCTCGTCCAGCTCGCGCGGGCGGCCGGGGCGCGGGTGACCGCGGCGGCGCGCGGGGAGCGCAAACTGGACCTCGCCCAGCGGATGGGCGCCGACGTCGTCGTCGACTACACCGAGCCCGGCTGGGCCGAGCACGTCCGGGAGGTGACCGGCGGCGGCCCCGACGTGGTGTTCGACGGCGCGGGCGGCCGGATCGGGCAGGCGGCGTTCGCGATCGCCGCCCCGGGCGCCCGCTTCTCGGCGCACGGCGCGGCCGGCGGCGGCTTCAGCGCGATCGATCCGGCGGAGGCGGGCCGGCGCCAGATCACCGTTCGCGGCATCCAGGACGTGCAGCTCGGTCTCGCCGAGCGGAACCGGCTGGCCGAGCGGGCCATGGCCGAGGCGGCGGCGGGCCGGCTGGAACCGGTCATCGGCCGCACCTTCCCCCTCGTCCGGGCCGCCGAGGCGCACGCGGCGATCGAGGCGCGCGAGGTCCCCGGCAAGGCTTTGCTGCTGCCCTGAGGTTCACGAGGGCGGCTTTTCCCACCGGTGGCCTGAGGTTCACGATGAGGTTGCCCAAGGGGGCGGTGGCGGGTCTTCCCGTCGGGCGGCGCCGGGGCGGGCGGAGTACCGTGACAGGTGACGCGAGGAAAAGGGGGCTCGCGATGTCCGACTCCGAGGAAGTCACCAGCCGGATGGTCGACGCGATCAACAAGCACGACCTCGGCGCGCTGACCCGCTGCTACACCGAGGACGCGTTCTACATGTCGCCCAGCGGCAAGGGCGAGGGCCGCGACGAGATCGGGTCCTTCTGGGCCCTTTTCCTGGACGCCTTCCCCGATCTCCAGCTGACCCCGTGGAACAAGATGCTCTGCGGTGACTGCGTGATCATGGAATGGATCCTCACCGGGACTCACAACGGGCCGTTCCTCATGCCCGACGGCGAGGTGATCGAAGCCACCGGGCGGGGAGTGACCATCCGCGGGTGCAGTACGCGGGCCTTCCGGAACGGCCTGATCACCATGCACTGCATCTACTACGACCAGCTGGAACTTCTCACCTGTCTCGGCGCCCGGCTCAGCCTCTCCCAACCTCGATGACCGCGGCCCCACCCTCACCGGCCTGGACGGGCGGGGCGGCGTCCGCGGGTTGATCGGACCGTGCGGGCCGTGAGGACACCGCGGTCCGTCCGGGTCCTGAAGGCTCCACGGGTTGTCCGGGTTCCGCGGGCTCTGCCGGCTCTGCGCGCTCGGGGCGGAGGTGGCGAGCGAGGGCGAGGGCCGCGAGGACGGCGGCGCCGCCGATGACCGCGATGGCGAGGTGCGCGGGGAGCAGCGAGGCGATCGCGCCCGCCAGCGCGGCGCCGAGGCCCTGCGTGGTCATCTGGCCGGAGGTGAACAGGCCGAACGCCTGGCCGAGGGCGTCCGGCGGCGCGGCGTCCACGAACCGGCGCTGGAGCCCCAGGTTGTAGGCCAGGCACGCCCCGGTCAGCACGCCGAGCGCCAGGCACCACGGAAGCGAGGGCCGCGCGGCGAAGGCGGCCAGCGGCACCCCCGAGGCCACGGCGAGCGGGAAGGAGAGCCGCTCTCGCATGGCCGGCGCGGCGAACCTGCCGACGACCAGGTCCCCGAGCGCCATCCCGACCGCGAACGCCGCGAGCACGAACCCCGCCTGGGACGGGGCGCCTCGCTCGTTGAGATAGGGGACCACGAGGGCTTCGGCGCCGGCCACGAACATCACCGGGATCCAGTTGCACAGCATCAGCGCGCGGACACGCCGGTCGGCCAGCAGCCGGCGGTTGACCCGCAGCGACGCCCGCACCGCGTTCCCCCCGGCCGCCCCCAGGTCCCGCCTTGCGTGCCCTGCCCCGTGCCGTCCGCGACCGGTCTGCGCCCCTGCGTGCCCTGCCCCGTGCCGTCCGCGACCGGTCTCCGCCCCGCCGCCACCGACCTCCGCCCCGCCGCCACTGATCTCCGTGCTCTCCGCCGACGGCCGATCCAGCACGCTTCCCGTGCCGCTCGCCGCGGTCTCGGCCCTGCTCGGCGACGATGGGACGGCGGTGGGGACGGCCGCGCGCGGCGGGTGGTCGGGCAGGCCCAGCCGCAGAAGGACGGCGCCCGCCGCGGACAGCGCGGCGGTGATCAGCAGGGCTCCCCCGGGGCCGGCCAGGGAAAGGACGGCGCCCCCGGCGGCCAGGCCGCCGATCTGCGCGCCGGCGGAGGTGATCGTGAGCACCGAGCGGCCGAGGACGTAGGAGTCCCCGGGGAGCAACTCCGGGAGCGTGGCGGTGCGCGCGGCGCCGAACACCGGGTTGAGCGTCCCGGTGACCACGACCAGCAGCAGCATCGCCCACACGGGCATCCCGCCCGAGGCCAGCGCCAGGCAGACCGCGACACGGACCAGTTCGCCCGCGATCATGAGCCGCCGGGGACGCATCCGGTCGGCCAGCGAGAGCAGGAACGTCCCGCCGAGCACGTACGGCAGGAACCCGCTCATGTAGGCGAGCGCCGACAGACCGGCCGAACCGGTCCGTCCGTACACCAGCGCGGCGAACGCCAGCATCTTGACCGTGTCGCCCGCCACCAGCAACGCGAAGCTCCCGAAGAGCACGCGGAACTCGGGCACGGCGAACACCTGGCCGAACGTCGCCCGTCGCGTGTGGTCTGTCCCGGTCACCGCCACCTCCCGCCACGATGCTGCGGCCTCCGCCAGCCCATGGCTAAGGTTTCGGAAATAACCGAAAGGTCATCGAACGGGCGTGGGAGGGGGACGTGACGTGGGGAGGGTGATCCGGGTCGAGGTCAGTTCGCAGGATGTGATGACCAGCCGGTTCGCGGTCTCGCGGCTGATCGAGACCATGCACGCCCTGTGGCTGCTGTCCGGCCGGTACGAGGCGGGGGTGCACCGGCCGTGGGTGGAGCGGCACCGGCCTGCTTACGAGCGGCTGCTGGCGCGACTGCCCGCGCTCGGAGCGCTGGTCCCGCTGTTCCGGCGGGGCGAGTACAACGCCGACTTCATCGCCCCGCCCCCGGCCGGGGTGAACGTCGCCTTCGATGACGAGCTGGCGGTGATGCGGGCCACGCCCCTCGCCCAGGCGCGCGAGGAGATCGCGAGGAACCTGCACGGCGGCCCTGCGCCCTCCCCCGAGGCGCTGGCGGTCCTCGACCGGCCCGACATCGTCCAGTTGCTGGCCGACGTGCTGCGGGCCACGTGGGAGGAGATCCTCGCGCCCGGCTGGCCGCGCTTCCAGGCGATCCTCGAACGCGACGTCGCCTACCGCGCGGGGCGCCTGGCCGCCTATGGGTGGGCGGCGGCGCTCGACGACCTCGACCCGCGGGTGCGCTGGTGCGCCGCCGACGGCCCGGGCCACATCGCGGTGCGGATGGAGGCCGCGGGGAAGGACGAGCGGCACCGGCTCGGCGGCCGGGGGCTGCTGCTGGTCCCCACCGTCTTCGGGCCGGGGGTGGGGGCGTACCTGGAGGACGCCTGGCCGTACGCGCTGGTCTACCAGGCCCGGGGCATCGCGGCGGAGCACGCTCCGCCGCGGGGGCTCACCCGGCTCATCGGCGCCACCCGGACGGCGATCCTGCTGCGGTTGCCCGCCACCACGACGCAGCTCGCCGCCCTGCTCGACATGAGCGTCGGCGGGACCGGCGACCATGTGGCGGCGCTCCGCGAGGCCGGTCTGATCACCGGCACGCGGGTGGGCCGCTCGGTGCTGTACCACCGCACCCCGCTGGGCGACGCGCTGTCCGAAGGCGCCTGACCGGCCCCCATCCCACGGCCCCGTCCCCCCGGCGTCCGTCCCCCGCCGTCCGCCGTCCGGGAGCGGGTCAGCGGATCGCGCCGAGTACGGCCCAGCGGCCGGATCGGAGACGGGCCAGCTGGGTGGTCATCCGGATCAGCAGGAAGAGCGACAACCCCGACCAGATCCCGACCAGCCCCCAGCCGAGGCTCAGCGACGCCCACACCACCGGCAGGAACCCCAGCGCCGCCGCGCACAGCGTCGCGGTGCGCATGTACGCCGCGTCCCCGGCGCCCAGCAGCACGCCGTCCAGGGCGAAGACGACGCCGCCGACCGGTTGCAGCGCGACGAAGAACCACCACGCGCGCGGCATCTCCGCCAGCACGGCCGCGTCGGCGGTGAACACGTGGGGCAGGGTGCCGGCCAGCGCGGCGAACACGACGCCGAGCACCGTCCCGAACAGGAGCCCGCAGCCGGCCACCTGCCAGGCCAGCCGGCGCGCCCGCTCCCCGTCCCGCGCGCCGAGCGCGGCCCCGACCAGCGCCTGCGCGGCGATGGCCAGCGCGTCGAGCACGAAGGCCAGGAACATCCACAGCTGGAACACCACCTGGTGGGCGCCGACCGCCGCCGTGGAGATGTGCGCGGCCACCGCGGTGGCGGACACCCAGCACGCCTGGAAGGCCAGCCCGAGCAGCACCAGGTCGCGGGCCATGCCGAGCTGGGCGCGCATCGCGGCGGGCACCGGCGCGAGCGGCACGCCCTCGCTCACCAGCGCCCGCACGAACAGGCTCGCGGAGATCAGCTGCGCGACCACGTTGGCGACGGCCGAGCCGTCGAGCCCCCACCCCAGCCCGTGCACCAGCACCGGGCACAGGACCGCGGAGATCGCGTTGCCCGTCAGGACGTAGCGCAGCGGGCGCCGCATGTCCTGCACGCCGCGCATCCAGCCGTTTCCGGCCATGGTGATCAGGATCATCGGGGCGCCGAACAGGGCGATGCGCAGCCAGCTCACCGCGGCCTCGGCCACCTGGTCGTCGCCGGCGAGCAGAAGGGCGATCGGGCCGGCGAGCAGTTGCCCGGCCACGACCAGCGCCAGCCCGGTGATCGCGCCGAGCCACGTCGCCTGCACGCCCATGGCCACGGCGTCGGCCCGGCGGCCCGCTCCGTGCAGCCGGGCCGCGCGCGCGGTCGTGCCGAAGGACAGGAACGTCATCTGGGTGGCGATCTGCGCCAGCACGATCGCGCCGACCGAGAGTCCCGCGAGCGGCACCGCGCCGAGATGGCCGACCACGGCCGTGTCGACGAGCAGATAGAGCGGCTCCGCGGCCAGGACGCCCAGGGCGGGCACGGCCAGCGTGATCAACTGCCGCAGCGTGGACCCGGCCGGGTCGGCATGCGCGGTCATGCGCCCTCCGGTAAGGATCGGCACCGGCTTTCGCCACTTACATGCCGACCCTATCCGTAAGGGTCTCTGAGCGGCAACGCCACTTACACCACGTCAGCCCTTCAGGGCGCCGGCCATGAGGCCGCGCATGAAGAAGCGGCCGAGCAGCACGTAGACGACCATCGTCGGGATCGAGGCGAGGATGGCGGCGGCCATCTGCTGGCTGTAGGGGACGGTCTGCGCGCCGGCGATGTTGTTCAGCATCACGGTCGTCGGCCAGGACGTCGGCCCGGTGAGGAACACCGCGAACAGGAAGTCGTTCCACATCGAGGTGAACTGCCAGATGATCACCACGGCGACCGCGGGCCCGGAGACGGGGATCACGATCGACCAGAAGGTGCGCAGCATCCCCGCGCCGTCGACCCTGGCCGCCTCCATGAGCTCGTCCGGGATCGTCACGTAGTAGTTGCGGAAGATCAGCGTGCAGATCGGGATGCCGTAGACGACGTGGGCCAGCACGAGCCCGGGGATGCCCCCGTACACCCCCAGATCCACCATGAGCTGGACCAGCGGGATCATCACCCCCTGGTACGGGATGAACATGCCGAACAGGAACAGCGTGAACACCACGTCGGCGCCCGGGAAGCGCCACTTGGACAGGACGAACCCGTTCATCGCCCCGAGCGCGGCCGAGATGAGCGACCCGGGGATCGCCAGCAGGAAGCTGTTGGCGATGCCCGGCTTGAGCTTGTCCCAGGCCACCTGCCACGCCTCGGTCGTCCAGACCTTCGGCAGGCTCCACGCCTGGCTCGGATCGGCCTCGGTCAGTGGCTTGAAGCTGGTGACCAGCAGGACGTAGATCGGGATCAGGAAGGCCAGGACGAAGATGAGGAGCAGCGCGAACCGCAGGTACAGCGGCCAGCGGGCCCGGCGGGCCGCCGGCGGCGCCTGGTGCCGGGTCTTGGACGGGGCCGCGACGGCCGTGCTCATGAGCGCTTCTCCCTGCGGGCGTTCCAGACGAGGTAGGGCACGACGAAGACCGCGACGGTCAGGACGATGTAGGCGGCGATCGTGGCGCCCTTGGCCGGGTCGTGGGCGTCGAAGACGGCGACCCACATGAAGACGGCGGGCACGTCGGTGATGATCTGCTTGCCGGACACCGACACGATCAGGTCGAAGACCTTGAGCGAGATGTGCCCGAGGATGATCAGGGCGGACAGGGTGACCGGCCGCAGGAACGGGAAGACGATGTAGCGGTAGACCTGCCACTCCTTGCAGCCGTCCACCCGCGCGGCCTCGCGCAGTTCGTCCGGCACACCGCGGAACCCGGCCAAGAACAATGCCATGACATATCCGGACATCTGCCAGACGGCGGGGATGGCCATCGCCGCCATCCCCCAGTCCTGGCCCCGGAACCACTCGTTCTGCAGGAACCCCAGCCCGACGGCGTCGAACAGCCGGTTCAGCCCCACCGCCTGCGCGTCCTGGCCGCTGTTCATCAGCCACCGCCACACCACGCCCGTGGCGACGAACGAGATGGCCATCGGGAACAGGTAGATGGCGCGGAAGCCGCCCTCACCTCTGATCCCCTTCTCCATCAGGAACGCCAGGAGCCAGCCGAGCGCCAGGGCGCCGCCCACGAACACGACGGTGAACACGATGGCGTGCCTGACCGAGATGCCCCAGCGCTCCTGGTCCCACAGCGAGACGAAGTTCGTCAGGCCCACGAACTTCCCGGCGGAGATCTCGTCGTGCCGGTCGGTCATGGCCAGCTTGAAGTTCCAGCCGAGCATTCCGTACACGAAGACCGCTATCGCGATGATCGACGGCGTGACCAGGAGCAGACCCGGCAGCCATCTGCGGACGCGCGACACACTTACCCCCAGCGAAGGCCCGCGCCCGCCGCGCCTGAAGAGCGACGCGGGCGCGAGCCGTAAGAGATCAACTCACTGATTGTTGGTCTTGGCGGCCTCGACCAGGGCCTGCTGCAGCTTGGCCGGGTCCTTGCTCTGCAGGAACAGGCCGACCGCCTCGGTGATGGCCGTCTTCCAGGCGTCGTTGGCGACCACGCCGTGCTGGATGGAGCCGGCCAGCTTGTCGTTCGCCCACTGGCCGAGGTCCCACTCCAGGTAGTCCTGGTAGAGGCTCTTGTCGGCGTCCTTGCGGGCCGGGATGGAGCCCTTCTTGGGGTTGAAGGCGTCCTGGCCCTCCTTGCTCGCCGCGACCTTGAGCCAGGCGAGGGCGCCGTCCTTGTTCGGCGCGCCCTTCGGCAGGGTGAAGCTGTCCGACAGCCACATGAACGTGCCGTCCGTGCCCGGCGAGGCGGCCCAGTCGAAGTCCTCCTTGGACTTCTTGCCCAGGCCCCCGTCCGGCGCGTTGTGGAAGTAGCCGTAGGCCCAGTCGCCCATGATGTTGAACGCGGCGGCGCCGTCGGCGACCTGCTTGGCGGCGGGCTGCCAGTCGTCCTGCGGCGGACCGGCGTAGGACAGGATCGTCTTGAAGTCGGTGAGCGCCTTGGTGACGTTCGGGCCCGACCAGTCGGCGCCCTTGGCCCACAGCGCGTTGTAGCCGTCGGTGCCCAGCGAGCCGAGCAGCACGCTCTCCATCAGGTGGACGACGGTCCACTCCGAGCCGATGGACAGCGGGATCTTGCCGGTCTTCTTGACGGCCTCGAGGTCGGCGATGAACTCCTCGATGGTCTTGGGCGCGGCCGAGATGCCCGCGTCCTTCAGCACCTTGGGGTTGGACCACAGAACGTTCGAGCGGTGGATGTTGACCGGGACCGAGTAGACGTTGCCCTCGTAGGTGATCTGGTCCACGAGCTGCTGCGGGAAGACGTCCTTGAGCTTGAGCTCGTCGTAGAGGGAGTTCAGCGGCTCCAGTTTGCCGGCCTTGATGTAGCCCTGCAGCTCGGCGCCCGCGTGTCCCTGGAAGGTGTCCGGCGGCTGGTTGGCCTGCAGCTTGCTGGACAGCAGCGCCCGGGCCTTGTCGCCCGAGCCGCCGGCCACGGCGGCGTCGAAGAACGACAGGTTCGGGTTCTGCCTCTGGAAGATCTCGCGCATGGCCTTCAGGCCGTCGGCCTCACCGGGGCCCGTCCACCAGGAGAAGACCTCTACCTGCTTGTTCGCGGTCTTCCCATCGGCGCCGGTGCCCTTCTCGTCACCACCGCCGCCACAGGCGGCGAGGGACAGGAGGCCTGCCACGGTCACCGCGACGGCCGACATCCAGCGTCGTCGCATTGCTCTGGTCCCTTCACGGTTCGAGGAGCTGTCGCACGTAAGCCCGCCCCCGTGTACCAGGCCCAAGGTGACAACGTTGTCAGTACGCAATCAACCCATCTCACAACCCGCACCGTCAAGGGTGTGCGAATAACGTCTCCATATAGCGGCCCCGCCACCGCGCGAACCACACGGAAAGGCACTGCCATGAGTTCCCGTACCACCGGCGACCGTCCCGCGCCCGAGATCCTCACCTCCATCGAGTCCGACGACTGGGACGGGCGGGACGTGACGGGCGAGCGGCACGACCAGGTGGCCTTCGTCGACGTGGACATGACCGAGATGATCGACCAGGGCGCCGTCTTCTCCGGCTGCGCCTTCCGGCGCGTGCGGTTCAACGCCTCACGGCACACCGACGCGGCCTTCCTCAACTGCACCTTCACCCGGTGCAACTTCTTCGACGCCGCCTTCACCGGGTGCAAGATGGTCGGCAGCGAGTTCGACGGCTGCTCCTTCGACCTGCTGAAGGTCGACGGCGGCGACTGGTCGTTCGCCCGCCTGTCCGGCGCCGAGCTGCGTGGCGTCTCCTTCACGGACGTGCGCATGCGCGAGGCCGACCTCACCGGCGCCCGGCTGGAGGGCGCCACGCTCCAGCGGGCCGACCTGTCGGGCGCCTCGCTGCGGCTCGCCGACCTGTCCCGATGCGACCTTCGCGGCAGCGACCTGTCCTCGCTCGACCCGCTGAGCGTCAACCTGCGCGGGGCCGTGGTCGACCTCGCGCAGGCGGTGCTGATCGCCACCGCCCTCGGGCTGGACGTGCGCTCCGGCTGACCCGTGGTCCACGGCGGGGGCGAGCCCGGGTCGTCGGCACCATAGGCGCCGGGACCCGAGCTCGCGGGCCGCATGTCCCCGGGTCCGGTCTCCACCCCTCCGAGGTGACCTCGCCCATCACGCGGGACACGGGCCGTCGTGGCGGCCGGCCTTCGATGAGGCCCCGCCGGGACGTTCCGCACGCCCGGCGGTCACCCGCCGGCGGCTCTCGCCTCCCCGGCGAGGGGGCTCGGCCAACACGCAAGTGTTCCACCAAGCACCGCGTCCCGCTCATTTCCCGTCACGATTCGCATGTATGAAGGCTGTCGAACGCCGCGCTTCGGGACAACAGGCTTTCGGGGGAAGAATCGTGATTTCCTGGCAGTGGGCCGATGCAGGCATGTCAAGGCCACCGTGCACCCTGGCACCCGTCGCCGAATAGGTAGATTTTCACGAAATACCACCTTCCGTAATTGTGACCGTATTGGTTACCCTGCTCTGATCACGTACAGGGAAGACGCCGGGCCAGGATGCGGGCCACCTCCGCTTGGCACGTTCCCGGGACGAGAGACGATCAGCCGGGCAGTGGCGGACGACCGGACGGCAGGAGATCGATGGTGAAGCGACGACGGGGCCAGGCGCTTCCTCCGGCGCCCTCGGCAACCTGCCTGCTCAAACGCCGATTTCGGTTCGCCCGTTACCTACAAAGAGTGATCTACCCTGGCCACGGCTGCGATCTGCCATCACGGAAGGTAAGATTCCCCGAGCGCCGGCCTCGCGGACGACCTCCGGGCCGGCAAGGCACCTCACGTCGGGAGACGCAGATGGAAACCGTCGACCTCGAAGACCTGAGCCTCGAACTCCTCCTCATAGCCGCGCTGCACCACGAGGCCGAGCGCCTCGCCGCCGACCTTCCGGGGCCTGCGGCGGGTCCGGCCGGCCGGCGCGAGCCGCGTCCCGGCGGGCCGCCGCGCTCGCCCCGCGGCCGCTCGGCCCGGACATAAGTCGCCTACTGCAATAATTGCGTTTTCAACTTAAAAGTGATGCTTTACCACCGCCGCTTTAATTTGTCGGTGGCGGCGGTCACACTGCGAGCATGGCCGACCTTCCTCAGGAACCATCCGCTCCGGACGGCTCCACGCCGAAGAGCGCCCCGCCCCAGCCCGCCCACGACACCCCCGCCCCTGTCACCGCTCCCCCCGACGCCTGCCCGTCCGCCGGCGCCACGCACGAGGCCGACGTCCCGGCCCCCGACGACGCGCCGCACCGGGCCGATCCCCCGGCTTCCGGCGACGCACCGCACCGCACCGCACCCCCCGCTTCCGGCGACGCACCGCACCAGGCCGATGCCCTCGCTCCCGGCGACGCGTCGATCGAGCTCGGCGAGGTCACCCTCGGCGACTGGTACGCCCACGCCGACAAGATGACCGGCGTCGGGTTCCTCACCGTGGCCCGGCGGCTGCCCGCCCTCATCCGCCACGCCGTCCGCCTGGCCTGGCAGGCCAGCCGCCGCGACACGGCGGCCACCATCGCGCTGAGCGTGCTGGGCGGGGTGTTCACCGCCTTCGGCCTGCTCGCCACCACCGGCGTGCTCCAGGCACTGTTCACCGCGGGGCCGACGCCCGAGCGGGTCAGGGCCGCGGTGCCGAGCCTGCTGCTGGTCGGGGCCGCCGCGACGCTGCGCACCGCCCTGCAGGCCGGCGCCGGCTGGGCGCAGGCCCGGCTCGAACCGCAGGTCGAGCGCATCGCCGAGCGGAAGCTCTACGAGCTGACCAGCCGCGTCGACCTCATCCGTTACGACGACCCCGACTTCCACGACGCCCTCGAACGCGCCCGCCAGCGCGGCGTGTCCATGGTGGACAGCGTGGTGAACTCCGCCATCGACCTGCTCACCGGCGTCATCGGCCTCGCCGCCGCCGCGGGCGTGCTCGGCATCCTCCACCCGGTGCTGCTGCCTCTGCTCCTGCTGGCCGTCCTGCCCGACGCCTGGGCGGCCGTCCGCGCGGCCCGCATGCGTTACACGACGATGTACACCCTGATCCCGGTCCGGCGCCGCAAATGGATCCTCAGCGACCTCATGGCGGCCCGGCCGACGGCGGCCGAGGTCCGCTCGTTCACCATGCGGCGGTTCCTCACCCGCCTGTACGACGCGGTCGCCGGGGCCGAGCAGGACGCCATCCTGCGCATGGCCCGGCGCCAGGCGGTGGCGCGCGTCATCGGCGAGGCCCTGGGCGGCGCCGGCACCGCCCTGGTCTACGTGGCGCTGGGCGTTCTGCTCGCCATCGGCGCCGTGCCGCTGGCCGTGGCCGGCACGGCCGTGCTCGCCATCCGCTCCGGCCAGAGCTCACTCTCCAACCTCATGTACGCCACCAACCGGCTGTACGAGGAGGGCCTGTACTTCACCGACTTCCTCGACTTCTGCGAGCAGGCCGGCCGGCGCACGGAGCCGCCGCGCGAGCGCCGCGCGCCAGGTTCGTTCGACCGCATCGCCGTGGACGACGTCACCTTCACCTATCCGGGCAAGGAGGAGCCCGCGCTCGACCACGTCTCGGTGCACATCGACCGGGGCGAGGTGGTCGCGCTCGTGGGCGAGAACGGCTCGGGCAAGACCACGCTGGCCAAGATCATCGCGGGTCTGTACGACCCGGCCGAGGGGCGGGTCCTGTGGGACGACGTGGACATCGCCCAGGTCGATCCGGACGAGCTCCGGCGCGACATCGCGGTGATCGCCCAGGACCACACCCGCTGGCCGCTCACGGCGCGGGACAACATCGGCATGGGCCTTGAGAGGGGCGAGCCGGCCCTGCGCGCCTCCGCCGAGGTCGCGGGCGCCGACCAGGTGATCGCCGAGTTGCCGCACGGCTACCGCACGCTGCTCGACCGCCGCTTCAAGGACGGGCACGAGCCGTCCGGCGGCCAGTGGCAGCGCATCGCGGTGGCGCGCGGCTTCCACCGCGACGCCCCGCTGCTGATCTGCGACGAGCCGACGGCCGCCCTGGACGCCCGCGCCGAGCACGCGCTGTTCGAGCGCATGCGCGGGCACGCCGACGGCCGCACCGTCCTGCTGATCACCCACCGCCTGGCGAGCGTGCGGTACGCCGACCGCATCTACGTGCTCGACCACGGCAAGGTCGCCGAACAGGGCACCCACGAAGACCTGATGGCCCTCGACGGCATCTACGCCGACCTCTACACCCTGCAGGCCAGCGCCTACGGCGACCGCGAGACCCCCACCGGCGCCGTCTGACCTCCTCCGCGAAGTCATGGCGGGGAGCCGGCGGCCACGGGCCCCGCGGCCGCCGGTTCCCCCGATGTGATCAGAAGAGGTCCTATCCCAGAGCGATCACGAGGGCGACGGCCACCGACCGGATATGCCTGCGGACGACCTCAAGGACAACCGCAAGGCGGGGTCGTTCCTATATCGCACTGCTTACGAGTGGTTAGCGCCACCAAGAATGCTCGGACTTCCCCATAAATGCCTAGCCAGACAGCTTTCGTTCCCTATAGATGCGAATATACCCGTCTTTGGCATTTACCCACTTTTGCACCATGGAACGCTGCCTGTCCGGCCCTCTTCGGGGCTGCTCGGCCGACCTGGAGTCAGCGGTGTACCAGGGGCGCTGTCGTACGGATCGCTCACGCGGCCACCTTCCCTGAAGGCATGCGGAAAGGAGAGAGTTCGCGAAGGATGTGTACTTGGATAGTGTGCGGCTGTGGAGTTAATCGGCTTGATTGTGGCCGTCGCCAGCCTGATCGCCGCAGCCATGCAGGTGCACTACGCACGCCTACAGGTGAAGCAGGTGCGCACGATTGACCCATCCGATGAGTCACGCCCGCCATCTCGGCCAGAGCAAGACGGTCACGGAACCCGGGCTCTCCCTCAGGACGCATCTGCATCCCTGCCGCCACCTCAGCAAAGGGAGCCCGGTTTTCATGACGAGGACCCGACGCCCGTACCTGCGCATGTGCCCACGCTCAAGGACCTAGGGTTCGGTACGCGAATGGCGGTCTATCTCGGCCTTCGCGAAGACCCCCGCTTCGACGAAGATTTCTTTCTTGAAGAAGACTACGGTTCACATCCACCACTGGAGCATTTTGGACGCAACCTTGCAGACGAACTAGAAGATCCACTTGCGCGCCCACAACCGGGGTTTTGGGGCAGGGTCGGGATATATCTGGGTCTTCGCGAGGAGTGATCGAGCCGACCGGCGCCTCAGAGATGCACCATTGACGCGGTGTTCTGCCGGTGCCGTCCTTGACCTTCACAGGCCGGTCGCAGCCACCCGGTCGAGCTGGTCCCGCTTGGCGATTCCAGCTCGAGTGATCTTGCCGAGAACATCACTGCGGTCACGGACCACTGCCGGCGGCCGCGGGGCCCCCGCGACCGCGGCCGCCTACCCCAAGAGGGATCTGGAGGCGGTGCCCCCGATCAGTTCGAGGCGGCCTCGGCGGCGCGGCCCGCGGGATCTTCGGCGCAGGGGGCCGGGTCGGCCTGCTCGGTGAGGAGGTCGCGGTAGTGGTGGATCTTGCGCTGGATGGCGGCCTGCCGCTCCCTGAGCCGGGAGATCTGCTCCTCCACCTCCCGGTCGTGGGCCTCGAGCAGGGTGATGCGCTCGCCGATGGTCTGCCGCCCGCCCCGCACGAGCGCGGTGAAGCGCAGCATCTCGGCGATGGGCATCCCGGTGTCGCGCAGGCACCGCACCATGCCGAGCCAGCCGACGTCCTCCTCGCTGAACCGCCTCTGCCCGGCGGAGTTGCGCTCGATCGGCTCGAGCAGGCCGATGCGCTCGTAGTAGCGGAGGGTGTCGAGGCTGAAGCCGGTCTCCTCCGCGACCTGTCCCGGTGTGTAGATGCTCACCCGCCGAGAATGCCACCTGGAGTGGGCTCCAGGTCAAGCCTCCGGTGGCGCCGCCCTCTCCCGTACGGCGGCCCCGCCCGGCCCGCGGCCTCAGCGTTCCGGCAGGTGGTCGGCCAGGTAGCGGCGGACGAGGTTCTTGCACTCGGCGATCAGGTCGGGGTCGCCGTCGGGGTGCAGGCGGAAGGCGAGCTTAAGCACGGCGTCGGCCGCCTCGACGGCCACCACGAGGGCGCGGTCGAGACCCGGCCCGCGGGGCGCGCCGAGCAGGTCGATGGTGAGCGCCCTGAGCCGGTCGGCCACGATGACGTTGTTCTCCAGCGCCGCGTCCAGCAGGCGGTTGGTGCCCTTGAGCGCCGGCCCGCCGGGGGAGAACAGGATCTCGCCGAAGTCGACGATGGCGAACCCGGGGGTGGTGCGCTTCATCGCGACGAACTCGTCCACGGCCAGGTGGACCGCGTCGGTCCAGTCGGTGATCTCGGCGGAGCCGAGCCGGATGGTCAGCCGGTCGAGGAAGCCGTCGAGGTTGCGCAGCGCCAGCGCCCGCACGAGCCCTTGCTTGTCGGGGAAGAACTGGTAGAAGGTGCCGATGGGCACTCCCGCTCTGCGGGCGACCTCCTTGGTGGTCAGCCCGTCGTAGCCCACCTCGTCCAGCAGTCGCGCGCACTCGTCCAGCATCCGCTCGACCCGCTCGAGGCTGCGGCGCTGGGCGGGACGGCGGCGAAGCGTCCCTGCGGAGACGTTCATCATCTCCCCATCATCCTCCCGAAACCGGTTGCTGCGCTTAACATGAGAATCACTCATATTGCTGGAGGTCACCATGTTCCTTTGGGGTACCGCGACCGCCTCCTACCAGATCGAGGGCGCCGCCGCGGAGGACGGCCGGGGAACGTCCATCTGGGACACCTTCGCCCATGAATCCGGCAACGTGCGCGATGGCCACACCGGAGACGTCGCCTGCGATCATTACCACCGCTGGTCAGAGGATGTCACGCTCATGGCGGATCTGGGGGTGAACTCCTACCGCTTCTCCATATCGTGGCCGAGAATCCACCCGCGCGGTGACCGGGAGGTCAACCAGGCCGGCCTCGACTTCTACGACCGCCTCGTCGACGGGCTCTGCGCCCAGGGCATCACCCCGGCGGCCACGCTTTTCCACTGGGACCTGCCGCAGGCCCTGGAGGACCGGGGCGGCTGGCTGAACCGCGACACCGCCCACCGCCTGGCCGACTACGCCCACACCGTCTCCGCCCGCCTCGCCGACCGGGTGCCCATCTGGATCACCCTCAACGAGCCGTTCATCCACATGGTCTTCGGCTACGCCCTTGGCACACATGCGCCAGGCCGGGCGCTGTTCCTGGACGCGCTGCCCGCCGCCCACCACCAGCTCCTCGGGCACGGCCTGGCCACCCAGGCGCTGCGCGCGAACGGCGCCGGACGGGTGCTGGTCACCAACAACTGCACGCCGGTCTGGGCCGCCTCGGACGCGGAGCGGGACGCGCGCGCCGCCGACGCCTACGACACCCTGCACAACAGGCTGTTCAACGACCCGGTGCTCCTCGGCTCCTACCCGGACCTGTCGGCCTTCGGCGTGCCGGCGCTCGACGCCGTCCGCGACGGCGACCTCGAGGTCATCGCCCAGCCGCTGGACGGCCTCGGGGTCAACTACTACAACCCGACCCGCGTGGCCGCCCCCGCCCCCGGGGCGGACACCGGTGGGCTGCCGTTCGTGGACGCGGGCGTCACCGGCCACCCGACGACCGCCTTCGGCTGGCCGGTCGTCCCGGACGGGCTGCGGGAGCTGCTCACGGGCCTGCGGGCCCGCTACGGCGACGCGCTGCCGCCGGTGTACGTGACCGAGAACGGGTGCTCGCAGGCCGACGAGCCCGGCCCGGACGGGGTGGTGGACGACCAGGGGCGCATCGCCTACCTGGACGGCCACATCGCGGCGCTGCGCGCGGCCATGGCCGAGGGGGTGGACGTGCGGGGGTACTACGTCTGGTCGCTCCTGGACAACTTCGAGTGGGCCGAGGGGTACAACCAGAGGTTCGGCCTGGTCCACGTCGACTTCGCCACCCAGAAGCGCACGCCGAAGGCGTCCTACCACTGGCTCAAGAACCGCCTCGCCGCCGAACACCACCACGGGACGCCGGCCTAGAGCCGTCCACCGAGAGCCGCGACAGGACACCCCCGTCTGGAGAACACCGGCGCACGCGAGACGCCCGGAGCAGGGTACGGCAGGCGAGCCGTCGAGGTCAGTGCGGTGACCACATACGTTCACCGGGCGCGGATCTCCACCCCCGGCCACGTGCCGCAGTGATCGGCACCGGGTCGGCGGGTCGTGGTACGGCGATGCCGGCGCCTGCCACGGCGCCCGAGCCGGTGAACGTTCGTGGACAGCGCCCTAGAAGACCGAGACGTGGACGTGATCGTAGTGATTGGCGGTGATGCCGCCGCGGTCGGACATCATGCGCCAGCCGGCTCCGGTGCGGATGTCGTAGTAGCGCTGCTGCCAGATGATGTACATGATCCCGATCTGGCGGCCGTTCTCGATGCACCACTGGGCCAGGGCGTCGCCGCGCGCCTTGGAGGCGGCGTCGGGCATGCGGCCGCCGGTGCTCATCATGAAGTCGCAGGCGCGGCCCTTGCCGTGCTCGCCGGGGTCGCCCGCGCGCAGGCATCCGACGCCGAACGGCATCGGGAAGTTCTGCATGATGACGTTGCGGATGCTCACCATGCGCGAGGTCAGGCCGCTGCCGGCGTCGGGGGTCTGGAAGCCGAACTTCTTGAGCAGCCGCTCGACGTCGGCCTTCTTGTCCTCCAGCCGGGCGATCTCCTTCTTCAGGTCGCCGATCTTGCCGTCGGCCTGCTTCTTGGCATCCTTGGACTCCTTGATCAGTCCGGAGATGCGGTTCAGCCGCTGGTTCTTCTCCTCGGCCAGGTAGGTGACGGTGGCGGCCTGCCCGAGGATCGCGTCGGGGTCGCCGGTGTAGTTGATCACCTGTGGGCCGTCGACCGAGCCGGCCATGTAGGAGGTGGCGAAGAACTGCCCCATGCGGCGCTCGGCGTCGACCAGGTCGCCGCGGAGCTTCTTGACCCGCTGCCCGGCCTTCCGCACCGCGTCGCGGGTGTCCTGCAGGCTCTGGATCTCACCGCGGTAGGCCTTCTGCAGATCGGCGGCCTGCTTGGTCAGCTTGTCGAGCTGGGACTGCGGGGTGGGCTTGGCATCGGCGGGCGGGATCACCAGCGCGGTGAACAGGCCCAGGAGGACGGCCGCCAGCGCGACCGCACGGCCTGATCGCATCAGCCCTCCCCATTCCCGACGCCCCGAAACTATAGAAGCCGATCTTCGGGCCTGTCACACGATCGGAGGAACCTATACACCATTGGCGAAGTATCTACCACTTCGCGACTACGCAGGGTGCGGGAATCCCGGTAATTGGGCCCCGGGTCACACGCCGCCGACCGGCGGCACCTCACGATGCCCACCGCGCCCACCGCCGGCGACCACGGCCCTCCCCGGCCGGCGGACCGGCCCGGGCGATGCCGGCGAGGGGCGCCGCGCCGGGCCTTCCGCTCCCCGGCTCTTGTCGAGTTGTGTAGAACATGGTTCTGTCGTATCCACCGGACACTGCGGACCGCCCGTGGGCGCCCTCGCGGCATGATCGTCCAGCGGGCGTCCGGTCAGACCGGACCAGGCCCCGCCCGACCAGGAGGCAAGTCTCATGCTCCAGCACGACCGTCTGTTCATCGGGGGCGACTGGGTGGCTCCCTCGGGCACCGCGACGATCGACGTCGTCTCCCCGCACACCGAGGAGGTCGTCGGCCGGGTGCCCGACGGCGCCCCCGCCGACATGGACCGCGCCGTGGCCGCCGCCCGCCAGGCCTTCGACCACGGGCCGTGGCCGCGGATGTCCATGGCCGAGCGCGCCGAGGTGATCGGCAGGCTCGCCGGGCTGTACGCCGCCCGGCAGGCCGAGATGGCCGAGCTGATCACCCTGGAGATGGGCTCGCCCATCACCTTCTCCCAGCTCGCCCAGGCCCCGCAGCCGCTCGGCATGCTCCAGTACTACAGCGAGCTCGGCAAGAGCTTCGCGGTCGAGGAGGAACGTCCCGGCTTGTTCGGCCCGGTGACCGTCCGGCGCGAGCCGGTCGGCGTCGTCGCCGCCGTGGTGCCGTGGAACGTCCCGCAGTTCGTCATCATGACCAAGCTGGCCCCCGCCCTCCTCGCCGGCTGCACGGTCGTCGTCAAGCCCGCCCCCGAGACCCCGCTCGACTCCTACCTCCTGGCCGAAATGGTCAAGGAGTCCGGCATCCCCGAGGGCGTGGTCAACATCGTGGCCGCGGGCCGCGAGGCCGGCGAGCACCTGGTCTCGCACCCGGGCGTCGACAAGGTGGCCTTCACCGGGTCCACCGCCGCCGGCCGGCGCATCGGCGGCATCTGCGGCGAGCAGCTGAAGCGCTGCAGCCTGGAGCTGGGCGGCAAGTCGGCGGCGATCATCCTGGACGACTGCGACCTGCCCTCCGCCATGGGGTTCCTGTCCATCGCCTCGCTGATGAACAACGGCCAGGCGTGCGTGGCGCAGACCCGCATCCTCGCCTCCGCCTCCCGCTACGACGAGGTGGTCCAGGCGATCGCCGACATGGTCGCCGGGCAGGCGGTCGGCGACCCCGCCGACCCGGCCACCGGCATCGGCCCGATGGTCGCCAAGCGCCAGCAGGAGCGCGTCGAGGGCTACATCAAGATCGGCATCGAGGAGGGCGCCAAGCCGGTGCTCGGCGGCCTGGACCGGCCCCGTGACCGCGGCTGGTACGTCGCGCCGACCGTCTTCGCGGGCGTCTCGAACGACATGCGCATCGCCCGCGAGGAGATCTTCGGCCCGGTGCTCTCGGTGATCGAGTACCAGGACGAGGAGGACGCCGTCCGCATCGCCAACGACAGCGAGTACGGGCTGTCGGGCACGGTGTGGACCGCCGACGCCGACCACGGCATGGACGTCGCCCGCCGGGTCCGCGCCGGCACCTACGGCGTCAACATGATGAACACCATGGAGCCGTCCACGCCGTTCGGCGGGTTCAAGGCCAGCGGCGTCGGCCGCGAGCTCGGCCCCGAGGGCCTGGCCGGATACCTGGAGTACAAGTCGATCGCCCGCCTGGGCTGAGGCCTCCACCCCGGCCGACGTCGTGCCACCACGGCCGACGTCGTGCCACCCCCGGCCGATGTCCTGCCCACCACGGCCGACGTCGTGCGCAACCGCCGCCCAGCGCGCCCCCGCGTCGCTGGGCGACGGCCCCGCATTACAAGGATGTCCGAGGTCGCCCCCGTCAGGAGTACTGCCCGGGTAAAGGCTGTCCCCTGGTGGACCTCATACCTCCTGAGGAGGTAGACGACATTTATTCCGAATTGGTTCGCGCCACTACGGCGGCGGTCTCGATGGCGATCTCCAGTTCCTCGTCGGTCGGCACGACGGCGACCGCCACGGCCGAGTCGTCGGCGGAGACCAGCCGGGCGCCGCGCACCGAGGAGTTGCGCGTCGGATCGAGGCGGATGCCCATCGGCGCGAGGCCCGAGAGCACCTTGCGCCGCACCGGGGCGGAGTTCTCGCCGACCCCGCCGGTGAACGCTATGACGTCCACCCGGCCGAGCACCGCGGTGTAGGCGCCGATGTACTTGCGCAGCCGGTGACAGTACACGTTGTAGGCCAGCGCGGCCTCGTCGTCGCCCGCGGCGACCCGGTCGAGGACCGTCCGCATGTCGTTGTCGCCGCACAGGCCGTACAGCCCGCTGCGGTGGACGAGCATCTCCTCGACCTCGTCCGGCGTCATGCCGCCCCGGATCAGGTGGAAGATCACCCCGGGGTCCACGTCGCCGGAGCGGGTGCCCATGACCAGCCCCTCCAGCGGGGTCATGCCCATGGAGGTGTCGACGCAGCGGCCCGCCGACACCGCCGAGGCGCTCGCGCCGTTGCCGAGGTGCAGCACGATGACGTTGGCCATGTCGGGCTTGCCGACCATCTCGGCGGCCACGCGGGAGACGTAGGCCGTGGAGGTGCCGTGGAACCCGTAGCGCCGCACGCCGGCCCGCTCGGCGACCTCGCGGTCGATCGCGTAGGTGCGGGCGGCCGGGGGGAGCGTGCTGTGGAAGGCGGTGTCGAAGACGGCCACCTGCGGCAGGCCGGGGTGGAGCCGGCGCATGACCTCGATGCCCGCCAGGTTCGACGGGTTGTGCAGCGGGGCCAGCGGCACGGCCTCCTCGATCTGCTTGACGACGTCGTCGTCGATCAGGACGGGACCGGTGAAGGCGGCCCCGCCGTGGACCACGCGGTGGCCGACGGCGGTGAGCCGGCCCGCGTGCGGGGCGACCTCCTCGGCGACCTTCTCCAGCGCGGCCGCGTGGCCGGGGTACGGCGACCCCGGCTCGCCGATGCGCTCGATCTTGCCCGCCTGGTGCCGGGTGGGGCCCTCCGCGTCGATGAGCTCGTACTTCACCGAGGACGACCCGGAGTTGATCACGAGGATCACCGCGGCACCTCCGTGATCCACGATCCGATGCGCCTGATGAGGCCGGGGGTGGCGGCGGACTCGGCGTGGCCGTACCCCGGCTCGATCCACAGCTCCTTCGGCTCGCGCGCCGCGTCGAAGAGCTGGTGGGCGTGCTCCAGCGGGAAGAAGGAGTCGGCGTCGCCGTGCACGATCAGCAGCGGCGTGGGCGCGATGCGCCCGACCGCCTCGTGCGGCGCGAGCGGCACCGGGTCCCACGTGCCGGACTGGATGCGCGTGCGCTTGGCCACCCGGGCGGCCAGCCGTCCGGAGGGCCGCTCGATGGCCCAGTGGACCTGCCGCATGGGGCGGGTGCCGCGGTAGTACCAGCGGGCGGGACCGCTCACGGCCACCACCGCGTCGGTGCCTCTGTGCAGGGCGGCGTGCCGGACGGCGATCGCGGCGCCCATCGAGAAGCCGACGGTCGCGACCCGCGTGTATCCGATGGAGCGGGCGTGCGCCACCGCCGCGTCCAGGTCGAGCACCTCCACGTCGCCGACCGTGGAGCGGCCGCCCGATCTGCCGTGGCCGCGGAAGTCGAAGGCCACCACCCCGCCGTAGCCGCTCAGCACGTGCGCGATGCGCCGTGTCGCGCTCTCTCGCCAGGAACCGGTGAACCCGTGGGCAAGGACGATGCCCAGATCGGCGTCGCCCCGGGAGGGGGTGTGCGCGGCGTCGATCCGTACGCCGTCCTTGGTCATCAGCGTCGCGGGGAATGCTGCGGCAAGGGGCATGGAAAAAGCTTATGGGGAACGCCCGGCGCGCAGGTGGAGGAGGCCCATGCCGTGGGGGCCTGCGCCCCGAGCGCCTGTGCCTTGGCGGCCACCGGCGTGACGCAGGCGACCACGAACGCGCCCATGACCAGGCCCCAGACGGCGATGCGGCACCGTTCGCCCTTGCGCCGCCTGCATGTCAGAAGGTCCACCGCCGAGTCGGTGACCCGGTGCACGGAGGCGGCCGGTCGAATGAGTCCTTCGTCCACCATGCTGGCATGTCTTCCCGGGCGAGCCGTTGTTAGTCCCGGAGCCGCTCGCACGGCCCGCCGGCGGCGGTCCGGCGGACGGGACGGCGGGTCGTCTCCGCTGGTCGGGCGCTAGTGGACGACCGCATCACGAATTTGTGAACATTGCCAGAAATGTTTGCTTTGCGCGGGCGCGGCACGTGGTGGTAACCCCGATCAACTAAAATGGTGGAGGCCGCAGTGTCCGCGGCCGGCCTCCACGACCCAGAGCGAGACTCCATCATGCCTTTGAACAGCCGCGACGACCTGCGGAACATCGCGATCATCGCGCACGTCGACCACGGCAAGACCACGCTCGTGGACGCCATGCTGTGGCAGTCCGGGGCGTTCCGCGCCAACCAGGATGTCGACGAGCGGGTCATGGACTCCAACGACCTGGAGCGCGAGAAGGGCATCACCATTCTCGCCAAGAACACCGCGGTCAAGCACGGCGGCATGACCCTCAACATCATCGACACCCCCGGCCACGCCGACTTCGGCGGCGAGGTCGAGCGCGGCCTGTCGATGGTCGACGGCGTCGTCCTGCTGGTCGACGCCTCCGAGGGACCGCTGCCGCAGACGCGCTTCGTCCTGCGCAAGGCGCTCGGCGCCAAGATGCCGGTCATCCTGTGCATCAACAAGGTCGACCGCCCCGACGCCCGCATCGCCGAGGTCGTCGACGAGGTGTACGAGCTGTTCATCGACCTCGACGCCACCGAGGAGCAGATCGACTTCCCGATCGTCTACGCCTCGGCCAAGGCCGGCCGGGCCAGCCTCAACCGTCCCGACAACGGCGGCATGCCCGACTCCGAGGATCTCGAGCCGCTGTTCAAGACGATCACCAACACCATCCCGGCGCCGGTGTACGACCCCTCCGCACCGCTGCAGGCGCACGTCACCAACCTCGACGCCTCCAGCTACCTGGGCCGCATCGCGTTGTGCCGCGTCCACCAGGGCACGATCAAGAAGGGCCAGCAGGTCGCCTGGTGCCGCACCGACGGCACCATCCAGCGGGTCAAGATCAGCGAGCTGCTGATGACCGACGCCCTCGAGCGCAAGCCCGCCGAGCAGGCCGGCCCCGGCGACATCATCGCCATCGCCGGCATCCCGGACATCATGATCGGCGAGACGCTGGCCGACCCCGACGACCCGCGCCCGCTGCCGCTGATCACCGTCGACGAGCCCGCCATCTCGATGACGATCGGCACCAACACCAGCCCGCTGGTCGGCAAGGTCAAGGGCTCCAAGGTCACCGCCCGCATGGTGAAGGACCGCCTGGAGAAGGAGCTGGTCGGCAACGTGTCGCTGCGCGTGCTGCCCACCGACCGGCCCGACGCCTGGGAGGTCCAGGGCCGCGGCGAGCTGGCCCTGGCCATCCTGGTCGAGCAGATGCGCCGCGAGGGCTACGAGCTGACCGTCGGCAAGCCGCAGGTCGTCACCAAGACGGTCGACGGCAAGGTGCACGAGCCGGTCGAGCGGCTCACCGTGGACGCCCCCGAGGAGTACCTCGGCGCGATCACCCAGCTCCTCGCCGTCCGCAAGGGCCGCATGGAGCACATGACCAACCACGGCACCGGCTGGATCCGCATGGAGTTCGTGGTCCCGGCCCGCGGCCTGATCGGCTTCCGCACCGAGTTCCTCACCGAGACGCGCGGCACCGGCCTGGTGCACCACGTCTTCGAGGCCTACGAGCCGTGGTTCGGCGAGCTGCGCACCCGCAACAACGGCTCGCTGGTGGCCGACCGCGCCGGCGCCGTCACCGCGTTCGCCATGCTCAACCTCCAGGAGCGCGGCACGCTGTTCGTCTCGCCGACCACCGAGGTCTACGAGGGCATGATCGTCGGGGAGAACTCCCGCTCCGACGACATGGACGTCAACATCACCAAGGAGAAGAAGCTCACCAACATGCGCTCCTCCACCAGCGAGGAGACCGAGAAGGTCATCCCGCCGCGGGTGCTCTCGCTGGAGCAGGCGCTGGAGTTCTGCCGCGAGGACGAGTGCGTGGAGATCACTCCCGAGAACGTCCGCCTGCGCAAGGTCGTCCTGGACGCGGCCACCCGCGGCCGTTCTGCCGCTCGGGCCAAGCGCGGCAACTGACGACGGCTACGGGCTCGTGCTCTGGTCCTGGCGCTCGCCGGTCTCGCCGGCGTAGCGCTTGCCGGGCACGAGCTCACGCGCCCCGTACAGCTCCGACACCGTCACGAAGGTGTACCCCTTGGCGCTGAGGTCGGCCAGCAGGTGGGGCAGCGCCTCCATCGTGGTCCGGTGGATGTCGTGCAGCAGCACCACCGAGCCGGGCCGGGCGGCCGAGGCCCGCCGCGCCACCAGGGCGCTGTCGCGGTCGCGCCAGTCGAGGGTGTCCAGGTCCCACAGGATCTGCGCGAGGCCGGCCCTGCCGGTCTCCTCGGCCACCTTGCCGTCGGTCGACCCGTACGGCGGGCGCATCAGCCGCATGGTGACCCCCGTGATCGACCTGACCACCTGCTGGGTGCGGTCGAGCTGCCCCCGCAGGCCGTCGCGGGACAGCGACGTGAGGGCGGGATGGTCCCACGAGTGGTTGCCGAGCTGGTGGCCCTCCGCGACCATCCGCCGCAGCAGGGGCGCGGTCGCCGGCGTCACCATCTGCCCGACGACGAAGAACGTCGCCCTGGCGTTGTGCCGGGCCAGGGCGTCCAGCACCGCGCCGGTGTAGTCGAAAGGGCCGTCGTCGAAGGTCAGCGCCACGCACTTGGCGTGCGCGCAGGCGATGGACCGTTCGGCCGGCGCCACGACGGGCCGGGTGCCCGGCCAGCCGGGCTGCTGGCCGATCACCCGCAGGGCCAGCAGCGCCGGATCGGAGACGGCCCTGACCGGCGCGGACGACCGCACCCGGATGACCTCATCCTTCGCCCCTCCCCGAACGGGCGCCCGTACCTGACCGCAGCCAGGCAAGGCTACGACCAGCCCGAACAAGCATGCCAGCCACAGCAGAACCACCCGCACCGATGCCACCGCGCGCTCCCCCCGTACAGCGGCAGGGGTCACGGATAGTGATCGGCCGCTTCCCCCCGCAGAGCCTTGGCCAGCTCGTCCCACCAGGGAGGAGCATCGGCCTGCAACTCGGCGTAACGACGCGCCACGCGAATGGCGCAACCCACCGGATCCGTACCCAGATGGCGACGTTTCACCACACCCTCCTGCCAACGGTAAAAACCATCGCGGAAGGTCACTACCAGGCCAATCCAGACAGACAGGATCGCGTCATCGCATACGTCGTACGCGTCGGTCACCCCCAGGCTGACGAGCTCCACTCTGAGCTTCGCCAGAGCCGCGCGGGCCTCAGTCACCCATCCACCCCCAGTAGGGCCACAGCGGGCCAGAGCGGTAAGCACACATCGGTGATGTACCCCCGATGGGCGCGCCTTTGCACTCCCGTGGTCGAGACGTGACCTACGGGAGTGGACATAGCCCGGTCAAGAAGCCGGATCTCCCCGCGGCCGGCGGAGCGGCCGGCGGTGTCGTCACTGGTCGAGCGCCTCGCGCGGCTCGGTGACGACCATGACGAAGCGCAGCGCCCCGCCGCCCTCGTTGGCGTAACGATGCGGACGGTCGGCGCTGAAGAGCACGGCGTCGTCCTTCTTGAGCACGTGGCTGCTCCCGTAAACCGACAGGGTCAGCTCGCCCGACAGCACCGTGAGCATCTCGCGCGTGCCGGGCGGGTGGGCGTCCCCGTCGTGGAACTCCCCCGGCTGCAGCGTCCAGTCCCACAGCTCCAGGATGGCCGGGGCGTCGGAGCCGAGCAGCAGGCGGGCCGAGCCGCCCTGGTCGCTGCGCCACAGGGTGGCCGCGTCGGCGGCGGCCACCACCCGGACGACCGGGGTGTCGGACACCTCGACCAGGCGGGCCACGGTGACCCCGAGGGCGTCGGCGATGCGCGTGAGCGTGGTCACACTGGGGTTGGTGCGGCACTGCTCGATCTGGACGAGCATCCCGCGGCTCACGCCGGACCGCGCGGCGAGCGCGTCCAGGGTGAGCCCGCGGTGGGCGCGCTGAGCGCGGACGTTGTTGGCGATCGCCGCCGTGACGGTCCCCGGATCAGCCATAGGTGCAGTCTAGTGGCATTTGTGAACAACGCATTGCCCCCAATATATTGCACTAACAGTGCAATTCATTGGGGGTAAGCGGACATGGCAGCGGTGATGCTCGCGACGATGTGCGCCGTGGTCTACGGGACGGCGGACTTCTTCGGCGGGTTGGCCACCAGACGCTCCCGCGTCTTGGCCGTGGTGATGCTCACCCAGCTCACCGGCCTGGTCTTCGTGCTTCCGCTGCTCCCGCTGCTGCCCGGGACGCCGAGCCCGGCCGCGCTCGGGTGGGGCATGGCAGCAGGGCTGTGCGGCGGCGTGGGCGTGGTCCTGTTCTACCGCGCCCTGGCCTCCGGGGTCATGTCGGTCGTGGCGCCGACCACCGCCACCACCTCGGCGGCGCTGCCGGTCCTGGCCGGTCTGGCGATGGGCGAACGTCCCGAGGCGGCCGCCCTGTGCGGGGTCGCCCTGGCGCTGGCCGCCGTGGTGCTGGTCAGCCGCGAGCCCGGGGCGGGCCGGAGCCGGGCCGCGCTGGCGCCGGTCGTCCAGGCCCTGGTGTCCGGCCTGGGGTTCGGCGCCTTCTTCGTCCTGCTCAAGCAGGTGCCCGCCGAGGCCGGCCTGTGGCCGTTGTTCGGCGCCCGCCTCGCCTCCGCGGTCGCCGCCGGCGCGCTGGCCCTGGCGAGCGGGCGCACGGTCAGGCCCGGCAAGGGCGCCCTGCCGGCCATCGTCACCGCCGGGATCCTCGACATGCTCGCCAACGTGCTGTATCTGATGGCGGTCCAGCGCGGCCTGCTGACCGTCGTCGCGGTGCTCGCCTCGCTCTACCCGGCCAGCACCCTCCTGCTCGCCAGGTACGTGCTCGGGGAGCGGCTCAGCGCCCTGCAGGCCGCGGGGGTCGGTCTGGCCCTCGGCGCGGTGGCCCTCATCGCCTCGGCGTAGCGAACACCACGCCCTCATGGCCTCGGCCCAGCGGAAGCCACGCTCCCGGCGCCTTCGAGGGCCACGCTCTCGGCGCCTCGGCCCGGCGAGGGCCACCCCGCCCGGTGCACATGGTCCCGGTCGTATCAGACCCGGTGGGCGGTCACCTCGATCTCGATGCGCATCCGCGGATCGGACAGGCCGCAGACGAACATCGTCGCGGCGGGCCGCACCTCGCCGAAGTACCGCTGCAACACCGGCCAGCACGGCTCGAAGTCATCCGCGTCGGGCAGCATGTACCGGACGCGGACCACGTCGGCGAAGGAGCATCCCGCCTCCTCGAGCGCGGCGCCGATGTTCTTCATGCACTGCTCGACCTGCTCCACGATGCCCTCGGCGATGGTCATGCTCGTGTAGTCGAACCCCGTCGTCCCCGCGACGTGCACCCAGTCGCCGTCGACCACCGCCCGCGAGTACCCGACCGCCTGCTCGAACGTGGAACCACTTGAGATCAATCTGCGAGTCTTCATGGCGAGACCGTAGACAGACGGCGAGGCGTACGTCCACCAGGGGCGGAGCGAAACGCGTGAAGGCCGCCTCGGCGGACGCCGTGCCGGCCTTCGGACGTCGTCCCTGGATCAGGCCGCCTGGAACTGGGCGGGCGCGCGCAGCGCACCCTCCTCGTGCGCGTAGCCCTCCAGCATCGTCCTGAGCTGGCGGCGTCCGCGGTGCAGCCGGGACATGACCGTGCCGATCGGAGTGCCCATCCGCTCGGCGATCTCCTTGTAGGCGAAACCCTCGATGTCGGCCAGATAGACCGCGACCTTGAAGTCGTCGGGCAGCGAGCGCAAAGCGTTCATCACGACACTGTCGGGCAGCAGTTCGAGCGCCTCGGTCTCCGCCGAGCGCAGACCGGTGGACATGTGCGACTCGGCGGCGGCGAGCTGCCAGTCCTCGATGTCCTCGGCCGCGGACAGCTTGGGAGAGCGCTGCTGCTTGCGGTAGTCGTTGATGAAATTGTTGGTCAGGATGCGATGCAGCCACGCCCGCAGGTTCGTGCCAGGGCGGAACTGGTGGTAGGAGGTGTAGGCCTTGGCGACGGTCTCCTGCACCAGATCCTCGGCATCGGCCGTGTTGCGGGTGAGGCGCATGGCCGACGCGTAAAGCTGGCTCGTCACGGGCATGACATCGCGCTCGAACCATGCCTGACGCTGCTGTTCGGTCATCGAGATCATCTCATCCCCCTCATGCCTGCTGTCCCCCGTTACCCATCCGACATGAACCCATGCAGGCTCTCTAACCGCTTTACTCCGTACGACGGCTGATCACATGCTTGCGGTTCACTCGTAAGGGTGACGTTAGGGGTCCAAGCAGGTCAGCTGGGGTTCATCGGTAGCTGGCTCGGAGTGGCGTCGACACACCTCCAGGCCGGACAAGTCTCATTATAGTAACAGACAACGGACAAATCACGGGAAAGTGTGGTAAGGGTCACATAGAGGCACCACAAGTTAACGTATGCCCATGAAGTACGTGGATAGGCATGATCCGGAAGTCCGGGCGTGGGTGGCCGAAGCGATCCGTACGGTCGAGGCCGACGCCAACCGCAGCTGCGACACCCACCTGCACGTGTTCCCCCTTCCGCCGCAATGGGGCATCGACCTGTACCTCAAGGACGAGTCGGTCCATCCGACCGGCTCGCTCAAGCACCGTCTGGCCCGCTCGCTGTTCCTGTACGGGCTCGCCAACGGCTGGATCGGGCCGGACACCACCGTCATCGAGGCCTCCAGCGGCTCGACGGCGGTGAGCGAAGCGTACTTCTCCCGCATGCTCGGCTTGCCGTTCATCGCGGTGATGCCCGCCTCGACCTCCCCCGAGAAGATCGCGCTGATCGAGTTCTACGGCGGCAAGTGCCAACTCGTGGACAACGCCCGGGCCATCTACGAGGAGTCGCGCCGCCTGGCGCAGGACACCGGCGGCCACTTCATGGACCAGTTCACCTACGCCGAGCGCGCCACGGACTGGCGGGGCAACAACAACATCGCCGAGAGCATCTTCCAGCAGATGTCCCTGGAACGGCATCCGGAGCCGTCCTGGATCGTCGTCGGCGCCGGCACCGGCGGCACCTCGGCCACGATCGGCCGCTACATCCGCTACCGCCGCCACGCCACCCGCCTGGCCGTCGTCGACCCGGAGGGGTCGGCCTTCTACCCGGCCTGGGTCGCCGGCGACTCCCGGATGATCGCCTCCGGCTCCGGGATCGAGGGCATCGGCCGGCCCCGCGTCGAGCCGTCGTTCCTGCCCTCGGTGATCGACCGCATGATCCAGGTGCCCGACGCCACCTCCATCGCCGCCATGCGGTGGGTCCGCGAGGTCACCGGCCGCCACGTCGGCGGGTCCACGGGGACCAACGTGGCGGCCGCCGTCCAGATCATCAGGAGCATGCGCGAGAACGGCAAGCAGGGCAGCGTGGTCACCCTCATCTGCGACGGCGGCGAGCGCTACCGGTGCACCTACGACGATGACGACTGGCTCGCCGAACGCGGCGTCGACATCGAGCCCGCCCTCGCCGACCTGCGGTCCTTCCTCACCCACTGACCCGACCGCCCACCGACGGACGTCGCCCGGTCACGCGGACGCGACCGGATGGTCCCGGCCGTTCTTCCGCGTGGAAAGCCGGGTGCGGTGCGGACGCCATGCCGCGCCACCGTGAGTTTCGACGACCTTCGCCGGCGGGTCCTCACGGGGATGGCGGGCAGGATCGCCGCCGGCGACAGCGCCCGACACATGCCTGAAATTTTCAGCACCGTCCATCCCGGCCGGTGCGGCCGCGGGCGGGCAAGTGCCAGCAAGCCCCGATGACGCCTCATCACAGCGGGTGGAGGCGGCGGCACCGCCACTTGACGCGACCCCGGCCCGTCGTATTGGCTCCGCCGCACCACACCTCTCACCCCGGCTGAGAAGAAGGGGCGCGCTCCAGCGGATGTTAACGCTAACATCGCATTCGCGATCTTTGTGCTCCTGGGCCAGAACGCCTGAGTTCGACTCATACCCATCGGCCGTCGCACCGCCGAGGTCCCGACGGCCGTTCCGCGCCGGACGGACGATCGGCCGGCACCTCTACCGAGGCATGGGCCTCGGCGGCGACCACGACCCACCGCCCTGGCGGCACGGCCTGCCGGCTCAAACCACCTTCACCTGCTGACGTCGGGAGATCGAAGCATGTACGCATGGAAGCGATGGCTGACCGCCGCGCTGCTGGCCGTCGCCGTGGTGGCGACGGGAACGGCGACCGGGATGGGCGTCGCCAGCGCCGAGTCCAACGGCGGAGTGCGGGTGATGCCGCTGGGTGACTCGATCACCGAAGGCACTCAGGTGCCGGGCGGATACCGCATCGGGCTGTGGCAGCGCCTGGCCTCCGGCCGCTACACGATCGACTTCGTCGGATCCCAGTTCAACGGGCCGGGCAACCTCGGCGACCACGACCACGAGGGACACCCCGGCTGGCGCATCGACCAGATCGACGCCAACATCGCGGGCTGGCTGCGCAACTACTCGCCGCGCACGGTTCTGCTGCACATCGGCACCAACGACGTGCTGCAGAACTACAACGTGTCCAGCGCCCCGCAGCGGCTGTCCACCCTGATCGACCACATCACCTCGGGGGCGCCGAACGCGGAGGTGTTCGTCGCGACGATCATCCCGCTGTCGAACTCCGGCCAGGAGAACTCCGTCCGCACCTTCAACGCGGCCATCCCCGGCATCGTCCAGAGCAAGGTCAGCAGCGGCAAGCACGTCCACCTGGTCGACATGCACAGCAAGCTCACCACCGGCGACCTGATCGACGGCATCCACCCCACCGCCAACGGCTACGACAAGATGGCCGCCGCCTGGTACGCGGCGCTGCAGTCGGTCCCCGGCAGCATCAGCCAGGGCACCCCGACGCCGACGCCGACCCCCACTCCCACGCCGACCCCCACGCCGACCCCGACCCCGACCCCGACGCCGACTCCGACGCCCACTCCCACCCCGACTCCGGGCGGGAAGTCGTGTTCGGCCGCGTACTCCATCACCGGGCAGTGGACCGGCGGCTTCCAGGCGGCGGTGACGGTCACGGCGGGCGGCGCGCCCATCTCGTCGTGGACGGTCGGCTGGCAGTTCGGCAACGGCCAGACGGTCACCCAGAGCTGGAGCGCCACGATCAGCGCCAGCGGATCGCAGGTCACCGCCCGCAACGTGGACTACAACGGCTCGCTGGGCGCCGGCGCCACCGCGCAGTTCGGATTCCTCGGCACCTGGAACGGCGCCAACAGCGTGCCCGTGCTGACCTGCACCGCGAACTGACCCACGCCGCGACGGAGCCATCGGCGTCTTCCGACGGAGGAGAACAGCGTGAAACGAAAGCTCTTGGCCATGCTGGCCGCCGCCCTACCTCTGGCGCTCGCGAGCATGCTCATGGCGATGTGGCCCGCCTCGGCCGCGTCGCTGACCCGGGTGACCGGTTTCGGTGACAACCCGACGAATCTGAACATGTACATCTACGTGCCCAACAACGTCGCCGCACGGCCGGCGCTGCTGGTGCTGGTGCACTACTGCAGCGGCTCGGCCAGCGGCATCTTCAACGGCAACGGGCACGACTTCGTCACCGCGGCCGACCGCTACGGCTACATCATCGTCCTGCCCGAGGCCACTCGTAGCGGCTCGTGCTTCGACGTCTCCACCCCGGCGGCGCTCAAGCGCAACGGCGGCAGCGACTCCACCGGCATCATGTCGATGGTCGCCTACGCCCGCCAGCGCTACAACATCGACCCCGGCCGCATCGCGGTCAGCGGATTCTCCTCCGGCGCCATGATGACCAACGTCCTGGCCGCCCAGTACCCCGACGTCTTCACCGCCGCCTCCGCCTACTCCGGCGTCCCCGCCGGCTGCTTCGCCACCACCAACGGCTCACTGTGGAACAGCCAGTGCTCCGGCGGCCAGCTCATCAAGACCGCCCA
>NZ_JBEXGT010000030.1:0-119782 GCF_040607475.1 Sphaerisporangium sp. NPDC005288 | reverse complement strand
CGGTTGCCGGTACTCCTTCGGCTATCCGGCGTGTCCGAATCTTGAGGACCAGCGTCAGTTGTTCGAGTTGCTGGACCCGGGCCGGATCGGGGTCACCCTGTCGGAGGAGTTCCAGCTGCATCCCGAACAGGCCACCTCCGCCCTGATCGTCCACCACCCCGAAGCCAAATACTTCAACGTCTGACCGCCCCGAGGGCACGGAAGGGCCTCAGGTACGGTCGTCGTGTACGTGAGGGTCATCGGTGCGGGGGTAACAGTGGACGCGGTCTTCTTCGACATGGACGGGACGCTCGTCGACACCGAGAAGCTCTGGTTCCAGGCCGAGCGGTCGGTGATGCGGCGTCTCGGCGCGGGGTGGAGCGCCGCCGACCAGGAGAACCTGGTCGGCGGTTCCATGTCGGCGACCGTCGCCTACATGCTCGCCAAGAGCGGCTCCGGCCGCGACCCCGGCGAGGTGGCGGCGTGGATGATCGACACCGTCCTCGGTCTGATCGCCGAGGGCTTCGAGCTGATGCCCGGAGCGGCCGAGCTGCTTGCCGAGGTCCAGGCGGCGGGCCTGCCCACCGGCCTGGTCACCTCCTCCACCCGCCTGATGGCCGACGCGGTCCTCGGCGGCGTCCCCGGCGGCGACGCGTTCGACGTGGTGGTCACCGGCGACGACGTGGAGCGCTTCAAACCCGACCCCGAGCCCTACCTCATGGCCGCCTCCGCCCTCGGCGTGGACCCCGCGCGGTGCGCCGCCCTTGAGGACTCTCCGGCCGGCGTCGCCTCCGCCACGGCCGCCGGATGCGCGGTCGTGGCCGTCCCCAGCCTGCTCCCCATCCCGCCCGCCCCCCGCCGCCTGGTGGCCGAATCCCTCAAGCAGGTGGACCTCCCCACGCTCCGCCACCTCACCGCCTCCTCCTGAGCGCCCCTGCCGCGGAGGGCCACCCGAAGACGCATCCCCGGCGGCGTCCCTTAGGGGACGGCATCCCCCGTGAGCCGGGGTGGAGCCATCCTCCAGGAGGAGGGGGTGGCGCCCGCTCGCGTGCCAGGATGGAGAGCGAGAGCCGTGACAAGGGGGGCGAGCCGTTATGTCCTATGACCAGATCGCCTGGTTGCCGCTGTGCGCGGGGGTGAGCGCGGCGGGGCTGGTGCTGAGCTTCCTGGCCCTGCGCAGGCGCGGGGCGGCCGCGGGCCTGCGCGGCGCCGCCTGGTCGCTGATCCCGATCGCCGCCTACCTCACCGGCGCGCTGCCCGCCCTGTGGCAGGCGGGCACGGCCGTCGCCGGGTTCCTCACCGGCCTGGTCCTCTCGCCCATGGTGTGGGCCGGGGTGATCGTGGCGGGGCTGTCGGCGCTGCTCTTCCTGGTCTCCGGCGTCATGCGCGGCAGGCGCCGCGCCGCCGCCCCCGCGGGCGAGCGTCCGGCCGGGCGCGCCGCCGCGACGGCGGGCCCGGCGCCCGGCGCCGCGGCCCCCACCCAGCCGTTGCGCCGCCCGTTGCCCGGCAAGCAGCCCGCCGCGCCGGCCGCCGACGACGACCTGTCCGACATCGAGGAGATCCTCAAGCGCCGGGGCATCAGCTAGCGCTCCGGCCCGCCTCGATTCGTCCTGGCCCGGCGCGGGTCGCCCTGGGCTCGGGTGGCGCCGCGTCCCTCTGGCCCTGGCGCGGGTCTGTCGTGTCGTGAAGGAACGGCCCGGGCAAGGAGGCCGCCCGGGTGCCGCCGGATGGACGGAAGGTAACGTTCCGGTAACGTCGATATCGAGCTCAAGATCGGTAAATCGAGGGCCGGGGGGCCCGCGATAAGATCACCAGCAGGGTCTTCCGGCCATGATTTCCGGCCTCGCGGGAGGGGCGCCGGAGGGTCTTCGGCGCCGTAGCCCCTACGCCCGCGAGGCTTCCGGCGCAGTGTCACGGTTCCGCGACACAATCCCTACACCCCCAGGACATTCGCTTCAAGATCAACACGAATGAATTTCGCATGAATCACAGTTGAGCCACATAGCGTGCTCAGGTACTGGTCAGTGCAGCTCAGCACGTAGATTCTGCGTCCGGGGGTCGCACACCCGCGGCCTGCCCGAAGATGGGCGAAGCCTGTGGCCACCCGGCGGCGGGCGGCGCATCGGACAGCCACAGTCGTCTGGGATCCAGGGGGCCGACAACTATGACCTCACCGCTCGACGTCTCCGGCGCGGAGCTTCAGGCCATGCCGGAAGCCGTGCTCGAGGGGACGCAGAGCAAGGCGATCGAGGGCCGATCGCTCGGCCAGATCGCGTGGACGCGCCTCAAGCGGGACAAGGTGGCGCTCACCGGGGCCGGCGTGGTGATCTTCCTGATCCTCGTGGCGATCTTCGCCCCGCTGATCGTCTCCTGGCTGGGGCACCCCCCGAACGACTTCAACCAGGACCTCATCAGCTCCGAGACCCTCGCGCCCAAGGACGGCACCGGCATCAGCGGCGACCACCTGTTCGGCGTCGAGCCGGTCAACGGCCGCGACATCTTCAGCCGCGTCGTCTACGGCGCCCGCATCTCGCTGCTGATCGCCTTCCTGGCCACGCTGCTCTCGGTGTGCATCGGCACCGTTCTCGGCATCGTCGCCGGCTACTTCGGCGGCTGGGTCGACTCGCTGATCAGCAAGGCGATGGACATCTTCCTTGCCTTCCCGCTGCTGGTGTTCGCCATCGCGCTCGCCGGCGTCGTGCCCGACACGGCGTTCGGCCTGTCGGGCGACGCGCTGCGCGTATCGCTGCTGGTCTTCATCATCGGCTTCTTCAACTGGCCCTACATCGGCCGCATCATGCGCGGCCAGACGCTGTCGCTGCGCGAGCGGGAGTTCGTCGACGCCGCCCGCAGCCTCGGGGCCCGCGGGCCGTACATCATCTTCCGCGAGATGCTGCCGAACCTGATGGCGCCCATCCTGATCTACTCCACGCTGCTGATCCCGACCAACATCCTGTTCGAGGCGGCGCTGTCGTTCCTCGGCGTGGGTGTGCGTCCGCCCACCGCCACCTGGGGCGGCATGCTGTCGGACGCGGTGCGGTTCTACACGATCCCGCACTTCATGTTCTTCCCCGGTATGGCGATCTTCATCACCGTGCTCGCCTTCAACCTGTTCGGCGACGGCCTCCGCGACGCCCTGGACCCGCGAGCCCGCTGAGCTCCACCCGATCTCCCCGCAAGTTCTCTGGCTCCCGACAACAAGGGGTTTTGTAGATGAAGAGAAAAACCACACTGGGGGTGACCGCCCTGGGTGCGGTTCTCGCCCTGGGGCTGTCCGCCTGTGGCGGCGGCACGGCGACGTCGCCGAGCCAGTCGGGCGCGGCGGCGCCCGCGGGTGGTGGCGCGAAGGCGGAGTTCAACGCCGCCCTCACGCAGGTGTACAACCCTTCCGACAAGAAGGGCGGCATCATCAAGCTGGCCAACGCCGGCGACTGGGACTCCCTGGACCCGGGTGACACCTACTACGGCTACTCCTGGAACTTCATCCGCCTGTACGGCCGCTCGCTGGTGATGTTCAAGCCGGCCCCCGGCAAAGAGAGCACCGAGCTCATCCCCGACCTCGCCGAGAGCCTGGGCGTCCCGAGCGACAACGCCAAGACCTGGACCTACAAGCTCAAGCAGGGCGTGAAGTTCGAGGACGGCACGCCGATCACCTCCAAGGACGTCAAGTACGCCGTCGAGCGTTCCTTCGACAAGGAGGTGTTCCCCGACGGGTACACCTACTTCAACGACACGCTGAACTGGCCGAAGGACTACAAGGGCGCCTACAAGTCCAAGGACGCCGACACCGACAGCGCGATCGAGACCCCCGACGACCAGACGATCGTCTTCCACCTCAAGCAGCCCTACAGCGGCTTCGACTACTTCGCGCAGCTCCCGGCGACGATCCCGGTCCCCAAGGCCAAGGACACCGGCGCCAAGTACAAGGAGCACGTCATCTCCTCGGGGCCGTACAAGTTCGACAAGAACGAGATCGGCAAGGGCTTCAACCTGGTCCGCAACGACCAGTGGGACGCCGCCACCGACCCCAACCGCAAGGCGCTGCCGGACGGCTACGAGGTCACCACGAACGTCAACGCCGACGACATCGACAACCGCCTGCTCTCGGGCGACCTGCACGTCGACCTCGCCGGCACCGGCGCCCAGCCGGCCACCCTCGGGCGGGTGCTGACCGACCCGAACCTCAAGGCAACCACCGACAACCCGACGATCACCCGTCTGTGGTACACCTCGATCAACGGCAACGTGAAGCCGCTGGACAACCTCGACTGCCGCAAGGCCGTGGAGTACGCCGCGGACAAGGTCGCCTACCAGACCGCCTACGGAGGCGAGTTCTCCGGCGGCCAGATCGCCACCAGCCTGCTGCCCCCGGGCATCCCCGGCCACAAGGACATCAACCCCTACCCGGCCGGTGCCGACAACCACGGCGACGCCGCCAAGGCCAAGGAGGCCCTGACGGCCTGCGGCCAGCCCAACGGCTTCGAGACCAACATCTCCTACCGCGCCGAGCGCCCGAAGGAGAAGGCCACCGCCGAGGCGCTGCAGCAGTCCCTGGGCAAGGTCGGCATCAAGCTCACGCTGAAGCCGTTCCCGCAGGCCGACTACTTCGCGCTGTACGCCGGCAAGCCCGGGTACGCGAAGGAGAACAAGCTGGGCCTGGCCGTCAACGGCTGGGGCGCCGACTGGCCCGACGGCTACGGCTTCCTGCAGCAGATGGTCGACAGCCGCGTGATCCGCGAGACCGGCGGCTCCTCCAACATCAGCGTCCGCGACCCCGAGGTCGACAAGCTGCTGGACCAGGCGAGCCTGGAGACCGACGTCGCCAAGCGCGAGCCGATCTGGGGCCAGATCGACCAGAAGGTCATGGACGACGCGTTCATCCTTCCGGGCATCTGGGCCAAGAGCCTGCTCATCCGCGGCAAGGGCGTGACGAACGTCTACGTCAGCGATGCGTTCGGCATGTACGACTACCTCAACATGGGCCTGCAGTAGTAGAAGGCCCGGACCATCCGATAGATCCGACAGACACGTGAACGCGGCAGGGGGCCGGCCGACCGGCCGGCCCCCGGAGCCGGGGGGACTGTGGTCACATACATCATCCGGCGCCTGATCTGGGGTGTCGTCATGCTCGCCATCGTGAGCATGATCACATTCGCCATCTTCTTCCTGGTGCCGCGCCTGGCGGGCGCCACCTCCGAGAGCCTCGCCGCCCGGTACGTCGGCCGTACCGCCACCGCCGAGCAGGTCAAGATCGCCGCTGAGAGGCTCGGCTTCAACGATCCGCTGATCGTCCAGTACGGCAGGTTCGCCAAGGGCATCGTCGTCGGCGCCGACTACAGCTACGGTCCCACCACCGAGCACTGCCCCGCGCCCTGCCTGGGTTACTCCTTCCTCAGCCGCCTGCCGGTGTGGCCCGACCTGATCGGCCGGTTGCCGGTCACCATCTCGCTGGCCCTCGGCGCGGCCGTCCTGTGGCTGATCGCCGGCGTGGCGACCGGCGTGGTGTCGGCGCTGAGGCGCGGCAGCGTGTTCGACCGGGCCGCGATGGGCATCGCCCTGGCCGGGGTGTCGCTGCCCATCTTCTTCACCGGCATCGTCTCCCTCGTGCTGTTCAGCTACGGCCGTCCGCTCGCGATCACCGCGCCCGGCGGCAGCTTCACCCCGTTCTTCGTCAACCCCGCCCAGTGGGCCTACAGCCTGATCC
This sequence comes from Sphaerisporangium sp. NPDC005288, assembly GCF_040607475.1. NCBI lineage: Bacteria > Bacillati > Actinomycetota > Actinomycetes > Streptosporangiales > Streptosporangiaceae > Sphaerisporangium > Sphaerisporangium sp. NPDC005288. Next base: position 114,099 of record NZ_JBEXGT010000030.1, on the reverse strand, counting down.
TGCCGTGGATCACCCTGGCCTTCCTGTACGCCGCCGGGTACGCGCGCCTCACGCGATCGGGCATGCTGGAGACGATGAACGAGGACTACATCCGCACGGCCAGGGCCAAGGGGCTCACCGAGCGTGTGGTCGTCTTCAAGCACGGCCTGCGCGGGGCGCTCACCCCCATCCTGACCATCTTCGGCCTCGACCTCGGCCTGCTGATGGGCGGCGCGGTGCTCACCGAGAGCACCTTCTCCCTGCCCGGCATCGGCAAGTACGCCATCGACGCGATCACCAACCAGGACCTTCCGAAGGTCATGGGCGTGGTGCTGGTCGCCGCGTTCTTCGTCGTCCTGGCGAACCTGGTGGTCGACCTGCTCTACGCGGTGGTCGACCCGAGAGTGAGGCTCGCATGAGTTTTCTGGAGCTGAAGGACCTGCGGGTCCACTTCCCGACCGACGACGGCCTGGTGAAGTCGGTGGACGGGCTGTCGTTCTCCCTTGAGCGCGGCAGGACCCTCGGCATCGTGGGCGAGTCCGGTTCCGGCAAGAGCGTGACCAGCCTCGGCATCCTCGGCCTGCACAAGGGCGGCCGGGCCAAGATCTCCGGCGAGATCTGGCTGGACGGGGAGGAACTGGTCGCGAGCAGCGCCGAGCACGTCCGCACGCTGCGCGGCAAGAAGATGGCGATGATCTTCCAGGATCCGCTGTCGGCCATGCACCCCTACTACACCGTGGGCGCCCAGATCATCGAGGCGTACCGCATCCACAACCAGGTGAGCAAGGCGGTCGCCCGCAAGCACGCGATCGACATGCTCGGCCGGGTCGGCATCCCGCAGCCGGACCGCCGCGTCGACAGCTACCCGCACGAGTTCTCCGGCGGCATGCGTCAGCGCGCCATGATCGCCATGGCGCTGTCGTGCGACCCCGAGCTGCTGATCGCCGACGAGCCGACGACCGCGCTGGACGTGACCGTCCAGGCGCAGATCCTGGACCTGATGCGCGACCTGCAGCAGGAGTTCAACTCCGCGCTGATCATCATCACGCACGACCTCGGCGTGGTCGCCGAGCTGTCGGACGACATCCTGGTGATGTACGGCGGCAAGTGCATCGAGTACGGCTCGGCCGAGGGCATCTTCGAGCGCCCCGAGCACCCCTACACCTGGGGCCTGCTCGGCTCGATGCCGAGGCTCGACCGCGACCGCACCGAGCGTCTCATGCCCATCAAGGGCACCCCGCCGTCGCTGATCAACGTCCCACCCGGCTGCGCGTTCCACCCGCGCTGCGCCTTCGAGGGGCGCACGGACGGCAGGGCGAAGACCGTGGTGCCCGAGCTCCTGGAGAGCGAGGGCGGGCACCTGGTGCGTTGCCACATGGCGGCCGAGGAACGGCGCGCCATCTGGGAGAACGAGATCAAGCCCAACCTGGAGTCGGTGTGAGCGAGACGCCCGAGGCCCTGCTGTCCGTCGACGGGCTGGAGAAGCACTTCCCGATCACCAAGGGCCTGATCAAGCGCCAGGTGGGGGCGGTCAAGGCCGTCGACGGCCTGTCGTTCGACGTGCGCAAGGGCGAGACCCTCGGCCTGGTGGGCGAGTCCGGCTGTGGCAAGACCACGACCGGGCGGCTGATCACCCGGCTGCTCGAGCCCACCGGCGGGAAGATCGTATTCGAGGGCAGGGACATCAGCCACATGTCGCAGGGCGCCCTCCGGCCGCTCCGCCGCGACATGCAGATGATCTTCCAGGATCCCTACAGCTCGCTCAACCCGCGCCACACGGTCGGCGCGATCGTGGGCGCGCCGTTCCGCATCCAGGGCGTCAAGACCGAGCACGGCACCAGGAAGGCCGTCCAGGAGATCCTGGAGCTGGTCGGGCTCAACCCCGAGCACTACAACCGCTACCCGCACGAGTTCTCCGGCGGCCAGCGGCAGCGCATCGGCATCGCCCGGACGCTCGCGCTCAAGCCCAAGCTCATCATCGCCGACGAGCCGGTGTCCGCTCTGGACGTGTCCATCCAGGCCCAGGTGGTCAACCTGCTGGAGGACCTGCAGAACGAGCTGGACCTCACCTACGTGGTCATCGCCCACGACCTGTCGGTGGTCCGGCACATCAGCGACCGGGTGGCGGTCATGTACCTCGGCAAGATCGTCGAGATCGCCGACCGCAAGGGCCTGTACGAGACGCCCATGCACCCCTACACCACGGCGCTGCTGTCGGCCGTGCCGGTGCCGGACGTCAAGGGGCGCGGGGGGCGCGAGCGCATCCGCCTGCAGGGCGACGTGCCGAGCCCGATCAACCCGCCGCCGGCCTGCCGGTTCCACACGCGCTGCTGGAAGGCCCAGGAGATCTGCAAGACCGTGGAGCCGCCTCTCACGCTGCTGGCCCCCGGCCACCAGGCCGCCTGCCACTTCCCGGAGAACGTCCCCTCCCCGAACGACGCGCCCCCCGCGGACGCCGTCCCCGCCGCGCCCGGCCCGGCCGCGGAGTAGGCCCTACCCGATCGCCGCGGCCGCGGGGGCTCATCTCCCAGATGAGATCCCCCGTTCCGCCGCACGCACCCTTGGCGACTTCTTAGAGTGTCCATGTCATCACGCGGAGTGGATGTGGACGTGGAGGGGCGAAGGGTGGTCGTTAAGGTATGGCCATGACGAGTCGCGTGCCCGGTGACTGGTACCGCTGGATTCCCGACCAGATCACGGCGGAGGACTACAAGGCGTTGCCTGAGGACTTCTGCCGCACGATCGAGGTGATCGACGGTCATATCGTCAAGTGCGAGAGTCCTTCACGCATGCACAACCGGGTGGGAAGACGGCTGGCCGCGACGCTGGAGCAGGCTCGCAAGCCGGAGCCCTGCCTGATGGTGGAGACCGACGTCGACGTCCGCATCAGCGACCTTCCCCTCAACCTCCGGCGCCCCGATGTCACGGTGTTCCGTTGCCTGCCGGGCGACCGGCGCCTGTACGCGACGGACGCCCTGCTCGTGGTGGAGATCGTCTCGCCGGAGAGTTCGTACCGCACCGACACCGTCGACAAGAAGGCCGCCTATGCCGCGGCCGGGATTCCGGTCTATCTCCTGGTCTTCCTCGACCAGGCGGGCGAGGAGGTGGAACTCATCGAGGAGCATCGGCTGTCCGAAGGGAGATACGAGCTGAGGTGCGGGCACACCCGGCGTCTGTCCTTCGATGATCCGGTCTCGGTGGAGGTGTCGTTCGAGGCGCTGACGTCACTGTGACGCGGGGCGGGACCGGGTGAGGCGGAAGCCGGCGGTCACGTCGGTGATCAGGGGATGGCGCCGGGGGTGATCAGGCCGGTCTCGTAGGCCAGGACCACGGCCTGCACCCGGTCGCGGAGCGCCAGCTTGGTCAGCACGTTGCCCACATGGGTCTTGACGGTGGTCTCGCTGACCACGAGCTCGGCGGCGATCTCGGCGTTGGACATGCCCCGGGCGATCAGGCGCAGCACCTCCAGCTCGCGCTCGGTCAGCCGGTGCACGCGGGCGGGGGTGGCCTGCTGGTGGGCCGAGGGCAGCCGGGTGGCGAACTTGTCCAGCAGCCGCCGGGTCACGCTCGGCGCGACGATGGCGTCCCCGGCCGCCACCACCCGGATCGCCTGCACCAGCTCCTCGGGGGGCACGTCCTTCAGCAGGAAGCCGCTGGCGCCGGCGCGCAGGGCCTCGACGATGTACTCGTCCAGGTCGAAGGTCGTCAGCACCAGCACGCGGGGCACGTGGGCGCCCGGCGCGGCGTCCCGGACGATGCGCCGGGTGGCGTCGATGCCGTCGACTCCCGGCATGCGGATGTCCATGAGGACCACGTCGGGCAGCAGCGCCCGCGACTGGTCCTGGGCCGTCGACCCGTTGCCCGCCTCGCCGACGACCGTGATGTCGGGCTCGGCCTCGAGGATCAGCCGGAAGCCGGTGCGCAGCAGCGGTTGGTCGTCGACCAGCAGCACCCTGATTGTCATGTGTGTGAGTCCTTGAGGGGGAAACGGGCCCGTACCTCGAATCCGCCCCCCTGGCGCGGGCCGATTCGCAGGATTCCACCATAGAGTGAGACTCGTTCGCGTATGCCCACCAGACCGTGTCCCTGCCGGTCGTCCGGCCCCCGCGGGCTCGCCCCGTTGACGCCCGTCCCGTCGTCCTCCACCCGTACCAGCAGCTCGCCCGGGTCGTGGCGGACGGTCACCCATGCCCGCGCCGCCGGCCCGGCATGCCGCAGGCTGTTGGTGAGGGCCTCCTGGACCAGGCGGTAGGCGGCCAGGTCGATGCCCGGCGGCAGCGCTCGCCGCTCGCCCTCGACCCACAGCTGCGCCCGCAGCCCCGCCTCGCGCATCTGGTCGACCAGCCCGGGCAGGTCGCCCATGCCGGGCTGGGGCGCGCGCTCCCCGGCCTCGCCGTCGGTGCGCAGCACGCCCACGATGCCCCGCATCTCGCGCATGGCGGTCCTGCCCATCTCCTCGATGGCGACCAGGGCGTCCTTGGCGGCCTCCGGACGGGTGTCCAGCACCTTGCGGGCCGCCGCGGCCTGGACGGTCATCACGCTCACGTGGTGGGCCACCACGTCGTGCAGTTCGCGGGCGATGCGCGAGCGCTCCTCGGCGCGGGCGGCGCGGGTGTCGGCCTCCCGGGCCCGCTCCAGCCGCTCGGCCCGGTCGACGAGCTCGGCGAGGTAGGCCCGGCGCAGCCGGATCGAGCGGCCCACCACCCACACCGTCAGCGCCACGACCACGACGAACGTCTGCTGCCCCCAGCCGCCGGTGTCCGCGCCGAGGAGCATCGAGGTGAGATGGGAGAGGGAGACGACCGCGGCGGCCACCAGGCTCAGCGCCAGCCCCCGATAGGCGGCCACGGTGTAGAGCAGGATGAGCGACACCAGCCCGGTGAGCCCGGCGTCGTAGTCCAGCGCGGCCAGCGCGACCTGCGGCAGCTCGGCCAGGCACAGCAGCACGAGCGGCCAGCGCCTGCGCGGCGCCACGGCCGCGCAGGTGAGCGTGATCAGGACGAGGCTGAGCGCGTCCGGGGACCTAGTGGGGCCGACCCCGGCGGTGGGGGCGCCGGCGGCGTTGACCACGACCGTGGCGGCCGACAGCGCGGTGATGAGAAGAGCGAGGGCCGAGTCGCCGATCAGAGGATGGGCTCTGAGCCAGGCTCGCGGGCTGCCGGGGGTCGTGCGCACCCTCTCAATTTAGGACTTCCGTGCTATTCGCCACCCTGCTGAGGATGGATATCGTCCTCATCCCGGGGAAGGACCACCGGCCGGGCGGCGGGCGGCGGCTCGGGTCCGGTGGGTCCGGGCAGGCCGCCGGCCGCTGATCGCGACGCCGGCGCGCGGGCCGGCCGGCCGGTCGGTTCAGGCGGCGCGAAAGGGGCGGGGGGCGTGCGCGACCCGCTCCAGGTCGGCGGTGTCACCGTCGCCGGACGCGGCCACGGGCAGGCGCAGCACGAAGCTCCTCGCGCCCGACGGCCGCAGGTAGGCCCACAGCGTGCCGTGGTGGGCGTGGGCGATGCCCCGCGCGACCGCCAGGCTCAGGCCGGCCTGGTCGCCCCGGGGGAAGGTGTCCAGCCGCGTGAGGCGCTCCATCCGCTCGTGTTCCGCGGCCGCCCCGTCGCCGGTCACCGTGAGTTCGGCGCAGTCGCCGTCGCGGCGCACCCGCACGCGCACCACCGTGCCGTCGCCCTCGCCCCGCCGCGCCCGGCCGAGCAGGATGGCCAGAGCCTGCGCCAGGTCCGGCCGCACCGCCTCGACGGTGACCCCATGGCCCGGGACGCAGACCACATCGGCGCCTTCCGGCGCCGCCTCGGCGGCCAGTTCGCCGAGGTCGACCCGCTCGGACTCGCGCGGCTCCCCCTGCTCGGTGGTGGCGAGCAGGAGCAGGTCGCCGATGGCGGCCTGCAGGCGGCCGACGCCGGCCAGCGTCCGCTCCAGCAGCTCGCCCAGGTCGGTCTGGTCGGGGTGCATGCGCGCCTCCTCCAGTTCGGCGCGCAGGCCGGCCAGGCAGGTGCGGAGCTCGTGCGAGGCGTCGATGGCGAAGCGGCGCTGTTCCTCAAGCACGGCCGCGGTCTGGCGCATGGCCTGCTCGGCGCGGGCCGTGGCCCGATCGGCCTGCCTGCCTGCCCGGTCGAGCCGGTCGAGCGTCGCCTTGAGTATCGAATCGGTCATGCCGTCCTCCTTCCGGCCGTCTGGAGGTGAACGTCCGGCGTCACTGGTGGGCCTGTCAGGTGATGCTCTTCCAGCAAAGCACGTGGGAGGGCGGAGAACAGGGGTTTGAACTGGCACCCTTCAGACCGGGACCACCAGTACCAGGCTAGGCGCGACCCGGCATGGAGACATTCAACAAACCCGACATACTGGACATATGGCCCATGCTACGGAACTGGGGGAGTTCCTCCGATCACGCCGTGACCGGCTGAGTCCCGAGCAGCCTCAGGACGACCGTTCCGCCGGACGGCGGCGGGTCCCGGGGCTGCGGCGCGAAGAGCTGGCCCGCATGGCCGGGGTCAGCGTCGACTACTACACCCGCCTGGAACAGGGCCGCAGCCGCAACGCCTCGCGAGAGGTCCTCGCGGCCATCGCCCGCGCTCTGCGGCTGGACGAGACAGAGCGGACCCATCTGCTCGACCTGGCGGGGGCGGGTCCCGCGCGCGGACATCCTCCGCGCCGGCCCCAGCGGGTCGCCCGGGAGACCTACCAACTGCTGGAGAGCCTGGAACAGGGCGGCATCCCGGCGTTCGTGATCGGCCGCTGCTGCGACGTGCTGGCCGCCAACCGGCTGCTCAGGGCGCTGTGCTGCGACTTCTACGCCATGCCGGCCGCCGAGCGCAACATGGCGCGGTACATCTTCTGCGACCCGCGCGCCCGCAGGCTGCACGACGACTGGGAAGGGGTGGCCGCCAACGTCGCCGCCATACTGAAGTTCGAGTTCGGCCGCCGCCCGGACGACCCCCGGCTGGCCGAGGTGATCCACGGCCTGACGAAGGACAGCGCCGACTTCCGGCGGCTGTGGGCGCGCTACGACGTCCACGAGAGGGTCAGGGGGATCAAGCGCTACGACAATCCCATCGTCGGGGACATCGTCATGACCTACCACACGCTGTCGCTGCCTGGAGACCCCGACCAGACGCTGTTCATCTACACCGTCGAGCCCGGCACGCCGTCGGCCGAGGCGATGCGACTGCTGGTCAAGTACGTCGAAGAGGGCAACATCCCGGCCGGTTCCGAAACCCGGAAGGATCGCCGGTCTCCTGGTGGCGCCGCCTGAGCGGCGGTGGACGGACGCGGGCGCCCGCCTTCCGGGCGGGCCGTCGTGAGGTCCGGCCGCTTTCGGGGATCCGCACGGTCTCGCCGGCGACCGTACGGACCACGGGAGGGCTCAGGCGCCGAAGTGCCCCGCCTTCACGCCGTGACTGAACAAGGTCCACTCGCTGGCCGCGAAGACCAGCGGGGGACCGGCGGGGCGCTTGCTGTCGCGCACGCCGACGCGGCCGCCGGGCAGGCGGGCCACCTCGACGCAGTTGCCGCCGCTGCTGCCGGAGTAGGGGGATCTCGACCATGCCGCTTCGCGCAGCTCGTCCTTCAGGTGGTCCATCGCTGAATCGTCTCCCTGATCAACTCGAGTGACGCGCGCTGGGGAAGCGCCTCAGCGCGGATCACTTCGTACCGAACGGTGAGCTCTTCGACCTCCGCCGCCCGCTCGACGACCTGGCCGTGACCTGCGGACTCCAGGTAAACGGTATCGGGCAGGCCGCGCGTCTGGGCGATAATGAACCCCCCTTCCAGCCCTGTGGTGGAGTACGCGCTGAGGGGGACGACCTGGATCGTCACGCACGGCAGCGCTCCGGCCTCCAGCAGGCGGTGCAGCTGCGCGGTCATGACCTGCGCGCTGCCGATCGGCCGGTGCAGCACCGCCTCGTCGAGCACCGCCCACAGCATGGGCGGCTCGGGACGCTCGAAGATGCGCTGGCGCTCCATGCGGGCCGCCACCTGCTCCTCGACGTCCTCGGGAGTCACGCGGGGCTCACCCAGCAAGATCGCCCGCGCGTACTCCTCGGTCTGCAGCAGCCCCGGGACCACCAGCGGCTCCCAGGTGCGAAGGGTGGCCGCCTCGCGCTCGACCTCCAGCCACGGACGGAACCAGGACGGGGTCGAGGCGCGGTTGATGAACGGCCACAGCCGCAGCAGGGCGCCGTCCAGTTGCAACGCCTTGTCGCAGCGCTCGGCGAAGTCGCGTGATGGGGAGCGCCGGGCGTTCTCCACCATGCCCACCAGCGCGACGGAGAAGCAGATCTTCTGCGCGAGCTGCTCCATCGTCCAACCGGCCGCGGTGCGATGACGCCGCAGCTCGTAGCCGAACAGGGCCTGGGCGGAGGCGGCCGGGTCGAGCTCTCGGGGGGCGGGCATCTCGCTCCGTTCGTCGGTTCTTACTGGTCTCCTGACGCCTTCCACAAGTCTTTACACACAAAGTGTCGAATACGCAATGGATCTCAATGAGTACCGTACGTAGTCGACCGGCGGCACTCTGGGAACGGTGAGCGGTCGGTGGCGGCGTGAACGGCGGAGGCGATGACGAACATGCCACAGCTTCATCGTGAGCGTGTGGGGAGACCTCGTCCAGAGCGACGGCGGACGAAGGGGGTCCGGTGATGCACTTCGGCTACGGACGGCGCGACATCCCCGAGGCCCAGCGGCACGCCAACCTCGACACCGTCAGGCGCGTGCGCGAGACCGTCAGCGAGATGGTGGGCGCCGAGCGCCGCCGCCAGGCCGAGGGGCCGGCCGTCTCCTGGCGCCCGGAACACTGCGGGCCGGACGAGGCCGCCCTGGGCATCCCGCCCCACCTCGACGAGGAGGGGGGCGCCGACGGCGCCTGAGCTTCAGAGTTCGTCGGTGGCCGCGCGGCGGGCGCCCCTGATGGTGTCGCCGGGGCGCCGGTCGGGCACCGGCGGGGGAGTGCCGCCGAACTCCGGGCACAGGGCCTGGTAGTCGCACCAGTCGCACAACCGCGAGCGGCGGGCCCGCCACTCGCGCGTGGTCAGCGAGCGCTCGATGGCCTCCCACAGCGCCTGCACCTTGCGCTCGGTCGCCAGCAGGTCGGCCTCGTCGGGGGCGTAGCGCACGATCTCGCCGTTGCCGAGGTACATCAGCTGCAGCAGCCGGGGCACCTCGCCGCGCAGCCGCCACAGCACCAGCGCGTAGAACTTCATCTGGAACAGCGCCTTGGCCTCGAAGTCGCGGCCCGGCGCGCTGCCGGTCTTGTAGTCGACCACCCGCACCTCACCGGTGGGCGCCACGTCGACGCGGTCGATGTAGCCGCGCAGCATCAGCCCGCTGTCGAGCACCGCCTCGACGTACAGCTCGCGCTCGGCCGGCTCCAGGCGGCGCGGGTCCTCCAGGGCGAAATAGCGCTCGAGCATCTGGCGCGCCTGGCCGATCCAGCGCTCGTGCTCGGAGTCGTCCTCGAACAAGGCGGAGTACTCGGGCGACTGCTCCAGCAGGCGGGTCCACTGCGGGTCGAGCAGTGCCTGCGCCGCCGCGACGTCGCGTTCGGCGGCCGGCAGGTCGTACAGCCGCTCGAGCACCGCGTGGACCAGCGTGCCGCGCACGGCGGCCGGGGAGGGGCGCTCGGGAAGCCGGTCGATCACCCGGAAGCGGTAGAGCAGCGGACATGTCATGAAGTCACCCGCGCGGGAGGGGGAGAGACTGCCGATGATCGCGGGCGGCTCCGAAATGCTCATGCCGGAACTGTAGGTCAGCCGGGCGACACTTCAGGCCGGGGACGCCCTTCGGGCAGGTCTTTCCGCGCCGCGAGGCGCGTAGCATCGAGGCACGAGGAGGGACGACGACAATCATGAGCACCCAGACCCCGCAACGGCCTGCGTCTCCGGGGCTGCGCATGGGAAGCCCGTTCGGCATTCCCATCTACGTGTCGCCGACGTGGCTGATCGTCGCGGCGTTCATCACCTACACCTTCCAGCCCGTGGTGGCCGACCACCTGCCGGGCAGGACCACCTTCACCACCTACCTGGTCGCCTTCGTCTTCGCCGTCTTCCTCTACATCTCGGTGCTGCTGCACGAGCTGGCCCACTGCGTGATGGCCCGCCATTTCGGGCTGCCGGTGCGGCGCATCACGCTCTACATGCTCGGCGGGGTCTCCGAGATCGAGCGCGAGCCCGAGACGCCGTCGCGGGAGTTCCTCGTCGCCTTCGTCGGCCCGCTGGTGTCGCTGGGCCTGGCCGCCGCCGGGTTCGCCGTCAGCCTGGTCGTGCCCGCCGAGACCATCCCGTCCGTGCTGATCCTGCAGCTCTGGGTCTCCAACCTCATCGTCGGGGTGTTCAACCTGCTGCCCGGCCTGCCGCTCGACGGCGGCCGCATGCTGCGGGCCGGTGTGTGGAAGCTCACCCGCAACTCCGTCACCGGCACCAAGGCCGCCGCCTGGTTCGGGCGCGGGCTCGCCGTCGCCCTGGTGGTGCTGACCCTGGGCTCCTCCTGGGTGACCGAGCAGGAGCCCGACTGGGGCCAGGTGCTGTGGTCGGTGCTGCTGGCCTCCTTCATCTGGATGGGCGCGAGCCAGTCGCTGCAGGTGGCCAAGGTGCGCGCCCGCATGCCCCACCTCCAGGCCCGCACGCTGGCAAGGCGCGCCATCGCGGTCACCGCCGAGGTGCCGCTGGCCGAGGCCATGCGCCGCGCCCGCGAGGCGCAGGCGGGCGCCATGGTCGTCGTCGACCACGATGGGCACCCCACGGCCATCGTCAACGAGGCCGCCGTCGCCGCCACGCCCGAGCAGCGGCGGCCCTGGGTGAGCGTCGGCGCGCTGTCGCGCAGCCTGGAACCCTCGCTGGTCCTGCCGGCCGACCTGGCGGGCGAGTCGCTGATCGACGCCATGCGCGAGACCCCCTCGGGGGAGTACCTCCTGGTCGAGCGGGGCGGGGACGTCTACGGCGTGCTGGTCACCGCCGACGTCAACCGGGTCTTCAGCGGGGTCTGACCCGCTCCTCGTCCGCGACCGGGGCCGCGCCGCGACCGGGCCCGTCCCGGCACGGCGCTCCTCGGCCTTCGCCTCCGCCCGGTTCCGGCGTGGCATGAGGAGCCGATCCGCGGGGAGAAAGGCGGAGCTTGTTCGGTCTGCTCACCTTGGTCGCGGAGGGACTTCTGCTGTGGTTTTTGCTACGGTCCGGTGCCATCGGTAGCCTCATCGACCCGGTCCCGCCCGCCACCCTCCGGACACGGTTCGCCGTCGTCCGGATTAGTGTTTGGCTGGTGGTGGGCGACCCGATGCGGGTGCCGTCCATCCGGTGGCGTTTTCGGAGAGGGAGAGTTCTGTGACGGAGCAAGGCGTGGGGGTGGTGCGTCCGCTTCCCGGCGACGGGTTGATCGCCCATGTGGGCGGCCTGCTGCTGGTGTGCGACGCGGCCGACGCCGTCGCCGAGGAGCTGCTGTCCGCGGTGCGCGAGACCGCGGCCTCCGGCGGCGACGGCAGGGCCCTGGCCCGGCGCGCCGCCCAGGTCCTCGCGCGCTCGATGACGGCCGAGCCGATCGCCTGCGCCCTCGCCGGCCCGGTGGGCGGCGGCATCGCGGTGCTGGTCAGCGGGGACGCCCAGGCGTCCATCACCGGGCCGGGCACCGAGGTCCGCCTCGACGGCAAGGACGCCCTGACCTGGACCGACCGGCTGGTCGCCGGGCCGGTGTCGGCCGTCGAGCTGCGCCTGCCGGACGCCGGGCCGCCGATCAGGCGGGCCCGGCTGGACGCGGGCGTGATCCCCGGTGGCGGCGTGATCTGCTCCTTCACCGATGGGCAGGACGCCGGCGGCCCGGCCGCCGAGGGGTCCGGGAATGTGCGCCAGGCGATGGCCGCCGATCCCTTCCCCGGTCCCGACCCGGTGACGGCGTCCGGCCCCTCCGGGCTGTCCGGTTCCTCCGGGGCGTCCGCGTCGCCCGGCCGGTCAGGGCCGTCCGGCGGGGCGAGCCTGGCCGAGCCCGAGCCGTCCCGTCCCGAGCCCGGCGCGGGCGCGCCGTACGGCATGGGCGCGGCGCCGATGTCCGTGCCCTCCCTGCCCGAGCCGGCCCCCCTCGCCTCCGCGCCGCCCCCCGAGCGCGAGCACGAGGCGTCGCCGTCCCTGCTGACCGACCCCGAGATGGCCGCCGTGGACCCCGGCGCGGCGCCCGGCGGCCCCGGCGAGGGCGAGGCGCCCGGCTTCGAGTCCTACCTGCTGGAGGGCGGTGAGGACCGGCCTGACACCCCCGGCGCCCTCCTGGAGCCCACCGAGGCCGGCCCGGCGCCCGAGCCGCTCAGCCGGCCCATGGTCTACGGGGTCGACTGCAAGAACGACCACTTCAACGACCCGCGCGTGCCCTACTGCGCGGTCTGCGGCATCGCCCTGGTGCAGCGCACGCTGGTGCCCTACAAGGGGGAGCGCCCGCCCCTCGGGGTGCTGCTGCTGGACGACGGCCTGACGCTGACCTTGGACGGCGACTACCTGCTCGGACGCGACCCCGAGCGGGCGCCGGAGGTCACCTCGGGCGAGGCGCGCCCGGCCAGGGTCACCAGCCCCGACGGCTCGGTCTCCCGCCGCCACCTGCGGGTGCGGCTGGACGGCTGGGACGTGAACCTGATCGACCTCGGCTCGGTCAACGGCACCCAGGTACAGCCGCCCGGCGACCCGAACTTCTACGACATCCCGCCGAACGAGCCGGTGCCCATCCTGCCGGGCACCACCGTCCGCGTCGGCGTGTCGCGCACCATGCGCTACGAGTCCCACCGCACGGACTGACGCCCGCCCCGCTCCAGTCCGGGCGGCCGTCCCACCGGGACGGCCGCCCGGAGTCGTCGCCGGGGGGTCAGCCGCGGACGGCGCGCTCGACGACGGCGGCCAGTTCGGCCTCGGACAGGATGCGCGGCTCGCCGATCGTCCGGGCCTGGACGTAGACGGCGCACAGCCACTCCAGAAGGCGCGCGGCCTCAAGGGCCTGCTCCAGGTCGGCGCCGACGGCGACGGCCCCGTGGTTGGCCATCAGGGCCGCCAGGCGGCCCTCCAGGGCCGCGCGGACGTTGCCGGCGAGCTCGGGGGTGCCGTAGGTCGCGTAGGGCGCCACGCGGACCGGGCCGCCGAGCAGCATCACGTTGTAGTGGATCGCCGGCAGCTCGCTCATCGTGGCCGACACCACGACGGCGTTCTGTGAGTGGGTGTGCACGATCGCCGCGGCGCCGGTGCTCTCGTAGAGCGCCAGGTGCATCGGCACCTCCGAGGAGGGCTTGCGGCCGCCCTCCAGCACCTGGCCCGACATGTCCAGGACGGGACAGCTTTCGGGGGTGAGCCGGTCCAGGGCGACCCCGCCGGGCGAGACCGCCACCAGGTCGCCGTCGCGGACGCTGATGTTGCCCGAGGTGCCGAGCACGAGCCCGGTCTCCACCATGCGGCGGCCGATGTCGCACAGCCGTTCCCGCTCGCGCGCAAGCCTCATCTCGCTCCGTTCTCCTCGTGGTCCCCGCCGCGTGCCGGCGTGCGGTCAAGATGCCGTGGCGCGGTCCCGCCCGCGCTCACGGGGTCAGGCGGTCCAGCTCGGCGCCCATGAGCCGGGTGAGGGAACCGGGCGGCAGGCGGTCGGGGTAGAGCAGCCGGTGCAGGCTCAGTCCGTCCACCAGGGCGAGCAGCCGCGCGGCGACGTCGTCGAGGTCCTCGCCGGTGGCGATCTCGCCGGCCGCCGCGGCCGCGTCGAGCAGGGTGCGCACCAGATAGCGCAGCTCGCCGGCCTCCTCGCGCTGCACCTCCAGCAGCCGGCCGCCCGCCAGGCTGCGGCCCCAGAAACCGACCTCCAGGGCGGTCTCCTGCGCGCGCTCCTCGTCCAGGGGCAGGTTGTCCAGGAGCACCTCGCGCAGCGCCGCGAGGCCCGAGCGCCCGGTGAGCTTGTCCTTCAGGCGGCTCACGATGCGCCGATGGGAGGCCCTGAGCGCCGACAGCAGGATGTCGTCCTTGTCGGCGAAGTAGTGGGTGAGCACGCCGTTGGAGTAGCCGGCCTCCTTGGCGATGGCCCGGGTGGTCGCCGCGTCGATGCCCTCGCGCAGGATGACCCTGCGGGCGGCGTCCACGACCTCCTCGCGGCGTTCCCGGTGATTGACGATCTTCGGCATGCCCGTCCCTTCACGGCGGGTCCCGATGTGACCCGACCACGCCTTGACATTTTAGTCGGGCGCCCGTCTATTATCCGGCAATCCGCGTAATCCCCGTATCGGACGAAGGAAGCGCCATGACCGTCCTCACGCTGGGGGTGCACATCGTCGATGTGCTGGCCCGGCCCGTGGAGTCCATCCCCCGGGGCCAGGACACCCACCTGCTGGAGCAGATCAGGGTGACGGCCGCGGGCGCCGCCGCCGGCACCGCCGTCGACCTGGCCAAGCTCGGGGTGCCGGTCGCCTCGGCCGGCGCGGTCGGCCACGACGAGCTGGGCGACCTGCTGCTGATGCTCATGGAACGGCACGGCGTGGACGTGCGGGGCGTCGTGCGCAAGACCGGCGAGCAGACCGCCGCCTCCATCCTGCCCATCCGCCCCGACGGCGGGCGGCCCTCCTTCCACGTCCCCGGCGCCAACCTGACCCTGTCCACCGCCGACCTCGACCCCGCCCAGGTGACCGGGGCGCGCGTGGTCCACCTCGGCGGCATGGACGTCACCTGGGGCCTGCACGACCCGGCCTTCTTCGAACTGCTCACCGCCGCCAGGCGGGGCGGGACGCTGGTCACGATGGACCTGCTGTCCAACATGCCCGACCTGATGCAGGGGGCCCGCGCCTTCCTGCCGCACGTCGACCACTTCCTGCCCAACGAGGAGCAGGCACTCATGATCACCGGCGCGTCGTCGGTGGAGGAGGCGGCGGCCATGCTGCTCGCCGAGGGCCCCGCGGGCGTGCTGATCACCCTCGGCGCCGAGGGCAGCCTGGTCGCCACGGCCGGCGGGGCGGTCCGCGTGCCCGCCCTGCGCACGCCCGTCGTGGACACCACCGGATGCGGCGACGCCTACTGCGCCGGGTTCATCGCCGGCCTGCTCGCCGGGCACGAGGTCACCGGCGCCGCCCGCCTGGGCACCGCCCTGGCCGCCCGGGTCGCCGGGGGCCTCGGCTCCGACGCCGGACTCGACGGCCTGACCGTCGACCACCTCCAGCGCCTCGCCGACGAGGGCGCCGGGGCGCTGCCCGCCACCGAAGGGATCTGAGCACATGTCCGACAGAGTGTCCGACGCCGAACTGCGCGACCGGGCCGCCAAGGTCGTCCCCGGCGGCATGTACGGCCACCTCAACGCCGCGATCTTCGCCCCCGGCTACCCCCAGTTCTTCGTCCGGGGCGAGGGCTGCCGCCAGTGGGACGCCGACGGGCGCGAGTACCTCGACCTGATGTGCAGCTGGGGGCCGGTCATCCTCGGCCACCGGCACCCGCGCGTCGAGCAGGCGGCGGCCGCCCAGCAGGCCGCGGGGGACTGCCTGAACGGGCCGGGCCCGGTCATGGTGGAGCTCGCCGAGCTGATGGTCGACCTGATCCCCTCGGCCGACTGGGTGATGTTCTCCAAGAACGGCACCGACGCCACCACCCAGGCGCTCATGGTGGCCCGCGCCGCCACCGGGCGCTCCAAGGTGCTGGTGGCCCACGGGGCCTACCACGGGGCCGACCCGTGGTGCACCCCCAGCCTGGCCGGCACGACCCCGAGCGAGCGCGCCGACCTGATCGAGTACCCCTACAACGACCTGGCCGGCGCCGAGGCCGCCGCCGCCCAGGCTGAGGGGGACGTGGCCGCGATCATCGTCACGCCGTTCAAGCACGACTCCTTCGAGGACCAGGAGCCGGTCGACCCCGCCTTCGCGCGGGGGGTGCGCGCCCTGGCCGACCGCATCGGCGCCGCCCTGGTGATCGACGACGTGCGCGCCGGCTTCCGGCTCGACCTGCGCGGCTCGTGGGAGCCGCTCGGCGTGCGCCCCGACCTGACCGCGTGGAGCAAGGCGATGGCCAACGGCTACGCCATCGCGGCGGTCACCGGCACCGACGCGCTGCGCGGCCCGGCGCAGACGTTGTACTCCACCGGGTCGTTCTGGTTCTCCGCCGTCGCCATGGCCGCGGCCAAGGCCACCATCGAGACGCTGCGCGACATCGACGGCCCGGCGCTGATGGAGCGGGCCGGGACGCGGCTGCGTGAGGGGCTGGCGGCGCAGGCGGCCTCCCACGGGTTCGTGGTCAGGCAGACCGGTCCGGTGCAGATCCCGTGGCTGTCCTTCGAGGGCGACACGACCCTGGAGAAGGGCATGTACTGGTCCGGCGCGTGCCTGAAGGAGGGGGTGTACCTCCACCCGTGGCACAACTGGTTCCTGTCGGCGGCGCACACCGACGCCGACATCGACCGGGCGCTGGCCGGCACCGACGCCGCCTTCGCCGCGTTGCGCGCGAAGTTCGGCGCCGACTGAGCCGAAGCCTCCGCTCCGGAGCGCGCCTCCTGCCACGAGGCGCGCTCCGGACCGCGCCTCGCTCTTCCCGGGGGAGCCGCGCCTCACGGCGGGAGGGCGGCGTGGCCGGGGGAGGGGGGCTCAGCCGCGCAGGCGCACCCACTGCAGGTCGTCGTGCCGGGTGCCGTCCGCGCCCGGCAGCAGCGCTCTGACCAGGGCCTCCCGCTCGAAGCCCGCGCGCTCCAGCACGCGGTGGGAGGGGGTGTTGTCGGTCGCGGTGCCGGCGACGATGCGGTGCAGGGAGGTCCTGGCGAAGGCCCACTCGCACAGCAGGTCCACGGCCCTGGTCATGAACCCGCGGCCGCGGAAGCGCCCGGCCAGGCTGTAGCCGATCATCGCCTGGCCGAGCGCCTGGTTGACGTTCATGAGCTGGATGTGGCCGGCGAACTCCCCGGTGGCGGCGTCGTGGATGCCGAGCTCGGCCCGCTCGCCCGCCAGCCACCACATGCCGGTGCACCGGGCGCGGTACACGCTCTCCTCGCGTAGCGGGGCGAGCGGCGGGACGCTGCGCACCAGCACGTCCGGCTCGCTCATCATGGCCTGGTAGGCGTCGACGTCGGCCAGGGTGAGCGGCGCGAGCCGCACCACGCCGTCCGAGAGCGACCCCCCGGGCAGGTCGGGCAGGTAAGACCGCTGGGGGGTGCCGGGGTCGGTGGCCAGGCGCCCGTACAGCACCAGGTCGGTGCGGCCGCCGCCGTCCTTGCGGGGGGCGGCCTCCCGCAGGACGCCTTCGCGGCGGTAGCCCGCGGCCATCGCGACGCGCTGGCTCGCGGTATTCTCCAGATCGGTGAGCAGTTCGACCCGGTGCGTCCCGTGCTGGTAGGCCCATTCGCTGAGGGCCCGGGTCACGTTGGTGGCCACTCCACGCCGGCGGGCCCAGGGCGCGACCATATAGCCGATCTCGGCGTTGCCCGCCGCGGACGGCGGCTTGAGCAGCGCGTTGCCGAGCCAGTCGCCGGTGGCCGGGTCGGCGATGGCGAAGTACGCCCCGCCCGCCTCCCACGTCCCGGGGGCGGTCTCGGTGACGAAGACGCGCGCGTCGTCGGCGGTGTAGGGGACCGGGACGCTCGGGACGTAGGCGGCGATCTCGGGATCCGCGCAGGCCCGCGTGATCGCGTCGATGTCGTCCTTGGCGGGCGGGCGCAGCAGGTACGGGCCCGCCTGGACCGTCTCGCGGGGGTACCGGGGAAGCCCGGGAAGCCGGGGAAGCATGGCAAAGAGCTACCAGGATCGGGCGCGGAGGGCCAATCCATTTCTGAGGGGGATGCGCCACCCCAGAGGTCGCGTTCCACCTGATACCGGTCACCCCAGTGGGCTCGCGCGCCCGCGCGAGCGGGCGGCGGGCGGATATAGCCTTGCGCGCATGGGTTTCCGCAGGCACGGGCCGTTCCGGCCCGGTGATCAGGTACAACTAACCGACCCCAAGGACAAGCGCCACACCGTGACGCTCAAAGAGGGCGGTGTCTTCCACACGCACAAAGGCTCCATCCCGCACGACGACCTGATCGGGTCTCCCGAGGGCTCGGTCGTGCGCTCCTCCGGCGGGACGCCGTATCTGGCCTTCCGCCACCTGCTGCAGGACTACGCGGTCTCCATGCCGCGCGGCGCGGCCGTCGTCTATCCCAAGGACGCCGCGCAGATCGTCGCCATGGCCGACGTCTTCCCCGGCGCGCGGGTCGTGGAGGCCGGCGTCGGCTCCGGGGCGCTCACGTGCTTCCTGCTGCGCGCGGTGGGCGAGAGCGGCACGGTCACCTCCTACGAGCGGCGCGAGGACTTCGCCGAGGTGGCGCGCAAGAACGTCGAGAAGTTCTACGGCGGCCCCATGCAGCAGTGGCGGCTGGTCGTGGGCGATCTGGTCGCCTCCCTCGACGAGAGCGACGTCGACCGGGTGATCCTCGACATGCTGGCGCCGTGGGAGTGCGTGGACGCGGCGGCCAAAGCCCTGACGCCTGGTGGTGTTATCTGCTGTTATGTAGCGACAACAACACAGTTGTCGCGTACGGTGGAAAGCCTCCGCGATCACGGAAGTTTCACTGAGCCGCATTCGTGGGAAACCTTGGTCCGCGACTGGCATGTGGAAGGTCTCGCCGTCCGCCCGGGTCACCGGATGGTCGGGCACACGGGCTTCCTCGTCACGGCCCGTCGCATGGCGGACGGCGTCACGCCCCCGCCCAGGCGCCGACGCCCCGCCAAGGGCGCGTACGGGGAGGAGTCGGGCACATGAGCTCCCGAAGCCGACCATGAGGTTCGGCGGGCAATCATGCCGGCTCGCCAACCATGGGAACAGAAACCCGTGTGACGCTGCTTACTAGCAATAGCCGCCTATAAGGCATTTAACACTGAACACTGGATGTAATGACACGAACACTCCCTGGCCAGGTTACGGATGCCCCCGAGATAGGTAGGGTCTTGAGTAGTCGCCCTCGACTGGGAAGGAGGTGACTGTGGCAGCTCGCGATGACGCTGAGGCTCGAGCCGCCCAGCGCGAACGGGAGGTCGCTGACCTCACAACTCAGGTCTCCTTCCTCCAGGAGGAGATCACCGCGTTGCGCCGGAAGCTCGCCGAGTCTCCACGGCAAGCCAGGGTCCTCGAGGAACGTCTCCATGAGTTGCAGGCCAATCTGGCCGCGGTCACCGGGCAGAACGAACGGCTGGTGGCCACGCTCAAGGAGGCCCGGGACCAGATCGTGGCCCTCAAGGAGGAGGTCGACCGGCTGGCTCAGCCGCCGTCCGGCTTCGGCGTCTTCCTGGAGGCACGTGACGACGGCACCGTCGAGGTCTTCACCGGGGGGCGCAAGCTCCGGGTGAACGTCAGCCCCGCGGTCGACGTCGACACGCTCAAGCGCGGCCAGGAGGTCATGCTCAACGAGGCGCTCAACGTGGTCGAGGCGCTCGGCTACGAGAGCGTCGGCGAGATCGTGATGCTCAAGGAGCTCCTCGAGGACGGCCAGCGCGCGCTGGTCATCTCCCACGCCGACGAGGAGCGCGTGGTCCGCCTCGCCGAGTCGCTGTTCGACCAGCCCATCCGGGCCGGCGACTCGCTGCTGCTGGAACCCCGCTCCGGCTACGTCTACGAGCGCATCCCCAAGTCCGAGGTCGAGGAGCTCGTGCTCGAAGAGGTCCCCGACATCTCCTACGAGGAGATCGGCGGCCTGTCCCGGCAGATCGAGCAGATCAGGGACGCCATCGAACTGCCCTACCTGCACGCCGACCTGTTCCGCGAGCACAAGCTGCGTCCCCCCAAGGGCGTGCTGCTCTACGGTCCCCCCGGGTGCGGCAAGACGCTCATCGCCAAGGCCGTGGCCAACTCCCTGGCCAAGCAGGTCGCGGAGAAGACCGGCCAGTCCGGCAAGAGCTTCTTCCTCAACATCAAGGGCCCCGAGCTGCTGAACAAGTACGTCGGCGAGACCGAGCGGCACATCCGCCTGGTCTTCCAGCGGGCCCGTGAGAAGGCCTCCGAGGGCACCCCGGTGATCGTGTTCTTCGACGAGATGGACTCGATCTTCCGCACCCGCGGCTCGGGCGTCTCCTCCGACGTCGAGAACACCATCGTCCCCCAGCTGCTGTCGGAGATCGACGGCGTCGAGGGCCTGGAGAACGTCATCGTCATCGGCGCCTCCAACCGCGAGGACATGATCGACCCGGCGATCCTGCGGCCCGGCCGCCTGGACGTCAAGATCAAGATCGAGCGGCCGGACGCCGAGGCGGCCAAGGACATCTTCTCGAAGTACATCACCACCGAGCTGCCGCTCCACGAGGAGGATCTCGGCGAGCACACCGGCTCCCGTGAGGCGACCGTCGGCGGGATGATCCAGCGGGTCGTCGAGCGGATGTACACCGAGTCCGAGGAGAACCGCTTCCTCGAGGTGACCTACGCCAACGGCGACAAGGAGGTCCTGTACTTCAAGGACTTCAACTCCGGGGCCATGATCCAGAACATCGTGGACCGCGGCAAGAAGATGGCCATCAAGGCGTTCCTGGAGACCGGGCAGAAGGGCCTTCGCATCGCGCACCTGCTCGCGGCCTGCGTCGACGAGTTCAGCGAGAACGAAGACCTGCCCAACACCACGAACCCCGACGACTGGGCCCGCATCTCCGGCAAGAAGGGCGAGCGGATCGTCTACATCCGCACCCTGGTCTCCGGGAAGCAGGGCACGGAAGCCGGGCGGTCCATCGACACGGTCGCCAACACCGGCCAGTACCTCTGATTGACACCGGCATGCGACGGCGTGGTTCCTCCGGAGCCGCGCCGTCGCTGTTTCCGCCCCGGCGGAGCGGGCAGCCACCAGAGGGTCTGGATGCGCGGGCGACGGTCTAGGCTCGTGGTTACAGGCGGCGTGACGGTGATGGTCCGGGTGCGACAGAGCACAGATGAAGGGCTGAGAGCGTGACGGTACGGCGGGTGATGGGCATCGAGACCGAGTACGGCATTTCCGTACCCGGGCAGCCGGGCGCGAACGCGATGGTGACCTCCTCACAGGTGGTCAACGCCTACCTGGCGGCCTCGGCCGCCCGGGCGCGCAGGGCCCGATGGGACTTCGAGGAGGAGAATCCACTTCGCGACGCCCGCGGCTTCGACCTGGCCCGCGAGATCGCCGACCCCACCCAGCTCACCGACGAGGATCTCGGGCTGGCCAACGTCATCCTGACCAACGGGGCCAGGCTCTACGTCGACCACGCCCACCCCGAGTACTCCACTCCCGAGTGCACCAACCCCCGTGCGGCGGTGATCTGGGACAAGGCCGGCGAGCGGGTCATGCACGACGCCGCCGTCCGCGCCTCGGCCATGCCGGGGAACGCTCCTATCCAGCTGTACAAGAACAACACCGACAACAAGGGCGCCTCCTACGGCTGCCACGAGAACTACCTCATGCGGCGCGCCACGCCCTTCGCCGACATCGTGCGCCACCTCACGCCGTTCTTCGTCTCCCGCCAGGTCGTCTGCGGCGCCGGCCGCGTCGGCATCGGGCAGGACTCGCGCGGCGAGGGCTTCCAGATCAGCCAGCGGGCCGACTTCTTCGAGGTCGAGGTGGGCCTGGAGACCACGCTCAAGCGGCCCATCATCAACACCCGCGACGAGCCGCACGCCGACCCCGAGAAGTACCGCCGCCTGCACGTGATCATCGGCGACGCCAACATGTCCGAGATCTCGACCTACCTCAAGCTGGGGTCCACGGCCCTGGTGCTGGCGATGATCGAGGACGGTTTCCTCACCGGCGACCTGTCGGTCGAGAGCCCCGTGGCGGCGCTGCGGGCCGTCTCGCACGACCCGACCTGCAAGTACGAGATCACCCTGCGCGACGGGCGCAAGATGACCGCCGTCCAGCTCCAGATGGAGTACCTGGAGCAGGCGCGCAAGTACGTCGAGGACCGCTTCGGCGCGGCCGTCGACGACATGACCAAGGACGTGCTCAACCGCTGGGAGTCGGTGCTCACCCGCCTGGCCGAGGACCCGATGCAGCTGTCCAGGGAGCTCGACTGGGTGGCCAAGCTCGAGATCCTCGAGGGCTACCGCTCGCGCGACGGTCTGCCCTGGTCGCACCCTCGCCTGCAGTTGGTCGACCTGCAGTACACCGACATCCGCCCCGAGCGGGGCCTGTACAACCGCCTGGTGGCCCGCGACCGCATGCAGCGGCTGGTCACCGAGGACGACGTCCAGCGGGCCATCGAGCTGCCGCCCAACGACACCCGCGCCTACTTCCGCGGCCGGTGCCTGCGCCAGTACAGCGAGTCGGTGGCGGCGGCCTCGTGGGATTCGGTGATCTTCGACATCCCGGGCCGCGAGTCGCTCCAGCGCGTGCCCACCTTGGAGCCCCTGCGTGGCACCAAGGCCCACGTGGGCGAGCTGCTCGACCGCTGCCGCACCGCCGCCGACCTGGTCAGCGCCCTCACCGGCGAACGCTGACCCCGCCCGGGCCGCCGGCCGGCCACCACGCCGGCCGCGGGCCCGCGACCCGTCCACCCAGCCCGGCCCCGCGCGCCAGCCCTGCCCGCGCCGGGGCGGCCCATGCCGGGGCGGGTCGTCTCGCGGCTCCGTTTCGCGACGCCTCCCGGTGGACGGGCCAGTTCCGATCTACATTGTAAAGGCGCCGGGCGGGAAGATGCCGCTGCCGGTCAGCCGCATGGGCGGCACCGCGATGCCCTCCTTGCGCAGGATCTCCGACAGCAGCAGGGCGGCCTGGTCGCTGGTGAGCCGCTCCGCCGGGTCGGGCCGCAGCAGCCCCTCCAGCAGCGTCCGGAGCGCGCCGGCCCGCCGGGGCATCCGCGCCTGCTCGGGCGGCGTGGTCGAAAGGACGTCCCCGCCGCCGGTCGCCGGCGGCCTGCCCTCGACCGAGAAGTACAGGGTGGCCCCGAAGGACCACAGGTCGGCCGCCTGCGTCGCCGGGTGGCCGTGCAGCCGCTCCGGCGCGATGTACCCGGGGGACCCGACGATCGGCATGGTGTTGGTGTGGGAGGTCTCGTCCTGGAGCACCGCGATGCCGAAGTCACTGAGCACGACCCGCTCGCCGGTCAGCAGCACGTTCCCGGGCTTGATGTCGCGGTGCAGGACGCCGGCCGCGTGGGCGTGCCGCAGGCCGCTGAGCAGGTGGAAGCCGATCCAGGCCGTCCAGTGCACCGGCAGGCGGCCAAGGTGCCAGGCGGTGGCCTGCAGGGTCAGCGCCTCCACCAGTTCCATGACGATCCAGAGCCGGCCGTCCTCCTCCAGCAGGTCGTGGACGGTGACGATGGCCGGATGGCTGAGCCGCGCGGCCGATCGCGCCTCGCGCAGCGCGTGGCGCCTGGCCGTGTGCACGTCGAACCGGTCCCCGTGCTGCGACGGGCGCAGTTCCTTGATCGCCACGTCGCGGGCGAGCCGTCTGTCGTGCGCGCGCCAGACGATGCCCATGCCACCTTGGCCCAGCGGCGAGATCAGCCGGTAGCGATCTCCGAGCAGCTGTGCGTGGTCCGCTTTCATTTCACCCGTTCATATCCGGCATCGTGACCCAGCCCCCACGGCCGCTCCTCGGGAGCGGGATGCCTATGGGCGGATCTTCACAGAATGCCATATGAGAAGGGGTGGCGATCAGATTTGCACCAGTCCGGCATGGGTGTGGCGGTCGTTCGCCCACCGCGGTGCGAACCCGGCAACGGGCCCCTCGAAGCTCCGATGCGGGCGCTATCGGGCGGATAAATGGTGGCAAGTCACCAGATTTGCGGCGGCCTGTTCCGGGGAGGTTGTCTGACGGGACGGTCCTCTTCCAGGCGTCTGGCGTAGATCACAGGACGATCCGCGCGAAATGTCGTCTGGTTCGGGGAAGATATGAATCAGATGCGTCCCCCAAGCGGAGGTACCACATGGCGACGAAGGACACCGGCGGCCAGAAGCAGACCGGCCGGCAGGAGACCGAGGTCGAGGAGACCGAGGCACAGGCGGCTCCGGACGTCCAGGAGCGTCAGGAAAAGCTCACTGACGACGTCGACGCGATCCTCGACGAGATCGACGAGGTCCTCGAGGAGAACGCCGAGGAGTTCGTCCGCAGCTACGTGCAGAAGGGCGGCCAGTAGGGCCGGCCGATCTGATCTGATCGGCCCCACCCGCCCGGCGACGAGCGCGGCGACCTCGCCCACCCCGGGTCGCGGAGACGACCCCCGCCCTCGGGCCGAGGCACGCCGAGGCGCGTCACCGCCGGCGGAAGGACGACCCCGCCTCACCCAGAGGCGAGGAGGTCGACTCCGCGCCACCCAGACAGGTGTACGCAGCCCCCGGAGGGCGCTCAGGCATCATGAGCCCCGCAGCGCCCCCCGGGGGGCGCCTCGGCCGATCACGGGAGGCCGCCGCGGCGCCGTACCTCCCGCCCAGTCCGCCCCCGGTCGAACGGCCTTGACTCCACCGCCCTCCCGCCCGCAGCGAGGCACGGCCCAGCCCGGCCGTACGCCGCCCATCGGAGGCACCCGCACCACGTCCGAACGGCCTTCTCTCCACCGCGCCTCCCGCAGCGAGGTAATGGCCCAGCCCGGCCGTACGTCGCACACCGGAGGCGCCCACTCCACTGTCGAACGGCCCTCTCTCCACCGCCCCGACCGCAGGACGGCCCGCCCCGCTACCAGGCGGTCGCACCGCCGTCGACGGGGATGTTGGCGCCCGTGATGTACGACGCCCGGTCGGAGGCGAGGAAGGCCGCCACCTCGACGACCTCCTCGGGGCGGGCGAAGCGCCTCAGAAGCGTCTTGCCGGTTATCGCGTCCCTGGCGGCCTGGTCGTCGCCGAGGTCGCGCTCGCTGGCCGGGCTCAGGACGGGCCCGGGGCTGATCGCCACCGCACGGATCCCATGGGGCGCGCCTTCGAGCGCGAACTGCCGCGTCATGCCGATGACACCGGCGTTCGCCGCACCGTGCGCGACCATCGGGGGGACCCGGCCGGCGATCATGCCGGCCATGGACGCGACGTTGATGATGACGCCGCCGCCGCGCCGGACCAGATGGGGCCATGCGAACTTCGACACCAGGAAGGGGATGTCCAGTTCGCCGGCCATCGTCACCTTCCAGTCATCGACCGAGAAATCGGGCATCGGGCCGAAGCGCATGTAGGCCGCGTTGTTGTAGACCACGTCGAGCCCGCCGTACGCGGCCGCGGCTTCCTCGACGACCTGCCGCGCCTGCCGCGGATCGCTGAGATCGCTCGGCGCGATGCCCGTCATCTCGCCGCCGGCGCGGCGCACCAGTTCCACCGTCTCCTGGTTCGGCTCGGCCTGGATGTCGCAGCCGACGACCTTGGCGCCCTCTCGCGCGAAGACCAGCGCCGCGACGCGGCCCATGCCTCCCGCGGTGCCGGTGATGAGCACTGTCTTCTCGTCAAGCGTTCCCATGGAGCGCTCCTCCCGCCGGGTGGTTCATGACATTTACTTGCTTCGTCAAGCAAGTAATAGCAGGTAATTCCTTCGCGAAGCAAGTAAAGTCCGGTTCATGACCACAGCCCAGCCGCCTCGGCCGCTCACTCCCGACGAGGAGACACTGCTCCGGGCGCTGACCCGCGTGATGTACGCGCTGCCGCGCGCCATCGACGCCGACATGATGCGCGAGCAACGGATGCCGCTCGTCGAGTTCGTCACCCTGATGCGGCTGTCGGAGGCGCCGCGGCGGCGGATGCGGATGGGGGACCTCGCGGCCGCCTGCGAGCTCTCGCTGAGCGGGATGACGCGCATCGTCGCCCGCCTCGCGGATCAGGGCCTGGTGGAACGGGTCAGGTGCGACGACGACGCCCGCGGGTGGAACGCCGTCCTCACCGACGCCGGCCTCACCCGCCTGGAGCAGGCGTGGCCGGCCAACCTGGCCAGCGTGCGCCGGCACTTCTTCGACCACCTCGAAGGCATCGACCTCGCCCGGCTCGCCAGTGCCATCCAGCGGGTCGCGAGCGACGACTGAGCCCGGCGCCTCTCAGGCCAGGTGGACCGCGGCGGTCGTGGATCGCCGGCGACGGCCGCCCCTGGGTGTCCCTCAGGTCAGGTGGACCGTCGCGATCTCGAAGGGGCGCAGCGGGAGCCGCAGGAGGCCCTGAACGGGCCGCTGGGGGCCGATCGGGCGGCCGAGGGTGTCCACCAGGCACGCGGTGGTGAACGCGCCTCTGATCACCGCCTCGGTGGGCGCGGGATGCTCGGCGACCAGGCGTACCTCCAGTGCGCCGTCCCGCTCGCGCAGCGCGCCCATCATCACGCCATCGCCGCCCACCTCCAGCCGCGACTCCGCCCCCGCACCGCTCGTGTCCGCCCAGGGTTCCGGCCGGGAACCGCGCGCCTCCTGCCACGGCTCCGGCGCGTCGCCGCTCGCCTCGGGCCGGGAGCGCGGTGCCGGGCCGCTCACCTCCGGTTCGGGCGTCCGCGCCGCCGGCGCGGTCTGGGCGGAGCCCGGGACCGCCAGCAGGTCCAGGTGGTACTCCTCGGCGAGGCGGGGCAGGGCGGCCCGGTCCCAGCCGCCCTCGTACAGGTGCACCGCGAACCGGGTCGTGATCGGCCCGGAGCACTGGGCGCCGGGCGTCGCGATCTGCGGCCCGGCGGGCTCGTCCCGGTAGGCGTTGTGGTTGCGCGAGAGGTACCCGACCGCCCGCAGCAACGTCACCGCCAGCTCACCCGCCCCTCCGGCCGGGCCGCCGGGGCCACTGGGGGTCCCAGGGCCAGGGCCGCCGGGGCCCGCGGAGTCACCGGAGTCACCGGAGTCACCGGAGTCGGCGGAGTCGCCGGGTGCGGCGGCGCGGGGGGCGTCCGGAGGCGGCGCGGCCTCATGGGGCAGCAGCTCGTACTCGGTGACGTGGCCGGGGAACACGGCCAGGCCGCCGGCGGCGACGAAGCCCGAGGCGGGGAAGGTGGGCAGCGGCTCCTCCCCGCAGCCGCCCTCGGCGCTCAGCCCGCGCCGGACGACCGCGTATTGGCCGCCGGCGAACGACTCGGCGGCCGGGCGGGGCAGGGGAGCGTGCCAGCGGACGCGGTGGTCGCGGCAGGCGTTGTCGAAGGTGACGGCCAGCCGGGCGTACGGCTCGCCCGCGCGCAACTCGACCCGGGTGGTCACGGTGACCTCGGCCTCCTCCGGCGACCGGGCGCCGCCGGTGAGCCGAACCGGCCAGCGGTAGCCGCGCGCCACCTCCATCACCGACACCAGCGGGCCCGAGCACACCGGCGTGACCGTGACCCACGCGGGCGTGCCGGTCAGGCGGTCGCCCGCGGGCGGGGCGTAGTTGTAGGTGTCGCCGGCGTCCCCGCCGTCGACGACGCGGCCGACGCCCCGCACGGTCAGGCCGGACGGCGTGGTGAGGGCGAGCGTGCCGTCGTCCTGCGCGGCCACCCGCAGCAGGCCGTTGTCCAGCACCCCGTGCCCGCCCGGCGCCCCGGGGGAGGAAGGGACGGGGGCGGAGGCGGGCGCGGAGGTCAGCACGGTGCGTCCCAGGGCGGGGACCCGGGCCTGGGCGGCGACGGTCACCACGGGGTCGGCGACCGTGCGGACCAGCCACGGGCCCGGGCGGGCGGCGACCGCCGCCTCGATGTCGGCCCTGAGGTCGGCGTGGCGGTAGGCGGTGGAGGCGTGGCGGCCGACGACGACCGTGAACACCCCGTCGCCCGCGGCCCAGGAGACGATCTCGTGGCCGAACAGCTCCCGCTCGTGGATCCGGCCGAGGAGCGCGCCCAAGTCATCCATGGCCGACTCGTCGAGCAGCGTCGGGGACTGCGCCAGCCGCTGCACCGGCACCGCCGAGCCGTCCTCGGCGGCCAGCCCGGAGCGCTCCGCGGGCAGGTCGGCCGTCACCAGGGCGGTGCGGGCGAAGGGGGAGGGGTTGACGACCACGACCTGGTCGCGCCGGGCGCCCGCGGCGAGCGAGGCGGAGACCAGGTCGACCACGGCCTGCCCGATCTGCTCGGCCTCGGCGACGCGCGCGCCGACCTGCTGGGCGGTCTCGTCCGCGCCGCACCCGGTGATGGAGTCGTGGCCGCTGCAGGCGACCAGCCCGCGCCAGGCCAGCTCGATCAGCCGCCGCGCCGCCGTCCGCTCGCCCTCGCCGCGCCGTCCGCCGTGGCCGTCCCGTCCGCTCTCGCTCCGCCGTCCGCCGTGACCGTGCCGTCCGCTCTCGCTCCGCTGTCCGTCTTCGCCGTGCCCTTCGTCCCGCGGTTCGCCGGGGCGGTGGCCGAGCCACAGGGCGGACAGGGGTTCGGCGTAGCGGGTGACGACGCGTTCGGCGCGGCCCATGGCCTGCTTGAGGTGGACGCGGGCGGAGATCACGCCGGGCAGGATGTTGGCCCGGGCGTGGGAGCGCAGCTCGCCGCGGACGACCGGCGCCGGCCCGCCGGCACCGTCCAGGGCACCAGGTGAGGACAGGTACTCGCCGAGGGTGGCCAGGCGCAGCCCGGCCGCGGTGATCCCGGCGGCGGGCGCGGAGTGGTCGGCGCCGTACATGGCCAGCAGCGGCCCCTCGGCGCGCCAGGGGCGCATGACGCCGGTGAAGGCCGCCAGCCGGTCGCCCATCCCTTCCTCCGGGCCGGTGAACAGCGCCACCGCGTTGCCGTAACCGCCCGGCATGTACTGGGTGGGGATCACCGTGCCGTCGATGCCCTCCCAGGCGAACACGTCGCGCTCGACCGAGGCGGGCACCCCGCGCCACAGGCAGGCGACCGGCAGTCCGGCGAGGGCGAGGATCTGCGGCATCTGCGCGCAGTGCCCGAACTGGTCGGGCAGGTACCCGACCTCCATGGCCCCGCCCAGTTCCCCGGCGCCGCGCAGCCCGTACTCCAGGTTGCGGATCAGGGTCTCTCCCGAGCACAGGAACTCGTCGGCCAGGATCGTCCACGGCCCGGCGGCGAAGCGGCCCTCCTGGACGAACCCGGCGAGCTGGTCCCTGCGCTCGGGGCGGATCTCCAGGTAGTCCTCGACCGCGGCGAGCTGCCCGTCCATGGTGAACCGGTAGGCGGGGTCGGCGGCCATGGTGTCGAGCACCTCGTCCAGCATCCGCACCAGGCCCATGCGGAAGCGCTGGAACGGCAGGTACCACTCCCGGTCCCAGTGGGTGTGCGGGACGACGACGATCTCGTTCACCAGGTGCCTCCGGCCGGGGGACGTCGGGCTCTCACAGGCGGGCGGGCGGTCAGGTGCACAGGGCCATGACCTCGTTGCGCGTGGTCTCCAGGCGGTGCGGCCCGGGACGGGCGGGCAGCGTGACCCGGTCGCCGCGGATGACCGAGCGATGGTCGGGACCCCACAGGACCAGCCCGTCGGCGTCCAGGACCCAGAACTCCCCGCCGTGCCGCAGCAGCAGCGGCCCCTCGGGCCCGGCCGAGACGGCCGTCCGGCCGGCGCGGACGCCCTCCACGATGGCCGCGCCTCCCGCGCCGTCGCCGACCGGCTCGGCCAGCACCCAGGTGGCCGGCGCGCCGGGCGGGTGGTTCTCCTCCGGACGGTGGAAGTCGCCGCCCCCGACGTAGACCAGGTCGTCGTGCCACGCCTGCGCCCAGGACAGCGGAGCGCCCCACGTGCGGTCCCACCACCCCGAGTGCCAGACCTCG
This sequence comes from Sphaerisporangium sp. NPDC005288, assembly GCF_040607475.1. Lineage (NCBI taxonomy): Bacteria > Bacillati > Actinomycetota > Actinomycetes > Streptosporangiales > Streptosporangiaceae > Sphaerisporangium > Sphaerisporangium sp. NPDC005288. The sequence continues at coordinate 84,627 of NZ_JBEXGT010000030.1, read as the reverse complement.
GCCGTGCGGGGCCGCTCGGTGAACGGGTGGCGCCACGCGCAGTCGGCGCCGAGGGGATGGTTGACCGACAGCAGCCCGCCCCGGTCGTGCACCTCCCGCGCCCAGGCGTCGGCGGGACGCCGGAAGTCGATCCACCCGATGTCGCCGAAGGCGTTGGCGTGACCGAGGTCGGTGGTGACCTCCTGGCCGGGCACCAGCGTGATCCCCGCGCGCGCCGCCGCGGCGGGCAGCTCGGCGTGGTGGCTGACGGTGTTGTGGTCGGTGACCGCCAGGAAGTCCAGGCCCTGCGACCGGGCGAGCGCGGCCAGCTCGTCGATGGTGAGGACGCCGTCAGAGTGCACGGTGTGGGCGTGCAGCTCGCCGGCGTGCCAGCGCAGCCCGTCCAGCACGGGCAGTCCCCGGCGCGCCGAGGCGGGCGCCACCAGGGCCGGAGGGGGAGCGGCCGGCGGGCCGGGCGGCGCGGGCGGGACGGCGTGCGGGGTCACGGTGACCTGGTAGGCCACGCCGTCCAGCGGGACGCGGTACAGCCCGATCAGCACCTGCCAGGCGCCCGGCTCCGGCTCGCCGGGCAGGTAGCCGGGCGTGGCCCACGAAGGGGCGATCGTGTACCGGGAGCGGGCGCCCCCCGACCAGCCGCGGAAGCGCGCGGGCCCCTCGCAGCCGAGGTCGAGGACGCCGGCCGAGCGGTCGTAGGACAGTTCCACGGTGAACGCGCGGGCCGCCGCGGGCAGCTCGAACGGCACCCCCCACACCTGCTTGACCAGGCGGTCCTCCAGCGTCCAGCGGCCGTCCAGCCGGATCGGCGCGAGCCCGGTCACGCGGCCACCAGCCCGCCGTCGCGGTACACCAGGGCGCGCGGATGGCGCGGGACCGCCCACGCGGCGGCACCCGGGGCGGGTTCGGCGTCCTCGGGGACCACCGCCTGCACCAGGTGCTCGCCGGTGCCGGTGCGGGTGCCGGAGCCCACCTCGAGCGTCACCAGGAAGGACGTGCCCAGATTCTCCACGACCGAGACCCGGCCGGCGAAGGCGTCCTCGCGGGCCGAGCAGGACAGGTCCATGTACTCCGGCCGCAGCCCGTAGACGATCTCCTCGCCTTCGGCGAGCCCTTCAGGCAGGGGCAGGACGGCCCCGGCCACCCGCAGCGCGCCGTCCTGGACCACCCCCGGCAGCAGGTTCATCGGCGTGGAGCCGATGAAGGAGGCCACGAACGTGCTGGAGGGCCGCTGGAACACCTCCGAGGGCGTGCCGACCTGCATGATGCGCCCGGCGGACATGACGGCGATGCGGTCGGCCATGGCCAGCGCCTCACTCTGGTCGTGGGTGACGAACACCGTGGTGACCGCCAGCTCGCGCTGGAGGCGTTTGAGGAACGTCCGGGCCTCCAGGCGCATGCGTGCGTCCAGGTTGGACAGCGGCTCGTCGAACAGGAACACCGTGGGATGGCAGGCGATGGCGCGGGCCAGCGCCACCCGCTGCTGCTGGCCGCCCGACAGCTGGCCCGGCCGGCGGGCGAGCAGCTCCGACAGGCTCAGCCGCGCCGCCGTCGCCGCCGCCTTGTCCTCCCGCTCGGCGCGGGGCACCTTCTTGATCCGCAGCGGGTAGGCGATGTTGGCGGTGACATCCATGTGCGGGAACAGGGCGTAGTCCTGGAACACCATGGCCACGTCCCGCCGGCCGGGCGGCAGGGCCGTCACGTCCGCCGAGCCGATCGTGACGCTGCCCGAGGTGGGGGTCTCCAGGCCGGCGATCGTGCGCAGCAGCGTCGTCTTGCCGCAACCGGAGGGACCCAGCAGCGCGAAGAACTCCCCGTCGGCGATCTCCAGGTCCAGGGCGTCGACCGCCCGGACCCCGCCGGGGAACTCCTTGGTCAGGCCGTGCAGCGAGATCACCGTTTGATCCCTCCGTGGAAGCGGAAGCCGTACTTGCGGCTGACGAACACGTACATGAGGACGACAGGGAGGGAGTAGAGCAGCGAGAACGTCGAGATGAGGTCGAGGCGGGGCGAGCCGCCCTCGGTGTACAGGGTGTAGAGGATCACCGCGCCCGGGGACTTCTCCGGGTCGCGCAACAGGATGAACGGCGTCAGGAAACTGCCCCACACCGAGGCCACCGCCCACACCGCGATCGTCGCCAGCCCTGGCCTGACGACCGGCACCACGATGTGCCACAGGATCTGCAGCGGGCTCGCCCCGAACACCCGGGCCGACTCCTCGTAGGAGGTCGGCGTGGCGTCCATGAAGTCCTTCAGAATGAAGATCGCGGCCGGGAGCAGGCCGCCCGACAGTGTCAGCACGACGCCGAGGTGGGTGTCGACCAGGTTGAGCCGGGTGGCCAGCTCGAAGATCGGCACCATGGCCGCGGTGCCGGTGACCACCGACGACAGCAGGAGCAGCACGTACAGCAAGGCGTCCCTGCCGGGGATGCGCACCCGCGACAGCGCGTACGCCGCGAGCGCCGCCAGCACCACCACCAGCACCGCGCTGCCCGCCGCCTGGAGCACCGAGTTGCCGAGCGAGGACAGCACGTACGGGTTGTCGAGCAGCGCCCGGAAGTTGCCGAGCGTGAACTCCGGCACCGAGGCGGTGATCGTCGGATGGGCGTCGAACGGGGCGGTGGCCAGCCACAGCAGCGGCAGCGCGAAGAACCCGGCGACGGCCGCCAGGAACGTCGCCCGCCCGATCGACGCCACCGCGTGGCGCGCCCGTGCGGCGCCCGCCCCCGCCGGGCGGGCGACGCCCGAGGTGGTCTTTCGGCCTTCTTCCACGGTCACGCCGCCACCCCCCTCCGGCCGCGCAGCAGCCGCAGGTACACCAGCGCCAGCACCAGGTTGATGATCAGCACCAGGAACGACACCGCCGCGCCGAACCCGAGCCGCCCGCCGCTGATGGCCACGTTGTAGATGTAGACCGGCAGGATCTCCGACCGGCCCTCGGGCCCGCCCGCCGTGATCTGGAAGCTCGTGAAGTCGTTGAACGTCCACAGGCTGATCAGCAGCAGGTTGGTCAGCATGTGGCCCCTGATGCGGGGGAACACCACGTCGCGCAACTGCTGCGCCGTCGAGGCCCCGGCCAGGCGGGCCGTCTCCAGGTGAGAGGGCGGCACGTTCTCCAGCGCCGCCCCGTACAGCATCATCGAGAACGCGGTGCCCCGCCAGACGTTGAAGACGATGATCGACGGCATCGGGTGGTCCAGCAGCCAGGCGAACCCGGGCGTGTGCAGCACCGCGTTCAGCGTGCCCTGGTCCCGGTCGAGCAGGGCGATCCACAGGAACGCCACCACCGAGGAGGGCAGGATCCACGCCAGCAGCACCAGCCCCTCGACCACCCGCTTGACCGGGCCGGTGCGGTTGCGCAGCGCCCAGGCGATCGAGAACCCCAGGCCCGCCTGGCCGATGATCGCCGAGCCGATCACGAACTGCACCGTCAGCCACAGCGAGGTGCCGAACCGCTCGTCCCCGAGCGCCTCGGCGTAGTTGTCCACGCCCACCAGCCGGGGGTCGGCGGCCGCGAGCCCGGTCAGCCGGAAGTCGGTGAGCCCGAGATAGATGGTCCAGAGTGCCGGGAAGATCAGGAACACCCCGATGAGCACCACGGCCGGCAACACGAACCCGACCGCCCTCCCCCTCCCCAACCCCGCCGCATCTGTGCTCATGGCGCTCGCTCTGTGTTCTTGGCGCTCGCTCCGCTCGCGCGGAGCGAGGACGCGCCGGTGGGTACCTCACGCATGGAAGGCATCCAGTGGCATCGCAACGCTTCGTGCCATCGGTGTCACTGGGCCACGTTGGCGGGGCCGCCGACGAGGGATTCGACTTTTCGCTGGTAGGCGGTGGCGGCCTCGTCGACGGTCTTGCCGGAGACGATGGCGGCGGTGGCCTCCTGGAGGGCGACCGAGACCTCCGGGTAGACGGCGAGGCCCGGACGGTAGCTCGTGATCGGCAGGACCTTCTGGGCGACGAAGCCGAGCATCGGGTCAGGGGTCAGCACCTCGTCGTTGACGTCGGTGCGCGAGGTGATGCGCGCCTCCCCGGCCAGGCCGGCCTTGGTGGCCTCGGCCGAGTGCATGAACGACAGCAGCTCCCAGGCGAGCTTGATGTTCTTGGACCTGGGGTTGAGCGCCCGCACCGCGCCGCCGGACATGCTGACGAAGTCCTGGCCGCGCACCCCGGCGCCGGGCCGCTCGGCGGGGATCAGCGCGTACCCGACGACCTTGTCGCGGTCCTGCATGGGGGCGACGCCGGCCTTGGGCTCGACGACCGAGCGCCAGAAGTAGTCGCCCTCCGCCAGGACGCCGATCTTGCCCTCGGCGAACATCTGGAAGGACTTGTCGCGGCCCTTGGCCTCCTGCTGCAGCCGGGGGTCGCCGAGACCGGCGGTGTAGACCTGCCGGTAGAAGCCCAGGACGTCCTTGAGGCCCTGCGAGGCGCCCGTCCACCTGCCGCCGGAGAAGATCTCGGTGCCGGTGCCCGCCAGCAGCGGCAGCGCGCCCTGCATGCTGGTGGCCTCGCCCATCGCGGTGCCCGCGTTGATCTGCAGGGGCACCGGGACGCCGGCCCTCTTCAGCGCCGTGCCGGCGTCGATGATCTCCTGCCAGCTCTTGGGCTGCCAGTCGGCCGGCAGCCCCGCCTTGGCGAACAGGGTCTTGTTGTAGAACAGGACGCGCCCGTCGGTGCCCTGCGGCAGGCCGTACTTCTTGCCGTCGAAGATGCCGAGGTCCTGGACGGCCTTCGGGATCTGGCTCCACCCCTCCCACTGCTCCACCTCGGGCCCGGCGGTCTCGGCCAGCGGCTTGATGTACCCGGCCTGCGCGAACTCGCCCACCCAGATGCCGTCGAGGTCGATCACGTCTGCCCCTGCCCCGGACTTCAGATCCAGGGCGATCTTCGTCTTGTACTGCTCGTCGTCCACGCCGTTCGGCTGGAACAGCACGTGGACGGTCTTGCCCTTGGCCTTCTGGGCCTCCTCGAACTTGGGGATCAGCCAGTTCTTGGTCCAGTCGGCGGTGGCGGCGTTCTTGCCGCCGGAGATGGCGTTGGCCGTGATCGTCACGGTGGCGTCGCCGCCTCCGGAGGATCCTCCGGAAGCGCAGGCGGTGAGGGAGAGCGCGGTGGCGGCCACGAGAACGAGGGGTCGTGCGAGTCTCAACGGAGGGACCTCCCCTTGGGGACGGGGGGCGAGTGGGGGGCTGCCTGTTTTCATGTCACGACAACTCGACAATTTCATGCCCGGTCTCGTCCGTAAAGATTATTTTCGTGGAAGATGAGGCTGGATGGGCGGAAGCGGTTCGCCGTGAGCTGATCGTGGGAAGTGCAACCACCACAGCACCACGAGTAGGGTCGGCGTAGGAGTTGTAAGGCGCTCTGGAGGGAGTCGCGTGGCAGCACAGCGGGGCTGGATGAACAATCCTCTGTTCCTGGACACGGGGTCGACGTCGTTCACCGAGTTCGTCGGGTCCTACGCTCCGGGGCTCCTCCCGGGGAGATTCGAGTCCCTGGCGGCCTCCGTCGGCGACCAGATCCCGCACGCCACGACCATCGTCGCGGCGACGTTCGCGGGAGGCGTCGTCATGGCGGGCGACCGCCGGGCCACCTCCGGCAACTACATCTCCCAGAAGGACATGCAGAAGGTCTTCCGCACCGATGACTACTCGTGCGTGGGCATCGCCGGAACCGCCAGCACGGGCATCGAGCTCGCCCGGCTCTACCTGGTGGAACTGGAGCACTACGAGAAGCGCGAAGGCCGCATGCTGTCGGTCGACGGCAAGGCCAACCGGCTCGGCGCGATGATCCGCGCCAACCTGCCGATGGCCATGCAGGGCATGGTCGTGGTGCCGCTGTTCGCGGCCTACGACGAAGATTCCGACACCGGCCGCATCTTCTCCTACGACGTGGGCGGCGGCCCGTACGAGCAGACGAACTACGCCTCCATCGGCTCGGGCTCGCTGTTCGCGCGCGGCGCGCTGAAGAAGCTCTACCGCGAGAACGCCGCGGTCGAGGACACCGTCATGGCCTGCGTCGAGTCGCTCTACGACGCCGCGGACGACGACTCGGCGACCGGTGGTCCCGACGTCACCCGCAAGATCTGGCCGCTGGTCGCGGTGATCACCGAGGACGGCTACCGCCGTCTGTCCGACGAGGAGGTCGAGGGGTACGTCCGGCAGGTGCTGGACCGCCGCATGAGCGACCCCGACGGCCCCACGGCTCCGCTGCGCTAGTCACCACCCACGGCCACGAGAGGATCACCACCGGTGTCCATGCCCTTTGGATATGTGTCCCCCGAACAGGAGATGCGGGACAAGGCCGATTTCGCGCGGAAGGGCATCGCGCGCGGCCGCAGCGTCGTGGTGCTGCAGTACGAGAACGGCATTCTGTTCGTCGCTCCGAACGCCTCCCGGGCGCTGCACAAGATCAGTGAGATCTACGACCGCATCGGCTTCGCCGCGGTCGGCAAGTACAACGAGTTCGAGGCCCTGCGCCTGGGCGGCATCCGCTACGCCGACATCAACGGCTACACCTACGACCGCAGCGACGTCACCGCGCGCGGCCTGGCCAACCTCTACGCCCAGTCGCTCGGCATGGTGTTCACCGAGTCGCGCAAGCCGTACGAGGTCGAACTGGTCGTCGCCGAGATCGGCGACGCCCCCGAGGACGACCAGATCTATCGCCTCACCTTCGACGGCTCGGTCACCGACGAGCACGGGTTCGTGGTGATGGGCGGCGTGGCCGACACCGTGGCCGGCCGCCTGAAGGAGCGCTTCCGCCAGGGCATGCCGCTGACGGAGGCACTGGACGCCGGTCTGGCCGCCCTGACCGAGCCCGGCGGCGAGCGCCCGCCGGTGTCCCAGCTCGAGGTGGCGGTCCTCGACCGCACCCGCGAGCACCGCAAGTTCCAGCGCCTGACCGGCGGCCGCCTCGAACGTCTCCTCGCGGCCACCGCGCCCTCCGCGGCGCCCTCCACCGAGCCCAAGGCGGGAGCCGGCGAGGCCGCCAAGCCCGAGGGCGACTCCCCGGCCACCGCCCCCGAGGGCGAGATCGACACCGGTTCCGTCGACTGACCCGTCCTGCCTGCGGCCTCACGTCCCGGTCCCCGAACGAGGGGGCCGGGACGTCGTGCTCGCGGGGCTGCGAGATCGTCAAGCTTGCGGAGATCGCCGCGCCGCGGATCCCGCCGGGACGGCCGAACGGGGCCATCCGCCACACCACGCCCGGAAACAGGGGAGAAGATCTCTCCCCTCCGGCGGCTCGGGGACATAGTGTGATGTGATGGATCGTCGCATCTTCGGCTTGGAGAACGAGTACGGCGTCACCTGCACGTTCAGGGGCCAGCGCAGGCTGTCCCCGGACGAGGTGGCGCGCTACCTCTTCCGCAGAGTCGTGTCCTGGGGCCGATCGAGCAATGTCTTCCTCCGCAACGGCGCCCGCCTCTACCTCGACGTGGGCAGCCACCCCGAGTACGCAACCCCTGAGTGTGACAACGTCGTGGAGCTGGTCACCCACGACAAGGCGGGCGAGCGCATCCTCGAAGGACTGCTCGTCGACGCCGAGAAGCGGCTGCGCGAGGAGGGCATCGCCGGTGACATCTACCTGTTCAAGAACAACACCGACTCGGCGGGCAACTCCTACGGCTGCCACGAGAACTACCTCGTCGGCAGGCACGGCGAGTTCGGCCGGCTCGCCGACGTCCTGATCCCGTTCCTGGTCACCCGGCAGATCATCTGCGGGGCGGGCAAGGTGCTGCAGACGCCCCGCGGCGCGGTCTACTGCGTCTCCCAGCGCGCCGAGCACATCTGGGAGGGGGTGTCGAGCGCCACCACCCGGTCGCGCCCGATCATCAACACCCGCGACGAGCCGCACGCCGACGCCGAGCGCTTCCGCCGCCTGCACGTCATCGTCGGCGACTCCAACATGAGCGAGGCGACGATGCTGCTCAAGGTCGGGGCGACCGACCTGGTGCTGCGCATGGTGGAGGCCGGCACGGTCATGCGCGACCTCAGCCTGGAGAACCCGATAAGGGCGATCCGCGAGGTGTCGCATGACATGACCGGACGCCGCCGCGTGCGCCTGGCCAACGGCCGCGAGGCGTCCTCGCTGGAGATCCAGCAGGAGTACCTCGGAAAGGCCCGCGACTTCGTCGACCGCCGCGGCGGGGACGCGATCACCCGCAGGGTGCTGGAGCTGTGGGAGCGCACGCTGAGGGCCGTGGAGACCGGCGACCTGGACCTGGTGTCGCGCGAGATCGACTGGGTGACCAAGTACCAGCTCATCGAGCGCTACCGCACCAAGTACGACCTGCCGCTGTCCTCGCCGAGGGTGGCCCAGCTCGACCTGGCCTACCACGACGTCCACCGCAAGCGGGGGCTGTTCTACCTGCTGCAGCGGCGCGGCGCCGTCGAGCGCGTGGCGTCCGACCTGAAGATCTTCGAGGCCAAGTCGGTGCCGCCGCAGACGACGCGCGCCCGGCTGCGCGGCGAGTTCATCCGCAAGGCGCAGGAGAAGCGCCGCGACTTCACCGTCGACTGGGTGCACCTGAAGCTCAACGACCAGGCCCAGCGCACGGTCCTGTGCAAGGACCCGTTCCGCAGCGTGGACGAGCGGGTGGACAAGCTGATCGCGGGCATGTGACCCGGCGGGCTCCGGCGGTCCGGTTTCCGCCGGCGGTCCCCTCCGTCCGGCGGTCCTGGACGGCCGGCGGCCCTTCCGGTCGGCGGTCCTGGACGGCCGGTGGCCCTTCCGGTGGGCGGCCTGGTCGGTGGGCGGTTCCGACCGGCCCGCGCCGCCCGCCGGACGCGTCGGCCGCGCCGCGACGGCGCGGCCGGTGAAAGTTTCGGGCCCGTGCGCCGGGCACGGCTCCGGCGTCGTCCGAACGCGGCCCGCGCGAGGTTCGCGCGGGGGGCGGAGACCGGCGCCGGGCGAGCGTCGTGCCAGGTGAGCGGCGCACCGACGGAATGGCGAATCCGAACGCGCGGTCATGCTTCGGCAAGATCGAGCGCCGCCGACTCGGGCGGTCATGGGGGTCGGGTAGTGTTACGCGAACGTGACGTCTCTCCGAGGGATACCCATGCGCCGACTGGCCCTTCTCGCCGCCGTGCCGTTGCTGTTCGCCGCCGCCTGCGGTAGTGGTGGCGGCGAGGTCACCGCCAAGACCGGCACCTCCACCGGCGGCGTACAGGTGGCGGGTGACTTCGGCAAGAAGCCGCAGGTCACCTTCCCCAAGGGCAAGCCGCCCACGACGTCGTCCTCCCAGACGATCAAGCCAGGCCAGGGCACGCAGGTCAAGGACGGCGACTCGGTGGTCGCCAACCTCACCGCCTACAGCTGGGACGGCAAGGCCAACGCCGCGTCGGGCTCCACCTACGACGACGGCGCGCCCCAGCTCATCAAGGTCGATCCCAAGCTCCCCTCGGTGGTCTACAAGGCGTTCCAGGACAGCAAGCCCGGCGGGCGGTTCCTCGCCGTCGTCGCCAAGGACAGCCTGACCCCCGACCAGGTCGAGCAGGCCAAGTCGCAGGGTGCCGACACCTCCATCGCCAGCGTCTACGTCGTGGACGTGATGGGCGTGCCCACCGTCAAGGCCGCCCACGGCACCGCCACGGACCCGGGGATGTCGGGCGTCAAGCTGGAGAACCCGGGCGGCGACCAGGCGCCCAAGCTGACCACCAAGACCGACGCCACCGCGCCGAAGGGCCTGGTCGCCAAGACCGTCATCAAGGGCGCCGGCCCGGTGGTCAAGTCCGGTCAGACGATCCTGGTCCACTACACCGGCAAGATCTGGGGCAGCGACACCGAGTTCGACAGCAGCTGGGGCCGCGGCGAGCCGGTGATGTTCCCGATCGGCGTCGGCAAGGTCATCAAGGGCTGGGACCAGAGCCTGGTCGGCGTCCCGGTGGGCAGCCGGGTGCTGGTCTCCATCCCGCCGGCCCTGGGCTACGGCAAGGCCGGCTCCGGCGACAAGATCAAGGGCACCGACACCCTGGTCTTCGTCGTCGACGTCCTCGGCGCCTACTGACCCAGGCCGCCTCACCGGCCGAGCCGGGCCACGCACCGCCTCACCTGGGCGCGCCCGCTTCGTATCGGCTTCCGCATCCCCGCATCCCCGCATCCCCGCATCCCCGCATCCCCGCATCCCCGCATCGCCGCCACGGCCGCACCTGTGCCCTCTCTCGGGCGCGACGGTGCGGCCGTACGGTGTTTCCGGAGCCGGGCCGTGCAGTGCGTCCGACGCCGGGCTGTGCGGCGTTTCCGGCGCCGGGGGATACGGCGCACCTGCAGCGAATCTACATAGTAAAGGCGCGGGCGTGGCCCAGCCCGGACCAGCGCTCGCTCACCGTGTGCCCGACCGCGATCCGGTGTGCCCGGCCGCGATCCGGTGGACCCGCCGGTGCGGGCCCTGTCCCCGCTATGAGTGGAGTGCGTCGGCCGCCGGTCCGGGTGCCCGGCCGTGCCGTCCTAAACTCGGCCTGTGAGCGGTGACGATCCAGGTCTTCCCGATGCCCTCGGCGTGCTCGGCGCGCTTCGTGACCCCGTGCGTCGGGCGCTGTACGACTACGTGTCCGCGCAGGGGCACGAGGTGGGCAGGGACGAGGCCGCGCGGGCGGCGGAGGTGGGCCGCACCCTGGCCGCCTTCCACCTGGACAAGCTCGTCGAGGCCGGCCTGCTGGAGTCGGGTTTCCGCCGGCTGAGCGGGCGTGCCGGCCCGGGCGGCGGGCGCCCTGCCAAGGTCTACCGCCGTTCCCCGGTGGAGCACCAGGTCAGCCTGCCCCCGCGTGACTACCGGACGCTGGCGCTCGTGCTCGCCGAGGCCGTGGACGCGCTCGGCGGGGAGGAGGCCGCCGAGGCCGCCGCCCGCCGGGTGGGGGAGCGGGCCAAGGCGTCCGGGCTGCGCGCGGCCCTCACCGAGCGCGGCTACGAGCCCTACCACGACGGCGAGGTCATCCGCCTGCGCAACTGCCCCTTCCACGTGATCGCGGAGGAGCGTCCGGTCCTGGTCTGCTCGCTCAACCTGGCCCTGTGCGAGGGCCTGCTGTCGGCTCTGGGCGACGACCATGTGACAGCGCGGCTGGACCCCCGGGAGGGGGAGTGCTGCGTCACGTTCTCTAAAAACAATGGAGATTGACTTAGAAGGGTCCGGCGTGGTGTCCTAGGCGCATGCATCTGGCCCAGCTCAACGTCGCCCACATGCTCGCTCCCAAGGACTCCCCCGAACTCGCCGACTTCATCGCCGCCCTGGAACCCATCAACGCCATCTCCGACACCGCGCCCGGCTTCGTCTGGCGGCTCAAGGGCGGCGAGGACCCCACCGACACCGTGCAGCACGACTTCGGTGACATGCTGCTGGTGAACTTCTCGGTCTGGGAGTCGCGCGAGACGCTGTGGAACTTCGTCTACCGCACCGCCCACCTTGAGTACCTGCGCCGCCGCCGCGAATGGTTCGCCCGTCTGGCCGAGCCGTACAGCGTGATGTGGTGGATCCCCGAGGGGTACACCCCGACCTTGGAGGAGGGCATGACGAAGCTGCACCTGCTGCGCGCGCAAGGCCCCGGCCCCGAGGCGTTCACCTTCACCGACTTCCACGAAGCGCCCGCGACGCCGCCCGGCGGCGGTGAGAGCGTCGATCTCGACGAGCATGGTCTCGTTCGGTAGCCCACCCCGGCCCCGCCCGCCGACAGGATGACCGTGACATGTTCTGAGGATGCCGGGTGGAACGAGCGCCGCCAGATCACCCCTGACCCGCCTGACGATGTGTCGCGAGATGAATCCTGCCGGATGTCGTGAACATCCCGACCGGGATGAGCGTCTGAATCATGAGCGACGTCCAGGGGGATGGTCATGAGCGCGACTGCCAAGGGCGCAGCGAAGAACGGCCTCGTTGCGGCCGTCGCGGTCGGGCTGGCCGGCGTGGCGGGGATGGCCGCCCCCGCCGAGGCCACGGCTGCCAGACCGGCTGTGGCCGGCGACGTCAACGGGGACGGGCGCGTCGACGTCATCGCCGGGCTCCCCCTCATGAAAGTGAAGGGGAAGAGCGGTGCCGGAGGGGTGGTCGTCTACTCCGGCGGCTCGGCCGAGGTCTCCGGCCGGGCGCGCATCGTCTCCCTCGCCGGTCCCGTCGCGAGGGAGAACCTCGGGCAGGTGCTCGCCTCGGGTGACTTCGACAAGGACGGCTACGCCGACGTCCTGACGTCGGCTCGCAAGAAGCTCGTGGTCTTCTTCGGCTCACGGTCCGGGCTGCGTGGCCAGGGGGCCAGGGTGATCCCCTGGCCCGTCACCGCACCCGCCATGGCGGCCGCGGACTTCGACGGTGACGGCTACGGGGACGTGGCCGTCACCGGGAGCAAGCAGATCGTCGTGCTGCGCGGAGGCAAGTACGGCCTGCGGGTGGCCGGACGCCTCACCCACGGCGCCCCGCAGTTCGGCGCGGAACTCGCCGTCGGAGACGTGAACGGCGATCGGCTCGCCGACCTCGTGGCCACCGAGCACCGCGCGGTCGCGCCCGACGCCGCCGGGCCGCAGCGGATCACCGTCGTGCCCGGCTCCCGTTCGGGGCTCTCACTGGAGCGTGCCTGGTCGATCACTCCGACCGAGCGGGCCGCCCGCGACCTCGCGGTCGGCGACGTCAATGGCGACGGCAAGGCCGACCTTGTGCGTATCACGTCGACCGACGGTGAGAACCCGACGTTCCAGGTACTCGTCCAGCTCAGCCAGGGCAACGGCTTCGGCCCGGCACAGGCATTGCGGCAAGCGGACGGCTACCCCGCCAACGTCGGCCTCGGCGATGTCACCGGGGATGGCCGCGCCGAGGTGGCCGTCCACATCGCCGCCGAAGGCGACCACGACTGGGCCGTGCTCTACGGCGGAACCGCCACCGGCGCGACCGCACAGCCGATCCGGACGTACGGGCACAACACCTACGAGACCAGATATGGCACGACCTTACGGCTGGCGAACGTCCGCGGCGACTCCCGCGCCGACATCATCGTGGGCTTGCCCGGTGTCTACGGCATCGGCGAACTGGAGATCCTTCCCGCCGGCCGGCAAGAGGGCTCGCAGAAGCTCGGGCTCAAGATCACCAGCGGTCTCGGCTGGAGCCAGCCGTCCTGACCTGGGGCCATGGATCTTCCCCGGCGGTCTTCCCCGTCCGTCTTCGCCGCCCGGTAGTCCGTGGCGTTGGCCGGCACGTTGCGTCGATGCTGGAACGCGCTGTCTCATAGCCCCAACGACGGGTTCGGCTGCGCAATGCGCGGGGGGTGCGATGGGCATCGACGAGGAGAAGGTCCGCGCGCTGCGCGACGAGCCCCTCGACTGGCGGTACAAGGCGCTGCCCGCCGGCGCCGGCGGCACGGTGGCGCAGTTCCTGGCCGGTGGGCCGTCCCTCCAGGACTTCGGCACGCCGCTGCTGACGCTCGACGCCGCCGCCCTGGAGCACAACATCGCCGTCATGGCCCGCTGGGCGGCCGGGGCGGGGGTCACCCTGATGCCGCACGGCAAGAGCACGATGGCCCCCGAGCTGTGGCGGCGGCAGCTCGCGGCGGGCGCCTGGGGCCTCACCCTGGCCAACTTCCCGCAACTGCGCGTCGCCCGCGCCTTCGGGGTGGCACGGCTCATGCTCGCCGCCGCCCCGGTGGACCCGGCCGGGCTCGCCTGGATCGGGCGCGAGCTCGACCGCGACCCGGCCTTCCGCTTCATCTGCTGGGCCGACTCCGTCGAGGCGGTCCGGATCATGGACATCGCCCTGCGCGGGACGAGGCGGCCGGTGGAGGTGTGCGTGGAGCTGGGCGGCCCGGGCGGGCGCACCGGCGCCCGCGGCCTCAGCGCCGCCCGGCGGGTCGCCGAGGCCGTGCGCGCCGCCCCGGCGCTGCGCCTGGCCGGCGTCGCCGGCTACGAGGGCTCCTTCGCCCACGACGCCTCCCCCGAGGGCCTCGCGGCCGTGCGGGGCTACCTGCGGGGCCTGGCCGAGCTGTTCGGCGGCCTGGCCTTCGAGACCGGCGAGCCCATCGTCACCGCGGGCGGCAGCGCGTACTTCGACCAGGTGGCCGACGTGCTCGGCGGGCTGGAGGCGCGCCTGGTGCTGCGCTCGGGCGCCTACGTGATCCACGACGACGGCTTCTACCGGGCGATCTCCCCCTTCCGGCCCCGTGACGCCTCCACGACGAGTGGTCCCGCCGGGAACGACGATCATCCCGGCGCGGGGCCGGGACGTACCTGCGCGGCGGAACCCCCCGGATCAGGGCCGGGACGTGCCTGCGCGGCAGAACCTTCCGAAGCAGGGCCGGGACGTGCCTGTGGAGCGGATCCTCCCGGAAGGGGGGAGCGGGCCCCGGCCGGCGAGCCGTTCCGCCCCGCCATGCACGGGTGGGCGCGGGTCATCTCCCGGCCCGAGCCCGGCCTGGCCCTGCTCGACGCCGGCAAGCGCGACCTGCCCTTCGACGAAGGACTGCCCGAGCCGCAGCACGTGCGCGGCAAGGGCCCGCTCCACGGGGCCCGTGTCACCGCGCTCAACGACCAGCACACCCATCTCGCCGTCGACCCCGCCTGCGACCTGGCCTGCGGCGACGTCGTCCGGTTCGGCCTGTCCCATCCCTGCACGGCGATGGACAAGTGGACGCTCATCCCCGTCGTCGACGGCGAGGCCGTCGTCGGCCTGCTGAGGACCTTCTTCTGATGATCTTCAAGAACGTCACCGTCGTCGACGGCACCGGCGCCGACCCCTACGTCGCCCACGTGGCCGTCCGCGACGGCATGATCGCCGCCATCGGCCCCGACGCCTCCGGCGGGCCGGCGATCGACGGCGCCGGGCTGGTGCTCGCCCCCGGCTTCATCGACATGCACGCCCACTCCGACCTGCGGCTGCTGGCCGAGCCCGGCCACCTGGCCAAGGTGAGCCAAGGTGTGACCTGCGAGGTGCTCGGCCAGGACGGCCTGTCCTACGCCCCGGTCGACGACACCACGCTGGAGCAGGTGCGGCGGCAGATCGCCGGATGGAACGGCGACCCCGAGGGCTTCGACTGGAACTGGCGGACGGTGGGGGAGTACCTCGACCGCCTCGACCAGGGCATCGCGGTCAACGCCTGCTACCTGGTCCCGCAGGGGTCGGTGCGGATGCTCGTCACCGGCTGGGAGGACCGCCCCGCCACCGAGGCCGAGACCGCCGAGCAGCGGCGCCTGGTCGCCGAGGCCATGGAGCAGGGCGCGGTCGGCATGTCCTCCGGACTCACCTACGCCCCCGGCATGTACGCGGGCACCGGCGAACTGGTCGCGCTGTGCGAGGTCGTCGCCGCGCTCGGCGGGTTCTACGCCCCGCACCACCGCTCCTACGGCGCGGGCGCCCTGGCCGCCTACGCCGAGATGGTCGAGGTCTCCCGCCGTTCGGGCTGCCCGCTGCACCTGGCGCACGCGACCATGAACTTCGCGGTCAACAAGGGCCGGGCAGGGGAGCTGCTCGCCCTGCTGGACGAGGCGATCGCCGGCGGCTGCGACCTCACCTTGGACACCTATCCTTACCTGCCGGGCTCCACCACGCTGGTCTCCCTGCTGCCGGGCTGGGCCTCCGAGGGCGGGCCGGTCCGGGCGCTCGCCCGCCTGCGCGACCCCGCGACCGCCGCGCGGATCAGGCACGCCATGGAGGTCGAGGGCTGCGACGGCTGCCACGGGGTGCCGATCGACTGGGACGTCATCCAGATCTCCGGCACCGGGACGGCCGCGCTCGCCGGCCGGGCCGGCACCCGGGTGCGCGACTTCGAGGACTTCCGCCGGCTGCTCATCGACGACGACCTCGCCACCACGATCCTGTTCCACGCGGGCGACGAGGCCAACGTCCAGGCGATCATGCGGCACCCGGCGCACACCGGGGGCAGCGACGGCCTGCTCGCCGGCGCCCGCCCGCACCCCCGCGCGTGGGGCACCTTCCCCCGCTACCTCGCCCGCTACGTCCGCGAACTGGGCGTGCTGTCGCTGCAGGAGTGCGTCGCCCACCTCACCGGCCGCCCGGCCCGGCGGCTCAAGCTGGACCGCCGCGGACTGGTCCGCCCCGGCTACCACGCCGACCTGGTGCTGTTCGACCCCGAGGCCGTCCGCGACACCGCGACCTTCGACGACCCCCGCCGCCCGGCGGAGGGCATCTCCCACGTGCTGGTCTCCGGCACCCCCGTCATCGAGCACGGCCACCCCACCGGCGCCCTCCCCGGCAGGGCTCTCCGCCGCACCCCCCAGGGCACCACCGGCCGCGGACGATGATGGCCGCGGCGTTCGCACGGCAACTTAATCGGATGTCCGAAGACCGGGAAGAAGGAGCAGCGCGATATTAGGCTCGATCGGGATCCCAATGACAAAGGAGACCGAGCATGGCATTGCCGGATTCAGACGGCTCGACCGGTCACTCCTTCGGCCTGGAGGTGGACGGCATCGTCGTCAAGCGCATCGACGAGATCTCCGGGCTCAAGATGGAGCAGGACGTCATCGAGGTGAAGGAGAACACCCCCGACGGCAAGGTGGTCGTCAGGAAGCTCCCCGGACGCCCGAAGCCCGGCGAGATGACGCTCACCCGAGCCCTCACCTCGGACGACGGCTTCGACACCTGGATGAAGGAGGCCCGCTCCGTCCGGGCCGGCGACGCCCGGAAGAACGGGGCGATCATCGTCTTCGACGTCGAGGGCGCGCCGATCAAGCGGTACAACCTGGCCGGTGTCTGGCCGAAGAGCCTGGAGATCACCTCCTTGAGGTCCGGTGACACGAGCGTGCTCACCGAGAAGCTCGTCGTCACCTACGAGCAGATGGAAGTGGAGTGAACCGCGGCCAGACCCTGGTCAGCCGGCGGCGGCCGGAGTGACTCGCCGGATGCGCCGGTAGTAGGACCAACCGGCCACCGGTAACGCGATCATCCATGCGAGGAAGAGGGGCAGGCCGATGAAGGCGCCGGTCAGGGTGAACGGATCGTCCGTACTCGCCTCGGCGATGGCACGAGGGATATTCGCACGGGCAGGGTGAGCGAGTAGCCCACCAGCAGGACGGAGCCCAGAATGGTCGGGGTGAGCGGAAACCATGGGGGCACCCGGCGTCCGCCCAGCACGGGGATCCACCGGGGATAGACCAGTCCCCAGCCGCTGATCAGACCGAGTGACAGGATTCCGCCGAGGACGGCGAGAAGCGTAAGCACCCCGAGGTACATGGCACCCGCGGGGATACCCAGGATTCCGTCCTCTGGGTAGCTTTCCGTGCCGTTACCGCGGCCGTGATACCAGGCGTCGAAGCTTGCTTCGTGGGCCAGGAACGGGATGCCGAGCATCCAAGGGATGTGCAATGGCACGAATCCGAAGATGGGAGCCGCCCAGCCCACCGTCCCGGCGACACGCGCCCAGCGGGGTGGTGGAGGAACCGCTGTTTGCGTCATGGCCGTAGGATCCACGGCGCCGCCTGTGATCAGACTGAGAGATGCTGATGAGTCTCTCAACCTCTGCGACAGGCGGCCTGGCCCATCGCAACAGGCCGGCCTCCCGCGGCGGAGTGCCCGATCGCACGACAGAGATCGTCCTGGACAGGCGGGCGAGGGTCCGGGGCACGAGGATCACGGCGGCAGCGGTGGCGACGACAGCCGGGGCGCGGGCCCGGCCGCCCGTCTCAGAGACCGGGCTCTGGGTCGAGCCAGACCAGGTGCAGGCCGAGCCGGTCGGCCACCCGCTCGCAGCTCGTCCAGCTTCCGTGAGGCCGCCCGTTCACGGTGATCGTCGCCGCGGAACCGCCGGGCAACTCCACCCCGTACAGCTCCACCCCGCCGTGGTCCCCGCACTCCTCGTCCGCGTCACGCAGCAGCGCGAACAGCCGCGCTCGCTCCTCTCTCCTCAACCGAGGTACGGCTGCCCGTTCTGCACTCCTGTCGTGACAGACAGTGCGCACGCTGGAATCGGGCCGCTGATCCATCGGACCACCCCTTTCTCCACCCCGGCCGGGACGGGCACAGCCATCGCATGCATGCCCGTCCCGGCTTCCATGTATCTGTATGAGTTCGTGCTATCGCAGTGCGTAGTTGAACTCTCCGCAGTAGAGTGACAGCTGAGTGAGTTCAGCGCAATATTGAGCGAAAATAAAATTGAGAAATAGGCTAATGAGCTAGGTTGTCCCATTCGGACAGCTAAGGAGGCGATGTGGCACCGCGGAAAGGCCCGACACTTCGTGCTCAGTGGCTCGGTAAGCAACTCCGCGAGCTACGTGAAGCGGCCAAGTTGACTCTCCGGGAGGCCGGGGACTACGTCCAACGCGACCAGGCCGCCATCAGCAGGTGGGAACAGGGCCTCACTCCTGCCCGGGCGCCGGATGTGCTCGCGTTGCTCAACCTCTATGGGGTCGATGACCCAGATGTCCGTGACGGTCTTGAACGGCTCAGCCGTGACATCTGGCAGAAGGGGTGGTGGGACGACTATGCGGGCGAGGCCTCTGGAAGAGTGATCGACCATGCGTGGCTGGAGTCCCGGGCTGAGGTCCTCCGCTCGTTCGACATGTTGGTGATCCCGGGCCTCCTTCAGACGCCTGAGTACGCTGAAGCGGTGATCAGGGCGGCCGATCCAGAGGCCGGCAACGCCTACATCTCTCGTTGGGTGCAGTTTCGCATGATCCGTCAGCGGGTGCTCGCTGGAGAGAGGCCCATCCAACTGGCGGCGATTCTGGACGAGGCACTGCTGTGTCGTGTCGTCGGTGGCGCGCCGGTGATGCGTGCTCAATTTGAGCACATCACGAAGCTTGGGACGCGCCCGCATATCTCGATTCGGGTCTTGCCCTTCAGTGCTGGCGCTCATGCCAGCCCGCGCGGGCCCTTCATGATCTTCAACATGCCAGCTCCATATCCGGACATAGCCTTCACTGAGACTGGGGCGGGATGCATGTACGTCGAATCGGATGGAGTAGGAAATTTCACTACGACATACGATTATCTGGATAAAGCCGCACTAACTCGAGAAGAGTCGGCGGAACTCATCGCCGCTGCGGCGGACCGCATGGCTTGAATGAACGGAGACGCCCTCCATGGCCACACCTGAGGAACTGGCCAGTGTCGCCTGGCACATCAGCACTTACAGTCCCAATGGGGACGCCCAGTGCGTCGAGGCGGGGCCGTTAGGGGATGGGAGCGGGCGGGTCGCGGTGCGGCACAGCCGTCGTCCGGACCGTGAGGTGATCGTCTACACCCGCGGCGAGTGGGAAGCCTTCCTCGCCGGGGTCAAAGCCGGCGAGTTCGACTTCTTCGCGGACTGAGTCTCTCGCCCATGCCGCAGAGGTGGGCGCCATGGAAAGGGTGACCTGCCGCCGGGCCGGATGGCGATCACCCGGGCGCCGGGGCGGACAGGATGGTGTCGGGTGCCGAGTGCGCGCCCGACCAGGCGACCCGGCAGTTCCCATCAGCCGAGCAGTGAGGCGGCGTGGCGGCCGGCGGCGGCGGAGGCGAGGAAGCCGGCCAGGTCGCGGTCCAGGCCGCGGCCCATGGTGGACAGCTTGACCGGGCTGTCCTCGAGCAGCTTCGCCAGGCCGTCCACCGGCACGTTCACCAGCTCGTGCCGGTCGCCCAGCGCGGCGGCCTGCTGACGCACCCGCTCGCCGAACGCGCCGGGAAGGTCGGGCACCACGACCTGGGCGGGGGCCAGCGCCACCCGGCCGTAGGCGGTGAGCGAGTGGTGTGAGACCCCGATGTGGCGCGCGCGCAGGTCGCCTTCGCTCACGCGCAGCGCCCCCACGGGACGCCCGCCCAGCACGGCCGTCGCGTTGACCGCCTCGCCCGCCGACACTCCGGAGAACCCCCAGCGGGTGCCGGTGCCCAGGTTGCCGGGGCCCTGGGTCACGATCGCGACGTCGGCCGACAGCACGTGCC
The DNA here is from genome assembly GCF_040607475.1 of Sphaerisporangium sp. NPDC005288. Taxonomy (NCBI): domain Bacteria; kingdom Bacillati; phylum Actinomycetota; class Actinomycetes; order Streptosporangiales; family Streptosporangiaceae; genus Sphaerisporangium; species Sphaerisporangium sp. NPDC005288. The sequence goes on along the minus strand of NZ_JBEXGT010000030.1, from coordinate 64,787 downwards.
TGGCGGCGAGCAGCCCGGTGTGGACGGTGACCGCCTCCACGTCGCCGCCGAAGGCCTGGCCGGTGGTGACCACCCCGCACAGCCAGCCGAGCTCGCGCAGCCGCGCGGCCGACATGGAGAACCACGCCGGCAGCGCGCCGCCGTCCAGCATCACGTAGGCGACCCGGAGCGGGCGCCTGGCACTCGCGGGGTCTTCGCGCGAGCCGTCCGTTCCTTGGGCGCCCCCCTCTGGACGCGGGTCCGCCACCTCCTGACGTGAACCATCCACCTCCCGGGAGACCTCCTGGCGTGGGCCGTCCACCTCCCGGGCCACCTCAGGGCGCGGGCCGTCCGCCTCCGGGGCCGTCCGCGGGCGTGGGCCGTCCGTCCGCGCGGCCGGGGCCCGCGTCTCCGGGGCCCGCTCAGGGTGGGAGCCGTACAGGCCGCACAGGATGGCGGGGAGGGCGGAGTGCAGGTCGGCGACCACCACGGGCATGCCGTCCACGGAGTCGGCCTCGCGCAGCGTCTCGTGGTGGGGGGAGTCCTGCTCGTCGGCGCCGAGCACCGTGGCCTGCAGGGGCGTGTATCGTGCCTTGACCAGGTGGCCGGGACCTTGCGGATCTTCCGGCAATCGGTCCGGCACGGCCACTACCATGGCGTAACCTCCCGTACCGAGGCCCATGGCGAGCGCTGTGGTGTTCAGCAGCACCGTGTCACCCGGTTCGGGGCGGCCCACCAGCGGGGGGTAGGCCAGGGCCCGGCAGCTCCCCTCGGGGAGGGTCACGTCCAGCTCCATCGCGCCCGGCCACTCGCGCCGGACCGCGACCACCTCGCCCTTGCGCCATCTGATCACGGGGCAAGGGTAGCGTCACCTGAGAAGGGAGGCCCGATGTCTCGGCGGAAGACCGAGCGGCTGCTGAACCTGGTCATCTGCCTGCTGGCCACGCGCCGCCCGCTCAGTGCGGAGCAGATCCGTCACGCCGTGCCCGGCTACGACGCCGGCAACGACGAGGCCTTCCAGCGCATGTTCGAGCGCGACAAGAACGAGCTGCGCGAGATCGGCATCCCGGTGGAGGTCCACCGCGACCCCTGGGAGGACGAGCCCGGCTACCGCATCATGCGCCAGGCCTACGAGCTGCCCGAGATCACGCTGGAGGCCGACGAGGCCGCCGTGCTCGGCCTGGCCGCCCAGGTGTGGCAGCGGGCCAACCTGGCCGAGGCGGCCGGCGGCGCCCTGCTCAAGCTGCGCGCCGCCGGCGTCCAGACCGACGAGTCCGCCGCCGGGCCGCTGGAGCTGCGGGTCGACACCCGCGACCCCGCCTTCCCCGCCCTGTGGGAGGCCGTGCGCGACCGCAGGGTCGTCCGCTTCGACTACCGCGCCGCCGGCAGCGAGGTCATGCTCACCCGCACGGTGGAGCCGTGGGGCGTGGTGAGCCGGCGCGGCCGCTGGTACGTCGTCGGCCACGACCGCGAGCGCGGCGCCCCCCGCGTGTTCCGTCTCAGCCGCATCAGCGGCCCGGTCGCGCCGGTCGGCCGCTCCGGCGCGGTGGTCGTGCCCGAGGGGGTCGACATCCGCTCGATGGTCGGCCACCGCGACAGCCTGCTGCCCGAGCGCACCGCCACCGTCCGCGTCCGCCGCGACACCTGCCAGTGGCTGCGGCAGGTCGGCGCCGTGCGGCCCGGCGAGGACGGCTGGGACGAGGTCACCGTGGAGTTCGCCGATCCGGAGTGGGTGGCCGGCTCGGTCGTGGCGTTCGGGGCCGACGCCGAGGTGATCGACCCGCCGGACGTCCGCGACGCGGTGATCCGCCGCCTGAAGGGAGCCATCGCGTGAACGCGGCCGGACGAACGGTCCACCCCGGTGCCGAGGACGCCCGCGCGGCCGTCGCGCCCCGCCTGAAGGGAACGCTCGCGTGAGCACGGCCGACCGGCTGCCCAGGCTGCTCGCCCTGGTGCCCTACCTCATGTCCCACCCCGGCGCCCAGGTGCCCGAGGTCGCCCGGCTGTTCGGGCTGACCGAGAAGCAGCTCGTCGACGACCTGCAACTCGTGTGGATGTGCGGCCTGCCCGGGCACACCCCCGGCGACCTCATCGACGTCTCCTGGGACGGCGGCGAGATCCTCATCGACAACGCCGACACCATCGCACGGCCCCTGCGGCTCGGCATCGACGAGGCCAGCGCGCTGCTCGTCGCGCTGCGCATGCTGGCCGAGCTGCCCGAGTTCGCCGAGGGCGACGCCCTGGCCCGGGTGATCGCCAAGCTCGAGCGGGCGGCCGGCGAGGGCGCCGCCGCGGTCAGCACCCAGGTGGCCTTCGAGCTGGACGCCGCCCCCGACGCCACGACGACGGTCCGGCAGGCCCTGCGGGAGGGCCGGCGCCTGTCCCTGCGCTACTACGTGCCCGGCCGTGACGAGATCACCCCGCGCGAGGTCGACCCCACGCGCCTGGTCGTGGTGGACGGCCGCTCCTATCTGGAGGGCTGGTGCTACCGCGCGGACGGCATGCGGCTGTTCCGGCTCGACCGCATCATCGGGGTCGAGATGCTGGAGGTCACCGCCTCCCCGCCCGCCGAGGCCGAGCCGATCGACGTCACCGACGGGGTGTTCCGGCCCTCGCCCTCCGACGAGCTGGTGGAGCTGGAGCTGACCCCCGTGGGCCGCTGGGTCGCCGAGTACTACCCGTGCGAGGAGGTCACCGAGCTGGGGGAGGGCCGCCTGCGGGTCACCCTGCGCGCCCGCGACCAGGGCTGGCTGGTACGGCTGGCGCTGCGGCTGGGCGACAGCGGGCGGGTCGTCTCCCCGGTGTCGCTGGCCGACCGGGTGCGCGAGGCGGCCTCGGCCGCGCTGGCCCGCTACTTCAATGCGGGCTAGTGCTCTGGTGTTCACACCGGGGGTCGCCTGAGTCCCGCATCCTGCCCTCGTAGTCCTCCGCCTGATACCCGCGCCGCCGTTGCGCGGGGACGACGCCGCCGTCCCCGTCCTCCGTCCGGTTCGCGGGGACGCCGCGCGCGTCCGCGCGGGCTTGGGTAGAGTGCCCGGTCATGACCTGGATCTTCGTCGCGGTGGGCCTCGCCGTCGCCGGCCTGGTCCCGCTGGCCGTGCTCTCGGCGCGCGTGGTGGTGGCCGCCCGGGGGCTGTCGCGTGAAATCGAGCGGGCCAACGGCCGTCTGGCTCCCGTCCAAGGACGGCTCAAGGCCGCCATCGGCGCATCCGTGCGCACTGAGGGGTGAATCAAGTAGTGGTGGCAGCGTACGATCGAGGCTGAGAACGCACGTCGCTCGGCGTAAGGGTGTGACATGTCCAACTTCGGTGTACCCGAACTGCTCATCATCGGGCTGGTCCTGGTGCTGCTCTTCGGCGCCAAGAAGCTCCCCGACACGGCCAAGGCGCTGGGCCAGTCGCTTCGGCTGTTCAAGAAGGAGACCACCAAGCTGCACGAGGAGGACGACGCCAGGGCCGCCGCGCAGGCCACCGCCCAGCCGGTCGTCGCCACTCCGCAGCCGCTGCCGCCCGCGACCCCCTCGGTCGAGGACCGCCTGCGCCTGCTGGAAGAGGAGAACTCCCGCCTGCGCACCTCCCAGGCCCGCCCGGCCGACGCACGTCCGGCCGATGCTCGTCCGGCCGACGCGGTGAACGGGGCTCCGCTCTCGCAGGCGCAGAAGGACCAGGGCTCCGCCTGACACGCCCCCTTGCCCTGACCGACCGCAGAGACCAGGACGCCCGATGGCATTGCTGAAACGGTCAAGCCCGGCCGATGACGGCCCGCAGGTCCCCGATCTCGAGGGCCGCATGTCGCTCATGGATCATCTCCGTGAGCTTCGCAACCGCCTGGTGAAGGCCATCCTGGGCCTCACCCTGGGCACCGTGGTCGGCTTCGTCTTCTTCGACCGTCTCTGGGTCTTCATGACGGGGCCCTACTGCCGCCTGCCCGCCGCCCACAAGCTCAAGGACGGCGAGTGCTCCCTGGTCGTGCAGGGCGTGTTCGAGGGCTTCATGGTCAACCTGCAGGTGGCGCTCATGTTCGGCGCGGTGGTCAGCGCGCCGATCTGGCTCTATCAGCTCTGGGCGTTCGTGACGCCGGGCCTGTACCGCAACGAGCGGCGCTACTCCCTGGCGTTCGTGGCCCTGGCCGTCCCGCTGTTCGCCGCGGGCGCCGCACTGGCGTACTACACGATGGACAAGGGGCTGGCGCTGCTGCTCGGCTTCGCGCCCGGCAACGTGATCCCGCTCATCAGCATGGACCAGTACGTCGGGTTCATGATGGCCATGCTGGTGATCTTCGGTCTGTCGTTCGAGCTGCCGCTGCTCATGGTGTTCCTCAACATGATCGGCGTGCTGCCGTTCAAGCTGGTGAGCAAGCACCAGCGCATGGTCGTGTTCCTGATGTTCGTCTTCGCGGCCGTCGCGACGCCGAGCCAGGACCCGATCACCATGCTCGCGCTGGCGGTCCCCATGGTCGGCATGTTCATGATCGCCGAGGTGTTCATGTACTTCCACGACCGCAAGAAGGACCAGCTCGAGGCCGAACGCCAGCGGCAGATCGAAGAGGAACTCGACGGCACCGCTTCCACCCCGCTCGACTGAGGCCACCTGCTCAGCGAGCTTCTAGGCGTCGACGAAGTCCGGCAGGGTGAGCGCCGAGTAGGCGGGTCGTCCCTCCGCGGCGGGCATGACGGTCAGGCCGCGCAGCATCCGGTTGCGTCGCGCCAAGGCCTCTTCGGTACCGGGGATGAGAGTGGCGTCGCCTTCGGTGACGAGCGCCTGGTTCATCTCGACGAATGCCCGGGCGCGCTGTTCGTAGGCGATCAACGCGGCCGTGTGGTCACGGTCGGTGGCCAGTTCCCCGGCGAGCAGGTAGGCGCCGACGAGGGCGAGGCTCGACCCCTGTCCGGTGAGGAACGAGGGGGCGTGGGCGGCGTCGCCGGCGAGGGCGACCCGGCCGGCGGACCACCGGGGCATCCGGATCTGGCTGACGACGTCGAAGAAGAGATCGTCGGCCGCGTGCATGGCCGTGACCAGCCGCGGCACCTCCCACTGGTCGCCGGCGAAGATCGACGCGACGAGGTCGCGTTGCGCGGCGGGGTCCCGGAAGGCCTCGAACGGCGGTTCCGGCCGGCTGAAGCTCAGGAACCCGTGCACCGTGTCGCCGTCGCCGACGGCATAGAGGGCCGCTCCCCGGCCGGGGGTGTTCCACACGACGCCCTCGCGTGAGAGCCCCAGGTCGTTGCTCATGGTGAAGCCGGCGAAGCAGTAACCGAGATACCGGTGGAACCGCGCCTCGGGGCCGAAGACGAGGCCCCTGGTGTGCGAGTGCAGACCGTCGGCGCCGACGACCACGTCGAACACGCGCTGCTCCCCGCTGCGGAAGGTGACGTCGACGCCGTCCGCGCGGTCGTCGAGGGCGGCGATGGTGTCGTCGAACAGGAACTCGACCTCGTCGCGGATGGCGCCGTAGAGGATCTCGGTGAGGTCGCCGCGGCGTACCTCCAGGTCCCGGACCGCGGCTCCGCCCGCCACGGGTTGGGCGTCGACAGCGGCGATCACGCTGCCGTCCGGGGCGAGGAAGGTGATCCGGCGGGTATCGACGTGAGCCGCCTGGAGGGCGGGAAGCACGCCCATCCGCCGGACGACCTCGAGCGCGGTGCCGCGGATGTCGATGGGATATCCGCCGCCGCGCACCGCGCTCGCCTTCTCCACGACCGTGACCTCGAAACCGTACCGGTTCAGCCAGTAGGCCAGCGCGGGACCGGCGATGCTCGCGCCGGAGACCAGCACCCGGCCCTTCGTCGTCGTGCTCATTCGCTCCTCCTCCATAATGGATAGCTACCTTAGGTAGCCTTTTCTCGGGAACGGGTGAGTGCCCGTTCCCGACCACTGAGGCAACTATATACCTAAGTTAGGTATCTAATGGAGTGTGATGACTGACACACGGTCGTCGACCGCAGGGGAGAACGATGGTGACCTCGACCTGCTCTCGGTGCTGCCCCGCCTGATCCAGCTGGGCAACGTGCTGAACCGCGGCCGGCTCTTCGAACGCGCCATGGAGGGAGCCGGTATCGCCCTGGACCGGCCCGCGATGTCGGTCCTGGTCACGCTGCAGATGGCCGCCCGGCCGCTGCGCGTCGGCGAGATCGCCACGCGCATGCAGGTCGTAGGACCGCACGTCACCCGGCAACTGCACGAGTTGGAGCGGCGCGGCCTGACCCGCCGGGTCCCGGATCCGCTCGACCAGCGAGCCCGGCTGGTCGAGCAGACCCCCGAGGGGGCCGCCGTCGTCGGCCGCTACCTGCAGACCGTCCTCGGGTGGTTCGGAGACGCCCTCGCAGAGTGGTCCGCGCAGGACCGCCAGGCCTTCGGCCGCCTTCTCGACCGCTTCGCGAGCGACCTCACCGCCCGGCTGGAGGCCCTCGACGAGGAATGACCGGCCGGACGTTCCTCGCGCGGGGACCGTGCGGCGGGTACGCGGACTTTCCCCGCGCTTCACCCTAGCTTGACGAGATCTATACCTATAGGTTCCGAGTGTGGCTGGTGAGCTGGTCGTTCTCGTGAATCCGGCGGCGCGCGGCGGCCGTTCCCTGCGCCTGCTCGACCCGGTGGTGCGGCGGTTGAAGGAGGGCGGGCGGCCGGTCTCGGTGATCGTGGGCACCTCCGCCCAGGACGCCCTGGAACGCGCCTGCACGGCCGTCGCCGAGGGGCCGGAGGCGCTGGTCGCGTTCGGCGGGGACGGTCTGGTCCACCTGGCCGTCCAGGCCGTCGCCGGCACCGACGTCCCCCTCGGCATCATCCCGGCCGGCACCGGCAACGACCTCGCCGGCGCCTTCGGGATCCCCCGCAAGGACCCGCTGGCCGCCGCGGCCATCGTCGCCGGGGGCGCGGTGCGGACGGTGGACGCGGGCACCATCGGCGAGGAGTGGTTCGCCGGCGTGGTGGCCTGCGGTTTCGACTCCAAGGTCAACGAGCGGGCCAACGGGATGACCCGCCCCGCGGGCATGGCGAAGTACCTGCTGGCCACCCTCCAGGAGCTGCGGTCCTTCGCTCCCATCCCGTTCCGGCTCACCGTCGACGGCGGCGAGCCGTTCGAGCAGGAGGCCATGATGGTCGCCGTCGGCAACACCCATTCCTACGGCGCCGGGATGCGCGTGTGCCCGGGCGCCGAGCCGGACGACGGGCTGCTGGACGTGCTGATCGTCGGCCCGCTGCCCACCGGCGCCTTCCTGCGCGCCTTCCCCCGCGTCTACCGGGGCACCCACCTCGGCCACCCGGCCATCACCCTGCGCCGGGCCCGCACGGTCACGATCGAGGCTCCCGACGTCGTCGCCTACGCCGACGGCGAGCGCGTCGCGGCCCTGCCCCTCACCTGCGCCATCCACCCGGGGGCTCTCCATGTCATCGCCCCGGGCCGTTCTTCGCCACCAGGGAGTGGACACGCATGATCAAGTGGGCAGGCAAAGTGTCGGTCGCCGCGGCGACGGCGGTCACCGTCACCGTGTTGTTCCCGGCGACGGCGGGCGCCGCGCCGTCGTCCTCGGCGTCACAGGCCGCGGGAAAGGCCGTCAACCTCAAGATCACCGAGAGGATCCGGCATCAGCTCGCCGACGCGTACTGGAAGCAGTACTACAAGGCGAACCATCCGCGTGCCGTCCGTACGAAGGTGGACGGGCCGAAGAGGGTCTACTACGGCAAGATCAAGGGTGCCACCGCCGGGAAGGACGTGTACTGGGCGGTCGGGTCCATCGGCGTCAAGGGCGACCCGATCAGCTACCAGGACGGGCCGCACGTCTGGCGCAAGCGCGGCCACGGCGCCTGGTCCTACCGCGGCGACTCGGGCGGCTGCCCGTTCAAGGTGCCGAAGGCCCTGCTGAAGATCTGGCATCTGCCCGAGTGCGGCTGAACACGGCCTGTGGGTGAGTCCGTGGCGCAAGCGGGCGCTGTCCAGCCCGTACGCGCATGGCTGATCTCACGGCGACCGTCCTTGGAGGCGGCAGGACGATCGACCGTGGTACCTCGGGCGGGATCGTGGACGGGACCGGAAAGCGGTTATCGGTAGGCTGAAGTGCATGACGACGCCTGCGGAACGCTATGCCGCATTCCGTGAGAAGCACGCCGCCGGCGGGCCCGCCCTCACCTCCTTCCGAGGCCTGTACGACTTCGAGCTGGACGAGTTCCAGCTCGACGCGTGCCGGGCCCTGGAAGCCGGTGACGGCGTGCTCGTGGCGGCCCCGACGGGCTCGGGCAAGACCGTCGTGGGCGAGTTCGCGGTGCACCTCGCTCTGGAGCAGGGCAGCAAGTGTTTCTACACGACGCCGATCAAGGCGCTGTCCAACCAGAAGTTCAACGACCTGGCGCGCCGCTACGGGGCCAAGAAGGTCGGGCTGCTCACCGGCGACAACAGCGTCAACGGTGACGCGCCGATCGTCGTGATGACCACCGAGGTGCTGCGCAACATGCTCTACGCCGGCTCCTCGACCCTCGCGGGGCTGAGCCACGTGGTCATGGACGAGGTGCACTACCTCGCCGACCGCTTCCGCGGCGCCGTGTGGGAGGAGGTCATCATCCACCTGCCCGAGTCGGTGCGCGTGGTGGCCCTGTCGGCCACGGTGAGCAACGCCGAGGAGTTCGGCGAGTGGCTGGGGGAGGTCCGCGGCGACACCACGGTGATCGTGGACGAGCACCGGCCCGTGCCGCTGTGGCAGCACATGCTGGTCGGCGACCGGCTGTACGACCTGTTCGTCGACGAGGACAACCGGCCGCGCATCAACCCGAGCCTGATGCGCATCTCGCGGGACGAGCAGCGACTGGCGCAGGCGCGCGGCCGCCGCGGCTACTCCCGGCCGCGCCGTTCGGCAAACTCCGTCAGCCGCTCCGACGCCATCGAGAAGCTCGACTCCGAGGGGCTGCTGCCCGCCATCACCTTCATCTTCTCCCGGGCCGGCTGCGACGCCGCCGTCCTGCAGTGCCTGCACGCCGGCATCCGGCTCACCACCGACAGCGAGCGCCACGAGATCCGCACGATCGTCGACGAGCGCACCGCCCACCTGCCCGACGAGGACCTGTCGGTGCTGGGGTACCTGGAGTGGCGCGACTGCCTCGAACGCGGCCTGGCCGCCCACCACGCCGGCATGCTCCCCGCCTTCAAGGAGGTCGTCGAGGAGCTGTTCACCCGCGGCCTGGTCAAGGCGGTGTTCGCCACCGAGACCCTCGCGCTCGGCATCAACATGCCCGCGCGGTCGGTCGTCATCGAAAAGCTCGACAAGTGGAACGGCGAGACCCACGCCGACCTCACCCCCGGCGAGTACACCCAGCTCACCGGGCGGGCGGGCCGGCGCGGCATCGACGTCGAGGGCCACGCCGTGGTCGCCTGGCAGCCCGGCATGGACCCGGTGGCGGTGGCGGGCCTGGCCAGCACCCGCACCTACCCGCTGCGCTCCAGCTTCCGCCCCTCCTACAACATGGCCGTCAACCTGGTCGGCCAGGTCGGCAGGGAGCGGGCCCGCACCCTGCTGGAGTCCTCCTTCGCCCAGTTTCAGGCCGACCGGGCGGTCGTCGGCATCGCCAAGCAGGTGCGGCGCGCCGAGGAGGCGCTGGAGGGCTACGCCGAGGCGATGACCTGCCACCTGGGCGACTTCCAGGAGTACGCGCGCATGCGCAGGGAGCTGTCGGACCGCGAGTCCGACCTGTCGCGCCAGCGCGGCACGGCCCGGCGGGCGCAGGCCGTGCGGTCCCTGGAGGCGCTCAAGCCCGGCGACGTGATCCGCGTCCCCGGCGGCAGGCGCGCGGGCCTGGCGGTCATCCTGGACCCGGGACTGACCATGCGCACCGAGGGGCCCTCGCCGCTGGTGCTGACCATCGGCAAGCAGGTCAAGCGGCTGTCGGCCGCGGACTTCCCGGTGCCGGTCGAGCCGGTGGAGCACCTGCGCATCCCCAAGGGCTTCAACCCGCGGGCGCCCAAGGACCGCGCGAACCTGGTGGCCACCCTGCACGCCAAGATCGGCGACCGCGACCTGGGCCGTCCGGTGCGGGTCCGCGACCACGACGCCGACACCATGGCCGGCCGGGGCTCGGCCCCCGGCACTCCTGAGTGGGAGATCGCCGAGCTGCGCCGCCGGCTGCGCGCCCACCCCTGCCACGGCTGCGACCAGCGCGAGGACCACGCCCGCTGGGCCGAGCGCTACCACAAGCTGCTGCGCGAGACCGAGGGCCTGCGCCGGCGCGTCGAGAGCCGGTCCCACGTGATCGCCCGCACCTTCGACCGCGTGTGCGGGGTGCTCGACCAGCTCGGCTACCTGGAGGGCGAGGCCGTCACGCCCGAGGGCCGCAGGCTCGCCCAGCTGTACACCGAGCTGGACCTGCTCACCTCCGAGTGCCTGCGGGCCGGCATCTGGGACGATCTGGACCCGGCCGAGCTGGCCGCGTGCGTGTCGTCGCTGGTGTTCGAGTCCCGCCAGGCCGACGACGCGCGCCAGCCCAAGATCCCGGCCGGCGGGGTCAAGGAGTCGCTGGCGGCCATGGTGCGCATCTTCGCCGAGCTGGAGGACATCGAGCGCGACCACGGGTTGTCGTTCGTCCGCGAGCCCGACTTCGGGTTCGCCTGGGCGGCCTTCCGCTGGGCGAAGGGGCACAGCCTGGACGCCGTGCTCACCGACGGCGACCTGGCGGCCGGCGACTTCGTCCGCTGGGCCAAGCAGCTCATCGACCTGCTCGACCAGGTGGGCAAGGCGGCGCCGCACAACAGCAAGGTGCGGCACAACGCCGGCAAGGCCATCGACTCCCTGCGCCGCGGCGTCGTCGCCTACTCCTCGGTCGCCTGAGGCCCGTTCCCCCGGTCGTCCGAGGCTCGTCCCGAGCGTCCGGGGGCCGTTCCCCGGTCGCCTGACGGCCGCTCCCCGGTCGAGCCTGACGGCGGCTCCCCGGTCGGCGGGGGCGCGGGCCGTCCCCGGCGGCCGGGGTGCTCGCCGGCCGGGCGGAGGTGGAGCGCACCTTGCCGGTGGAGCGGACCTCGCCGGTGGAGCGAGGGGACGACGGTCCCGCCGGTCAGGCGAGGGTGAAGCGGACCTCGCGGGTGAGCAGGTCGGCGCGGGTGAGGCGCACCTGGACCTTCTCGCCCAAGGGCAGGCCGTCGCCGTCGCAGCGGGCCACGACGGCCGGGTCGGCGACCTGGACGACGCCGCCCGGCCGGCCGTCCTCGACGTCCACCACGACCGCGTCGAAGGTCTGGCCGACCCGGTCGCGCAGCACGAACGCCTCCACCAGGTCCACGCAGGCCCGCTCGGCGGCGGACGCGCGGCGCCCGCTGCCCGCCATGAGGGCCGGCAGCTCGGACAGGGCCTGCTGGACCGGCTCGGGGACCGGCACCCCGGCGGCCACCGACAGGCACACCTCGGTGCCGTACCGGTCGACCAGGCGGCGCAGGGGAGCGGTGACGTGGGCGTACGGCGCGGCGACGGCGGCGTGCGAGGCGTCCTTGGGCGGCTCGCCGTTGAAGGCGGTGTACCCGGCCCCGCGCAGCAGCACCGTCGCCTCCTTCAGGAACGCGGCGCTCCCGGGCGTCCCGGGGTCCAGGGCCGCCACGGCCTGTCCGAAGCCGGCGCCGTCGGGCCAGGCCACGCCGAGGGCGGAGGCGATCCTGCGCACCCGCGCGACGGTCTCCGGCGGCGCGGGCGGCAGGGTGCGAAGGACGCCCATCTCGGCGTCGAGCATCATCGCCGCCGCGGCCATGCCGGTCATCAGGGAGATCTGCGCGTTCCACGTCTCGGCGGGCAGCGGCGTGCGGAACTCCACCCGGTAGCCGTCCCCGTGCGCGACGACCTCCTGCTCGGGGGTCGGCAGGGAGACCCCGCCGCGCTCCTGTTCGAGCGCCAGGCGCAGCCCGCCGACCACGGGCAGCAGCCGCAGCGTCCCGTCGGCGGTGCCGGTGTCGACCGCGGCCTGGACGTAGTCGTAGTCGAGCCGCTCGCGGCTGCGCACCAGGGCCCGCGACACGTCGGCGCCGATGGTGCGCCCGTCGGAGTCCAGGTCGAGGCACCACAGCGCCGCCGGCCGGACGACGCCGGGCAGCAGGCTGGCCGCGCCCTCCGACAGCACGGGCGGGTGCAGCGGCACCCGCTCGTCGGGCATGTACAGCGTCTCGCCGCGCCGTCTGGCCTCGTCGTCGATCGCGCCGCCCGGCCGCACGAAGGAGGCGACGTCGGCGATGGCGTACCAGACCCGGAAGCCGCGGGGACGCTCCTCGATGCACAGCGCCTGGTCCAGGTCCATCGACCCGGCGGGGTCGACGGTCAGCAGGGGAAGGTCGGTGCGGTCGGGCAGGGACGGCGCCGGCGTGGCGGCGGCCTGGGCGGCCTCCTCCAGGGTCGGCGGGGGGAACGCCTCGGGCAGCCGAAGCTCGTCGCGGATGCGTTCGAAGCCCTCCGCGAGGCGGGGAGCACCGGACGCATGAATCGTCGTATGACTCACAATCAGGGATCTTATGCGGCAAGCACGGCGAGCAGCCTATTCAGCGGGCCGTCCAGGCCATAGCGGTCGGCCAACTCGACCAGTGCCTCGGGGTCGCGAGGCGCGACCGGCCGGGCGATCGGCACCTCCGGCAGAGGCGCGTCGTGGGCCACCTTGACCACCGCGGGCGCGACGGCGAGGTAGTCGCGCGCCTTGTCGAGCTTGAGGCGGCTGCCCGCCGGGAAGCCGTCGACGACCCCGTCGTCCAGCGCGGCGAGCATGGCCTCCAGCGAGCCGAACCGGGTGATCAGGGCGGCGGCCGTCTTGTCGCCGACCCCCGGCACGCCGGGCAGCCCGTCGCTGGGGTCTCCGCGCAGGGTGGCGAAGTCGGCGTAACCGCGGCCGGGGATGCCGTACTTGGCGCTGACCTGCGCCTCGTCGATCGCCTGCAGGTTACGAATGCCCTTTATGGTGTAAAGGACGCGGCACGGGCGCTTGTCGTCGACCAACTGGAACAGGTCGCGGTCTCCGGTGACGATGTCGATGGCCCCGCTCGCCCTGAAGGTGTAGGTGCCGATGACGTCGTCGGCCTCGTACCCCGGCACGCCGACCCGGGCGATGCCGACCGCGTCGAGCACTTGCTCGATCACCGGCACCTGGGGTGCCAGGGTGTCGGGCACCTCCTCCTCGTGCCCGGTGGCGACCCGGTGGGCCTTGTAGGACGGGATCGCCGCCACGCGGAACGCGGGACGCCAGTCGGCGTCCATGCAGGCCACCAGCTCGTCGGGGCCGTGGGCGCGCACCAGCGTGGCGATCATGTCGATCAGGCCCCGGACGGCGTTGACCGGCATGCCGTCGGGGGCGGTCATCGACTCGGGGACGCCGTAGTAGGCGCGGAAGTACAGCGATGGGGTGTCGAGCAGCATCAACCCTGGCATGGGCCCATCCTTCCAGCACCCGCCCCCGCTCACGCCAGGAGTTCGCGCACGCGCGGGGCGACCTTGGTGCCGAAGAGCTCGATGTTCTTCATGAGCGAACGGTGGGAGAGCCCGCCCATGGCGTACTTCAGCTCGAAGCGGCCGGCGTCGAGCGCGCGCAGGTTCGCCGCGATCTTCTGGGCGACGGTCTCCGGGGATCCGACGTAGAGCGCCCCGTGCGGCCCGACCTCGCGCAGGAACGACTGCTTGGTCGGGACGGTGAACCCCCGGGTCCTGGCGGCGTTCCGGATGACCGCCAGGTAGTTGGGCCAGAACTCCTCCAGCGCCTCCTCGTCGGTCGCGGCGACGTGTCCGGGGGAGTGCACCCCGACGGGCAGGGCGGCGCGTCCCGACTCCGCGAGGGCCTGCCGGAACAGCCGTGAGAAGGGGGCGAAGCGGGCCGGGGGCCCGCCGATGATCGCCAGCATGAGCGGGAAGCCCAGACGCGCGGCGCGCAGGACCGACTGAGGGCTGCCGCCGACGCCGATCCACGCCGGGAAGGGCCCGTCCTCGGTGTGCGGCACGACGTCCTGGTCGACGAGCGGGGCGCGGGTCCTGCCCTTCCAGGTGACCCGCCCTCCCTTGAGCAGCTCGGCGAACAACTGGGTCTTCTCCTCGAACAGCTCCTCGTAGTCGGCGAGGTCGTAGCCGAACAGCGGGAAGGAGTCGACGCTGGAGCCGCGCCCGAGGATGACCTCCGCCCGGCCGCCGGAGACGGCGTTCAGCGTGGAGTAGCGCTGGAACACCCGGACGGGGTCGTCGGAGCTGAGGACCGTGACCGCCGACCCGAGCCGGACGCGGGTCGTGCGGGCGGCGATCGCCGCGAGCACCACGTCACCCGCCGACAGCGGGAAGTCGCCGGTGTGGTGCTCCCCGATCCCGAAGAAGTCCAGTCCCACCTGGTCGGCGAGGACGCCCTGCTCCACGATGTCGCGGATCGTCTGGGCGTGGGACAGCGGGCGGCCGTCGTCGCCGCTGGTGACGTCGCCGAAGGTGTCCAGGCCGAGTACCAGGGGAGCGGGCCGGCCTTCGGCGGCGGAGGATGTCGCGGTCATGTCGCGTCTTTCTTTGCGGTGGGATCGGGGTGGTTCGCGGGGGACGCCTCAGGCGGCCTGGGCGTCCAGGGCCCGTTCGAACTCGGCGCGGTGAAGCGAGGCCCCGAAGACCGGGCCGCCGGGCTGGAACAGCCGGCCGGCGCCCAGGCCGTCCAGCCGGACCGCGTCGTAGCCGATGCGCTCGATGAACTCCGCCACGACGCCCACCGCTCCGGGGTCGTCGCCGGCGACGCCGAGCGCGTGGCGTTCGGGCGAGCCGGCGGGCCGGCGCTCCTCTTCGAGCTCGTGGTAGCCGATGTGGTTGAGGGTCTTGACGACCGTCGACCGGGACAGCCGCCGCTGGACGATCTCGCTGCTGCCGTACCGGGGGTCCTCGAACAGGGGCTGGACGCCGTCGGTGGGCGGCCAGTAGTTCATCGTGTCGACGACGAGCCTGCCGGCGACCAGGGCGGGGTCGAAGGCCGCGAACCGGTGCAGCGGGATCGCGAGGATCACGATGTCGGCGTCGGCGACGGCGTCGGCCGCCCAGCGGGGTTCGGCTCCGGGCACCAGCACGCCGGCGATGAGGGCGATCTTCTCCGGGTCGCCGGAGGCGGAGATCGTCACCGGGTGGCCGGCGGCGATCGCGACCCGCGCGATCGCGGGCCCGGCGTGCCCGGCGCCGAGCACGGCGACCCGCGCCGGCGAGGTCGGCGCCGGTGAGGCTCCGCCGGTCATCAGGATCCCTCCTTGGGGGAACGGCGACCCGTTCGGGTGGGGACGGTCGCGCGGCGCCGCGAGGACGTCGGCGAGCACGTCGAACCGCTCGCGGGTCAGGGGTGCCGGAGAGGTGGCCGCGGACGGCCCTCAGGTGGGGGCCCGGCCCATCTCCTTGACGAGTCAAGCATATCGGATGGTTGCCGCGTCAAGTGTTGACGTGTCAACAAGGCTACGCGATGGCGGCGGCCCGCCGAGAGCGCCGCGGCCGTGATCCGGCGCGACAGGGCTTCGCGGGGACGAGGCCGGGGGGTGCGGACGGCGGTGATCCCGGTGGAATAGATTGGTCGGTGTGACAACGACGTCCCTGGACCTCTACCCGGTGACGCGCGTGGCCGACGTGCGCGCCGCCACCGCCGCCGCCGGCATCGGCGCGCTGCTGCTGACCCCCGGCCCCGACCTGCGGTACGTCACCGGATACGACGCCCTGCCGCTGGAGCGGCTCACCTGCCTCGTGGTGCCCGCCGAGGGCGAGGCGTTCATGGTGGTGCCCCGGCTGGAGCTGCCGGCCGCCGAGCACTCCCCGGCCTCCCGGCTCGGCCTGGAGTTCGTCGCCTGGGACGAGACCGACGACCCCTACGCCCTGGTCGCGCGCCGGGTCGGCGCGGTGGCCACCGTGGGGCTGGCCGACCGCATGTGGGCGATGCAGTCGCTGCGCTTCCGCTCCGCCCTCCCCGGCGCCGAGCAGGTGCTGGCCGGGTCGGTGCTCAGGGAGCTGCGCATGCGCAAGAGCCCCGCCGAGGTCGCCGCCCTGCGCGAGGCGGGCGCCGCCATCGACGCCGTCCACGCCCAGGTTCCCGGTCTGCTCAAGCAGGGCCGCACCGAGCGCGAGGTCGGCAGGGACATCGCCGAGGCCATCCTCGCCGCCGGGCACTCCACCGTCGACTTCGTCATCGTCGGCTCGGGCCCGAACGGCGCGAGCCCGCACCACGAGCTGTCCGACCGGGTCATCCAGGCCGGCGACCCGGTGGTGGTCGACATCGGCGGCCAGATGCCGAGCGGCTACTGCTCCGACTCCACCCGCACCTACAGCGTGGGAGAGCCCCCCGCCGACTTCTCGGCCTACTACGAGGTGCTGCGCCAGGCCCAGGAGGCCGCGTGCGCCGCCGTCCGGCCGGGCGTGCCGTGCGAGGCCGTCGACGCCGCCGCCCGCGAGATCATCGCCGACGCCGGGTACGGCGAGCGGTTCATCCACCGCACCGGCCACGGCATCGGGCTGGAGACCCACGAGGAGCCCTACATCGTCTCGGGCAACGCCGAACCGCTGGCGCCCGGGTTCGCCTTCTCCGTCGAGCCGGGCGTCTACCTGCCCGGACGCCACGGCTCCCGCATCGAGGACATCGTCGTGTGCACCGAGACCGGCGGCGAGCGCCTCAACAACCGGCCCCACGACCTCGTCGTGGTCTGACCCAGGCCGACGCGTGCCCACCGTCCCGCCCCGCGACCTCCCCGGGAGGCCGTGCGGCGGGACGCCACTCCTCATCCCCGCCCCCCCGTGACCTGGAGTGCCGACATGACGGTCGACCGCGCCCTGCCCACGCCCGAAGCCCACGACCTGCTGGACCTCGTCCGGGAGATCATCACCAAGGACGTCGCGCCGCGCGCGGCCGGCGACGAGGCCGACGGCCGCTTCCCCCGCGAGGTGTTCACCACCCTGGGCAGGGCCGGCCTGCTCGGGCTGCCCTACCCCGAGGAGCACGGCGGCGCCGCCCAGCCCTACGAGGTGTACCTGCAGGTGGTGGAGGAGCTGGCGGGCGCGTTCCTCGCCGTCGGCCTCGGCGTCTCCGTGCACACCCTGTCGTGCTTCCCGCTCGCCGCCTACGGCGCGCAGGACAGACGGGCCGACCTGCTGCCCGCCATGATCGGTGGCGAGCTGCTCGGCGCGTACTGCCTGTCGGAACCGCAGTCCGGCTCCGACGCCGCCGCCCTGACCACCCGGGCCCAGGCCGCCGACGGCGGGTACGTCGTGGACGGCGTCAAGGCGTGGACCACCCATGGCGGCGTGGCCGACTTCTACACCCTGATGGCGCGCACCTCCGGCGACGGCGCCCGGGGCATCTCCTGCTTCCACGTACCGGCGGACACACCCGGGCTGTCGTTCGGCCGGCCCGAGCGCAAAATGGGCATGCGCTCCTCCCCGACGGCCCAGGTGCGCCTGGACGGGGTGCGACTCGGGCCCGAGGCGCTGATCGGCGGCGAGGGAGAGGGCTTCCGCATCGCCATGGCCGCCCTGGACGGGGGACGGCTCGGCATCGCCGCCTGCGCCGTCGGCGTCGCCCAGGCCGCCCTGGACACCGCCGTCTCCTACGCCCGCGAGCGCCGCCAGTTCGGCAGGCGCATCGCCGACTTCCAGGGGCTGGGCTTCCTGCTCGCCGACATGGCCACCCAGATCGCCGCCGCCCGCTCGCTGTACCTGGACGCCGCCCGCCTGCGCGACGCGGGCCGTCCGTACGGCACCCGCGCGGCGATGGCGAAGCTGTTCGCCACCGACGCCGCCATGAAGATCACGACCGACGCCGTGCAGGTCCTCGGCGGCTACGGCTACGTCGAGGACTTCCCGGCCGAACGCCTCATGCGGGAGGCCAAGGTCCTGCAGATCGTCGAGGGCACCAACCAGATCCAGCGCGTGGTCATCTCCCGCGCCCTCACCAAGGAAAGCTGAACCCGGCGCTCGCTTGGAGCCGGGGTCGTGCGACCGTCGTTCCGGTGAGCCCGCGGGCGGGCTCACCGGCGTGCGGCCGTCCGGGCCTAGGGGAGGTGGAGCTTGGGGCGGACCCACTGGGCCAGTTTGCCGATGGCGTCGTCGGACACCTTCGAGCGTCCGGCGGCCATCTGGAAGGTGTGCAACTGGCCGGGGAAGACCTCGATCTCGGCGTCCACGCCGGCCGCGCGGGCGTTGCCGGCGAGCCGGCGGGCCTCACCGAGCAGCGTCTCGTCGCCGCCCGCCTGGATGTAGATCGGCGGCAGGCCGCTCAGATCGGCGTGGAGCGGGCTCGCCAGCGGGTCCTTGGGGTCGGCGCCGCCCAGGTACAGGTACGCCAGGATCTCCACGACCTCCTTGTAGAAGAACTCCTCGGTCGCGCGGTTGGTGTCGAAGGTCTCCTCGCCGACCGTCATGTCGACCCACGGGGAGAGCAGCATCAACGCGGCGGGGAGGGGAAGGCCGAGCTCGCGGGCGCGCAGGATCGCCGCCAGGGACACCCCGGCGCCGAGCGAGTCGCCGGCGAGCGCGATGCGCCCGGCGTCGAAACCCTGGTCGAGCAACCCGCGGTAGGCGGTGACGGTGTCCTCGACCGGCACGGGATAGGCCGTCCGGTGGTAGCCGGTGATCAGCGCGCGGACGCCGGCGGCCTTGGCCAGGTGGCCGAACATCTTGCGGTGGGTGTAGATCGAGCCGCTGACGCCGCCGCCGCCGTGCACGCTGAGGATCACGCGGTCCTCGGGGCTGTGCTTCGGGACCGCCCACAGCGCGGGCAGGCCGGCCACCTCGGTCTCCAGGTAGTCGACGCCGCCGGGGTCGGTCGTCAGGCCGGGCCAGTAACGCTCGACCCGTTCGCGGATCTCCTCGGGAGTCTGGTCCGGGTCGTCCTGGGCCGCCCGCGTCATGTCGCGCCAGTGGTCCCTGACGATCTCCGGTTTCCTGCGCGCCATCGTATGGTCCTTCCGTGAGGTGGGGTGTGAGATGTCGCGTGCGGCGGATCGCCGGCTCGGCGGGTCCGTCCGCGACGCGCGAGGGGACCGGCCCGGTGACTCCTGTTCGGTGACTCCGGCCCCGTTCCCGTTCGGTGCCGCCGCCTTCGCCGGCGGCGGCCTTCCTCTCCACCGACGCGGCACGCGTGCCGATTCGGACACCGGACTCCTTGGAAAGCCCCGGGGCGGTTCGCCGCCGTGACCTCTCGCCCCGGCGGCCCGGAGCCCGTGCGCCGGCTGCCGGGCGGGCTGAATCTTTCACGGAGCGGCCGGGGTGCCGGCGATCGCGGGACGTCGTTTCGCCGAAACATTTCGCGGGGGGTGCTCCGCGAGAATTCCGCGATTACCGCTGGACGCCGGACCGCCGCCCGTGGATCCTTCTGGCGCCGGGCCGCGGGTCGGTGCATCTTTCCGTTTCGCGAAATCGGGCCGTCGTCGGAGCAGGCATTTCGCGCCCCGATGGCCGCGTGGGTTTCGGACCCGCCGAAAGTTCTTGCGTTTTGACCGGTGCCCGGAGAAGGTGCTGAATTCGCGGTGGCCGGTGTGAGAGGCGCGGTGTGAGAGGCGCGAGAAAGGATGCCCATGTTCGCTGTGAGATCGGCTCGGCGGGTGCTGGCGCTCGGTTCTGCTCTGGTCGCGACGGGGGTGCTGAGCGTGGTGGCCGTGTCGTCACCCGCCGCGGCCACCACCGCCGTGCTGAACGCGACCGTGGACTGCTACAACGTCGACTACTCCGGGGACACCCGGGACTGGTACCCCTCCGGTCTGCGGGTCGTCACCTCATCTCCTTCCTGGTCCACGACGGTCGGCAGCGTGACCGCGGTCCCCGCCACGCACTCCTTCCAGTTCAGCCAGACGCTGCCCAACGACGCCGGGTACGTGGGGGTGTCCGCCGTGTGCAGCGGCGGTCACCAGTACGACCTGCCCGGCTCGACCGGCCTGACGAGCATCCCCGCGGGGACGAACGTCGTGACCGCCAGCTGGGGCTGCTCCACCGGCCCGGTCTACCCCGGCCCGTGGGTCACCAACTGCAGCCTGCAGTCGGTCTCCTACAGCTGACCGCCGGGACCGCCCCAGGGAGGGCGGGGTCGTCCGCGAGCCCGAGGCGCACCGCCGCCGCTCGCGCGGCCCCGCCCTGCGGGGCGCATTCGCCAGGTGGGCCCCATCCCGCGCCGGGAGCACGTCGTTCGTCGGTTCGCCGTCCCGGGTGGACGTCGTGGCCTCGCCGAGAAGGGTCGGGACCGAAATCCCTACTTACCCTATACAAAAGGTAGGTTTTTGGGCATACTTGCGGCCGTTTGCTGTGTTCCACCCAAGGAGCCCCCCATGCGCCGCATCATCCTCCTCTTCGGCGTGCTCGCCCTCGTCGGCGGTCTGTCCGCCTGCGGGGGAGGTGAGACGAAGGCCGGCAAGGAGCACCTGCGCGTCGGCTACCAGCGGTTCGGCGGGCAGAGCCTGCTCAAGGCCAAGGGGTCGGCCCCGGACGCCACCTGGTCGCTGTTCGAGAGCGGTCCCGCGTTGACCGAGGCGCTCAAGGCCGGCGCCATCGACATCGGCCAGACCGGCGAGGCCCCGCCGATCTTCGCCGCGGCCGGCGGCACCAAGTTCAAGATCATCGCGACCTCCCGGCCGGTGCCGAAGGGCGAGGCCGTCCTGGTCAAGGAGAAGAGCGGCTTCACCTCCTTCAAGGACCTCAAGGGCAAGAAGGTCGCGCTCAACAAGGGGTCCAACGTCAACTGGCTGCTGGTCAAGCTCCTCGAGGCCAACGGCATGAAGATCACCGACATCGAGGTCCAGTACCTCAAGCCGGCCGAGGCCCGTCCCGCGTTCGACAACGACCAGGTCGACGCCTGGATCATCTGGGACCCGTACTTCTCCCTCACCGAGCGCCCGGGCGTGAAGGTCCTGGCCGACGCCACGGGCCTCGCCAACAACCGCGAGTATCTGCTGGCCTCGCCGGAGATCCTGAAGAACAGGCCCGACGCGGTCCGCGCGTACCTCAAGGTCTACCGCGAGGTCACCGACTGGGGCATCGCCCACCCCGAGGAGCGCGTCAAGCTGCTCGCCCCCGAGCTGAAGATCCCCGAGGACGTCGCCCGCCGCGCCCTGGCCCGCAGCGCCCAGCCGCTCGCGCCGGTGGACGCCGCGGTCGGCGAGGAACTCCAGCAGATCGCGGACGGCTTCGCCGGCCTCGCCCTCATTCCCGCCAAGGTCGACGTCACGTCCCTCATCGACCCGAGCTTCCTGGACATCTTGCAGTGAGGCTCAGGCCACGGCGGCTGATCACCCCGATCGTGCTCGTCGCCGGATGGGAGGGCGCCGCCCGGGCCGGCGTCCTCCCGCACGACAAGCTCCCCGCGCCGAGCGACGTCGCGGCGGCGGCCTGGCGGCTGTCCCTGGACGGAACCCTCGGCCTGCACCTGCTGGAATCCCTGGAACGGGCCGCCCTCGGGCTGCTCATCGGCGGCTCGCTCGCCCTGGTCCTGGGCGCGGTCGCCGGGTTGCTCCGCACCGGGGACGACCTGGTGGACCCGCCCGTCCAGGCCGCCCGGATGCTGCCGCATCTCGGGCTCGTCCCGCTGCTCATCATCTGGGTGGGCATCGGCGAGTCGCTCAAGATCTCCCTGGTGGCGCTGGGCGCGTTCTTCCCGATCTATCTCAACACCTACGCCGGCATCCGCGGCATCGACGAGAGGCTGGTCGAGGCCGCCCGCACCTGCGGTCTCACACAGCTCGAGCGGATCAGGCACGTGGTGCTCCCGGGCGCGATGCCGTCGCTGTTCCTCGGCCTGCGGCTGGCGTTCGCCGCGGGATGGCTCAGCCTGGTCGTCGGCGAGCAGGTCAACGGGCAGAGCGGGCTGGGCTTCATGATGATGGAGGCCCGCGACTTCAGCCAGACGGAGATCGTCGTGCTGGGGCTGGTCGTCTACGCGTCCCTCGGCCTGCTGTCCGACCTGGCCCTGCGCACCGCTGAAAGGAGGACGCTGTCATGGCGTCGAGGCCTGCGAGCGTCGTAGCCGCCACCGGGATCCGCCGCGTGTTCGCCGGCACGACGGTCCTCGCCGGCGTCGACCTGCGGATCCGGCGCGGCGAGGTCGTCGCCCTGCTGGGGGAGAGCGGGTCGGGCAAGAGCACCCTCCTGCGGATCCTGGCCGGACTCGACCAGGAGGCCACCGGTGAGCTCACGACCACCGGGTCCACGGCCGTGGTGTTCCAGGAGCACCGGCTGCTGCCCTGGAAACGGGTGGCCGACAATGTGGCGCTGGGCGTGCGCGGCCGCGACGCCCGCGAGCGCGCGAGGACGGCGCTGGAGGAGGTGGGGCTCGCCGACCGGAGCGGCGCCTGGCCTTCGGAGCTGTCCGGCGGGCAGTCCCAGCGCGTGGCCTTCGCCCGGGCCCTGGTCCGCGAGCCCGACCTGCTCCTGCTCGACGAGCCGTTCGGCGCGCTCGACGCGCTGACCAGGCTGAAGATGCAGGCCCTGTTCGGCAGGCTCCACGCCGGGCACGGCTTCGCCGCCCTGCTCGTGACCCACGACGTGGAGGAGGCGCTCCTGCTCGCCGACCGGCTCCTGGTCCTGGACCAGGGCCGCATCGCCGAGGAGATCGAGGTCGATCTCGGCCGTCCCCGCGCCGTCGACGTCCCGGGCTTCTCCGGCCTGCGCCGCCGCCTGCTCACCCTCCTCCACGTCCCCGTGGACCTCGAGGCGCCCATCTCGCCCTGACGGCTCGTCCGTGCCGGCCGTGCTCGGCTGCGGGGACGGTTCACAGGGAGTTCTTAGCTGGGATTTGTGGCAATTTTGCCTGAGCTTTATAGGTTGGAGCGATGGAGCGCGTGCCGCAGGAGGCCGGCGCGGCCGAGGCTCGGGGAGCCGTGGCCGGGCGGGCTCGGCGGTTCGCCGCCACCGGCGTCGTGCTCGTCCTGCTCGTCGTCGTGCTCGTCGTCGTGGCGGTGTCGGCGTACCGGCTGGGAGGCGGCGGGAACGGCGAGCGCGCCGCGCCCAGTGTGACGCCGACGCCGACGCCCGGCGCGACGCTCACGGCGGCCGAGGTCTTCACCAGGACCGGCCCGTCGGTGGTGGTCATCCGGGCCGGGCGGTCGCTCGGAACCGGGGTGATCGCTGCCGAGGACGGGACGATCCTGACGGCGAACCACGTCGTCAAAGGCGCCAAGGACGTCACCGTGACCTTCGCCGACGGCACCAGGGCCAAGGCCGCCGTCGCGTCGTCCGATCCCCGGCGCGACGTCGCGACGCTCAAGCCCGCGGGGCTGCCGGAGATCGTCGTCCCGGCCACGCTCGGCGGCGCCGTCGCCGTGGGCGCGCCCGTCGTGGCGATCGGCAATCCGCTGGGCCTGACCTACAGTCTCTCCACCGGCGTGGTGTCGGGCCTGGACCGGACCGTCGAGGACGGCGGCCTGAACGGGCTCATCCAGTTCGACGCCTCCGTCAACCCGGGCAGCTCCGGCGGTCCGCTCCTGGACGCCCGCGGCCTGGTCATCGGCATCGTCGTCTCGATCGCCGACCCGGGAGGCGACGAGGCGTTCGCCGGCATCGCCTTCGCCGTGCCGATCGGCGCGGCCCTGGGCGGGAGCGAAGGCGACGGCCCGCCGGGCGACGGGCCCCAGATCTGACCGCAGCGTCACGAGAAGGAACACATGACTTCGACCACGTCCCCCGAGCCGGCCCATCCGCTCGAACAGGTGCTGTTCGAGGTCAAACGCACCATCGTCGGGCAGGACACCCTGCTGGAGCGCATGGCCGTCGCGCTGGTCGCCGACGGCCACCTGCTCGTCGAGGGCGTGCCGGGCCTGGCCAAGACGCTCGCGGTCCGCTCCCTGGCCGCCGCGATCGACGGCAGCTTCCAGCGCGTCCAGTTCACCCCCGACCTGGTGCCCGCCGACCTGGTCGGCACGCGGGTCTACCACCAGCACTCCGGGGAGTTCCGCACCGAACTCGGCCCGGTGTTCGCCAACCTGCTGCTGGCCGACGAGATCAACCGCGCCCCCGCCAAGGTGCAGAGCGCCCTGCTGGAGGTGATGCAGGAGCACCAGGTGACCATCGGCCGCGAGACGTTCCGGGTGCCCGAGCCGTTCCTGGTCATGGCGACGGAGAACCCGATCGAGTCGGAGGGCACCTACCCGTTGCCGGAGGCGCAGGTCGACCGCTTCATGATGAAGGTGGTCGTCGGCTACCCGACGCAGGCCGAGGAGCAGGCGATCGTCGGCCGGGCGCTGCGTCCGCCGGAGCCGCCGCAGGCGATGGTGACGGCCGAGGAGCTGATCGCGATGCGGGCCCGCGCCCAGGCGGTGTACGTCGATCCGGCGATCGTCGACTACGCGGTGCGGCTGGTCGCCGTGACGCGTTCCCCGGCGACGGCCGGGCTCGGCGAGCTGGAACGGTACCTCACCTACGGGGCGAGCCCGCGGGCGTCCATCGCCCTGGTCACCGGCGCCCGGGCGCTGGCGTTCCTGCGCGGCCGCGAGTACGTCCTGCCGCACGACCTGACCGAGCTCGCGCTCGACGTGCTGCGCCACCGCCTCGTGCTGTCCTACGAGGCCCTCGCCGACGACGTCGACGCCGACACGATCATCACCGGGGTGCTCGGGGCCGTCCGGGCGCCCGACGTCGTCCTGCGGAGACGCTGAGCCCATGGCCACAGCCTCCGAGAAGCTCCTGCTCCGCCTGGAGTGGAAGGTCGTCCGCAGGCTCGACGGCCGCCTCCAGGGCGCCCACCGCACCGCGCACCGCGGCGCAGGCGTCGACCTCGCCGGGTTGCGGGCCTACCACGCCGGCGACGACGCCCGGCACATCGACTGGAACGCGACCGCCCGGCTGGACGAGCCGCATCTGCGGCTGTTCACCGAGGACCGCGAGCTGACGGTGTGGCTCGTGCTCGACCGTTCGGCCTCGATGGCGGCGGGCCGGCCGGGACGCGGCAAGCATGACGTTCTGGCCGAGCTCGCGCTCGTCCTGGCCCGGCTGTTCGGCAGGGGCGGCAACCGTGTCGGCGCCCTGATGTTCGACACCGGGACGCTGCGCGTCGTCCCGCCCGGCACCACCCGGCGGCACGCGCTGCGGATCGGCGCCGAGCTCGAACGCACCTCGGAGGCGCGCGGCGGCGCCACCACCGATCTGGCCGGGATGCTGGACGCGGCCGGGCGGCTCGCGCGCCGCCGCGCGCTGATCGTCGTGCTGTCGGACTTCATCGGCGACGGCGACTGGGAGCGCTCGCTCCAGCGCCTGGTCCGGCGGCACGAGGTCGTCGCCCTGCGGATCGTGGACGCCGCCGACGACGCGCTGCCCGAGGCCGGGCTGATCGTGGTCGAGGACGCCGAGACCGGCGAACAGCTCGTCGTCGACTCCGCCGACCCGCTGCTGCGGGCCCGCTTCCGCGCCGCCGTCGACGCCCGCGACGCCCGGCTCACGGCGGGCATGCGCCGGGCCGGGGTGCCCGTCCACCGCATCGGCACCGAACGGGACCTGGCCGAGGCGCTCGCCGAGGTCGTCGCCCGGACCCGGGACCGGTCGCCATGACCGGGCTCGCCGAGGTCGCCGATGGACGGGCCCTTGGTCGCGCGGCCGGTGAAGCAGGACTCATGACCCTGTCCTCCCCGCTGCTGCTGGCCGTCGGGCTGCTGGTCACCGCGGCCCTCGCCTGGGCGGCCGTCGTGTCCGCGCGCCGCCGGACGGCCGCGCTCGCCGCCGCCGGGCTCGCGGTGCCGGGCGGCGGCCGGGCGCACCGCGGCATCGGCCTGACGATCGCCGGCGTCGGGGTGCTCGCCGTCGCCGCCGCCGGACCGGCGGCCATGGTGCCGGTCCCGCGGACCGCCGGCACCGTCGTCCTCGCCATCGACGTCTCCGGCAGCATGGGCGCCGACGACGTCGCGCCGACCCGGCTGGCGGCCGCGCAGCGGGCGGCCCGCGCGTTCGTGGCGGCGCAGCCCGACAGCGTCGACATCGGAGTCGTCGCCTTCGAACGCGGCGCGCTGACCACCGCGCGGCCCGACGCCGACCACTCCATCGCCCTGGCGGCCGTCGACCGGCTGAAGGTCTCCGGCGGCACCTCGCTGGGGACGGCCATCCTGGCCTCGCTGTCGGCGATCAGCGGCAGGCCGGTGGCGCTCGGCCGGGACGACGCCGCGCCCGACATCGGCTACTGGCCGTCGGCGACGATCGTGATGTTCTCCGACGGCCAGAACCAGGGCGCCGACGTCGGCCGGGCCGCCGCCGTGGCCCAGCGGGCGGGCGTCCACGTCCACACCGTCGGGGTCGGCACCGCGGCCGGGGCCACGGTGAAGGTCGACGGCTACCACCTGCGGACCTCGCTCGACGAGGACACCCTCACCTTGATCGCCCGGACGACCGGCGGCGCCTACCACCCGGCCTCGGACGCCGCGCGGCTCGACGGGATCGCCGGCACGATCGACCTGCGGCTCACCGTCTCCGACGAGCCGCTTCCGCTCGCCGGCGGGCTGATCGGGCTCGCCCTCGCGCTGCTCACCGCGGGAGCGGCGCTCACCGTGCTGCGGTCTGACCGGGTGATCTGAATGTCGTTGTCATGGCCGTGGGCGCTGCTGTCGATCCTGGTCATCCCGCTGATCTTCGCCGTCCGCGAATGGGCCCGCCGCCGGCGGAAGCGGGCCGCCGTGCGGGTAACCTCGATCGCGCTGGTCCGCAGCGCCCTGCCCGGCCGTAGCCGCTGGACCCGGAAGATCCCCGCCGCGCTGTTCGTCGCCGGGCTCGCGCTGCTCGCGCTCGGCGCCGCGCGCCCCCAGGCGTCAGTGCCGGTGCCGAGGACGTCGGCGACGATCCTGCTCGCGCTCGACACCTCCGGCTCGATGTGCTCCACCGACGTCGCGCCCAATCGCATCACCGCCGCCAGGAAGGCCGCCGCGGACTTCATCGAGTCGCAGCGTGGCGGACCGCGCATCGGCCTGGTCACCTTCGCGGGCACCGCGGGGCTGCTCGTCCCTCCCACCGACGACACCGACGCGCTGATCGAGGCGATGGAGAACCTCACCGTGTCCCGCGGCACCGCGATCGGCCAGGCGGTGCTCACCTCGATCGACGCGATCGCCGAGGTCGACCCGTCGGTCGCCCCCACCGGCGCCGACCCCGGCAACGGCGGCGGCGGCGACGCCGCGGCCGCCATCATCGTGCTGACCGACGGCGCCAACACCCAGGGCGTCGAGCCCCAGACCGCCGCGCGGGAAGCGGCCCTGCGCCGCGTCCGGGTCTTCCCCATCGGGTTCGGCACCACCGCCCCCGCCCCGATGGTCTGCGACAACTCCCAGTTCGACGGCTACGGCGGCTTGGGCGGTTACGGTCGCGGCGGTCGCGGCGGCTTCGACCGGGGACGCAACCCCCGCACCATCGACGAGCCCGCGCTCGAACGGATCGCCCGGACCACCGGCGGCGCCTACCACCGCGCCGAGAACGCCGACCAGCTCCAGACCGCCCTCAAGGCCCTGCCCAGCAGCTTCACCGTCGTCGACCGCCGAGTGGACGCCTCCGCCGTCTTCGCCGCCGCGGGCGGCGTCCTCATCACCACGGCCCTGTCCCTCACCCTGTGGTGGAACCGCCCCCGCCCACCGGCCCGCTGAGGCGGATCAGGACGAGGTGGAGTCGTCCGCGGCCCAGTCCAGGAGGGACTCGGCGGTGGAGAAGCGGCGGCTGGAGACGTCCTCGCCGAGGATGACCCCGACCAGGCGGCGGCCGTCGCGGTCGGCGGCGAAGGTCAGGCAGTAGCCGGCCGCGTTGGTGAAACCGGTCTTGACGCCGAGCACGCCCGGGTCGCCGAGCAGGTGGTTGGTGTTGGTCCAGGTGTAGGCCCCGTGGCCGTCCGTCGCGTCCACCGAGTGGGTCTCGGTCGAGGTGACCTCGCGGAAGGTCGCGTCGCGCAGCGCCGCCGCGGCGAGGCGCGCCTGGTCGCGCGCGGTGGAGTAGCCGTCGCCGCCGGACATCGGCAGCCCGTCGGGGTTGACGTACCGGGTGTCGGCCAGTCCGAGCCCGCGGGCGGTGGCGTTCATCTTGGCGACGAACCCCTCGACGCCGGGGCCGTAGGTGCGGGCCAGCGCGTGGGCGGCGTCGGCGCCCGAGGGCAGCATCAGGCCGTACAGCAGCTCGCCCACCGGGACCCGGTCGCCGGGGCGCAGGTCGGCGCTCGTGCCGCCGTTGTCGTCGGCGTGGCTCACGTCCGCGCCGGTGACCTGGACGACGTCGGTGAGCTTGGCCTCGCGAAGGACGACGTAGGCGGTCATGACCTTGGTCAGGCTCGCGATCGGCAGCCGGTCGGCGGCGTTCTCGTCGAGCAGCGCCTTGCCGGAGGAGGCGTCGAGCAGGAAGGTGGCGCGCCCGTAGACCTCCGGCGCCCGGCGCGCGGCGGCGGGGAGCGCCACGGGTACGGCGGCGGAGAGGACCGATCCACCCGCGGCGGTCGTCCCGGTGGCCAGGACGGTGGCCGGGGGCGCGGGCCGGGCGATGGCGGGAGTGGAAACGCCGCCGACCAGGGCGAACATGGCCGCGCATATGCCTGCGATTACGTTCCGATTACGCACGAGCCTCAGGCTGCCATGTCGGGGCGAGTGGTTTGAGCGGCCTTTAGGACATCCGGCCCAGGGTTTTACCAGGTCAGAGGCCGGTATGGCCGTTCGGCGCGCTCCTCGTCGTGCACCGGCGGCGGTGGCCGCGCGTCATCGCCGGTCCGCGCACCCCGCAGATGTTCTCCTGGGCCCCCCGGAGCCTTCCGGCCTTCCGACGCCGTGGAAACAGGGCGGCGTGCCGGTATTAGTACGCAGACAGAGCCCGGCCGGGGGCGTTGCATGGGGTGCGGCGGGGCCCGCGGCACGGGGAACAGGTCTGCGGGTGCCGCCGGCGGAGTCGTGGGGACGGCCTCGACCACGGTGCGGGCAAGCCCGTGGTGGCCGCGCGCTTGAGAACGGGGGTCCATGATGGGCGCTTCTCGCCGCCCGGCGCACGTGACGGGGGACGTCGCCCGAGCATTCCCGCCGCGGTGCGTTCACCGTGCCTCGCAGGGTGAGACGCGGTGAACGCCCGGCCGCCGGGGAGCGGCGCGGACGCCGCGCCGGCGCCCGGCGACCCCGCGGGGGACACGATCCTGGTGGACGTCGTGCGGGCGGTGCTGGAACGGCAGGGCGCGGACGGCCGGCGCGTCGAGCCCGGCGCGTTCTGGTGCTCGGTGCGAGGCGCCGGCGGGTCCCTGGCGCAGGGATGGAAACTGCACCTGTCGGCGACTCCGCTGTCGGCCCCGCTGGTGCTGGCCAGGGCCGCCGCCGTGCTCGCGCGGCACGGCTGCCCGTTCAAGTTCGCCGGCACCCTCGATCGGGTGGCCGAGCTGACCTCACCGCGGTACGACCGCGCCGCGGGCGGCAAGTTCATCACCGCCTACCCCGACGCCGACGACGAGCGCCTGCGCGCCCTGGCCGAGGAACTGCACCGCGCGACCGAGGGCCTGCCGGGGCCGGTGATCCTCTCCGACCGCCCCTACCGGCCCGGCAGCCTGGTGCACTACCGGTACGGGGCCCACCGCGGCCGGGTGAGGCTCGGCAACGACGGCTCGCGCGTGGCGATGCTGGTCGCCCCGGACGGGTCGTACGTCCTGGACGAGCGCAGGCCCTGGTACGCCGCGCCGTCCTGGGCGCCGCGTGACCCCTTCGCCGCCGACCTCGCCCCGCCGCCCGGTCCGTCCGGGTCGTCCGGTCCGTCCGGGTCGTCCGGGCCGCCGGGGCCGGGGGAGGCGCGGGCAGGGGACGGCGGCGCCGTCGAGGCGGTGCTCCTGGGCGGCCGGTACGTCGTCCACGGGGCCGTGCGCCACGCGCTCAAGGGCGGGGTGTTCCAGGCCGTCGACGAGCGCACCGGATCGGCGGTGATCATCAAGCAGGCCCGCAGGCACGTGGGCTCGACTCCGGGCGGCCTGGACGTCCGCGACGCCCTGCGGCACGAGGCGGCCATGCTGGAGCTGCTGGAGCCGTCCGGGATCACCCCGCTCACCGGCGGCCTGTTCGAGCAGCAGGGCGACCTGTTCCTGGTCCAGGAGGCGATCGCCGGGGTCACCCTGCGCGAATGGGTGCGCGCGATCCACGCGGAGACGGCCCGCGGCCAGGACGGCTCCTGGGGTCCGCCGCCGGGGCGGGCCCTGCGCGTCGCCGCCGAGCTGACCGGACTGGTGGCGCTCGTCCACGCCCGCGGCCTGGTGCTCCAGGACTTCAACCCCGGCAACGTGATGGTCGCCGGGGACGGCGGGCTGCGGCTCATCGACCTGGAACTGCTCGCCCGGCCGGGCGAGCCGGTGATGCGGGCCTGCACCCCGGGTTACGGCGCCCCCGAGCAGGGGACGCGCACCGGGTTCGGCCCCGCTCCCGCCCAGTCGGTGGATCTTCACGGGCTGGGGGCGACGCTGTTCCACCTGGTCACCGGCGCCGACCCCCGCCTGCCCGCCGACGACCCGCCGGGACGGCCGCTGCGCGAGCGCCTCGGGGCGTGGCTCGCCCACGCGTCCCGGGGCAATCCCGCCGCCGCCCGCCTGGCGCCGCTCATCCTCGCCCTCCTGCACGAGGACCCCGACCGCCGCCCCGGTCTCGCCGAGGTCCGTCGCGCCCTGTCCGTCCCGCCCGGCCCGCCGGACCTGTCCGGCGGCCGGGCGGGGGCCGCGGGCGCCTCTCGGTCTTACGCGCAGAAGGAGCAAGAAGACGGGGACCGCGGCGGCGGCCTCGGGCGGTTGCTGGACGACGGGCTCGCGCATCTGGTCGCCTCCATGGACACCTCGGCCGGGGAACGGCTGTGGCCGGCCGGAGGCTTCGGCGGGTCGGCCGACCCGTTCAACGTCCAGCACGGCGCCGCCGGCGTGCTGGGCGTCTTGGTACGGGCGTACCGGGGCCGGCCGGACCCGGCGCTGCGCGAGGCCGTGGCCGCGGCGGCCGGATGGATCCGCCGCGGGGTGCCGCGGGAACCCCGCATGCTGCCCGGACTGTACTTCGGCCGCTCCGGCACCGCCTGGGCCCTGCTGGAGGCCGGCCGGGCGCTCGGCGACGACGACCTCGAACGGCTGGCCGCCGACCTGGCGCTGCGCGTCCCGCTGCGCTGGCCCAACCCCGACGTCTGCCACGGGACCTCCGGCGCGGGCCTGACCCAGCTGCGCTTCTGGGAGGTCACCGGCCGCGAGGTCTTCCTGGACCGGGCCCGCGAGGCCGCCGCGTCGGTCTCCGGCGCGGCCACGCGCGCGGACGGGCGGCTGCTGTGGCCGATCCCGCGCGACTTCGCCTCCACCCTGGCCGGCCTGGTCCACTACGGCTTCGCCCACGGCGTCGCCGGCAACGCCGCCTTCCTGCTCGCCGCGGGACGGGCGCTGCGCGAGCCGGCCTACGTGGAGCTGGCGGCCGAGGCGGCCGGCACGCTCGTCCGGGCGGCCCGCGTCGAGCGGGACGCCGCCTACTGGCCGGGCGGCGAGGGCGACGACCGGCCGCTGACGCACTGGTGCAGCGGCTCCTCGGGCGTCGGCACGTTCCTGGTGCGGATGTGGCGCGAGACCGGCGAGGAGGCCCTGCTGGACCTGGCGCGCGGCGCCGCCGTCGCCGTCCACCGCTCCCGGTGGCACGCGGGCGCCGGTCAGTGCCACGGCCTGTCCGGCGACGCCGAGTTCCTGCTGGACCTGGCCGAGATGGGCGGCGGCGGGCGGCACCGGCGATGGGCCCTGGACCTGGCCGCCGCGATCGGCCTTCGGCACGCCCTGCGGGACGGGCGCATGGTCGTCCCCGGCGACCAGGACGCCGAGATGGCCGCCGGCTTCAACGTGGGCCTGTCAGGCGTGGTGGCCCTGCTGCTGCGGCTGCGCGACGGCGGGCCGCGCATGTGGCTGCCGGAGGTCCTCGCCGGGCCGGGTCCCGCCGCCCGCTGATCATCCGCGCGCTGATCCTCCGCGCCCAGCGGTCCCGGCCGAGCGCGGCCCTGGGCGGGGCGGGACCATGCCCCGGCGCAACAGCGGACATCGGAGGAGGTGGACCGATCGCGCGGGACGACGCGCACGACGGCACAACGGCGAGCACGTCCACGGCGACGGCGGCCGCGGCTACGATCCGAAGGAGGCGACGACGGTGACGACGGAGACCGACGTCCGGGCGTTGCAGGCCCTGCCCGCGGCCATGCCCGCCATGCATGCCATGCCGCCCACCGGCCGGTGGCCCGGCGAGGACACCTGCATGTACGACACGGCCTGCGAGTGGACGTGGTGAACACGGCGCGGACCGCCGGCGGCCGCCCGCCCGTGCCGCCTGCGCGCCGGTCAGCGGCCTGCGCCGTCGGCCGGCGGCCTGCGCCGCCGATCAGCCGGGCTCCAGGCGGGGGCGGGGGAAACGGGGAGCCGCGGGGGCGCAGGGCGGCCGAAGGGCGCCGAGCGCCTGGTCCAGGGCGTCCTCCACGGCGCCGCCCGTGTCGATCTCCACGGCGCCCGGCCACGGCGGGGTCCTGGCCGCCATGGCCTCGGAGACGGCCTGGCCGGCGTCCGAGACGCCCGCGGTGCGGCGGGCCAGCCTCTCGGCCACCACCCGCGCCGGCGCCGCGCAGCGCAGCGCCACCAGGTCGGTGAAGGTGCGCCGGGCGACCCGCTCGGCGTCCGACCGGTGCGCGGCGCCGGTCCAGGAGGCGTCCAGGACCACCGGCTCACCGAGGCCGAGCAGCCGCTCCGCCCGCGACAGCAGCTCGCCGTAGGTGCGCTCGGTCCACTCGGGCCGGTAGATGCCCTCCTCGAAGGGGGCAGTGGCACGGGTCTGCGGCGCCAGGCCCGCCATCTCCTTGCGGACGCGGTCGCTGCTCAGCAGCGTGTACCCGAGGCGGTCGGCCACGGCGCCCGCCAGCGCCGACTTCCCCGTCCCGGGCGGCCCGCCCACCAGGACCAGCGTCACCGCGCCGGCCCGCAGGTGGCGCAGCGCCAGCTCGGCCAGCTCGCCGGCCTCGCGCGCCGCCCCCGTGCCGCCCTGCCCGTGCCGCAGGCAGGCCACCTTGGCGCGGACGAACGCCCGGTAGGCCACATAGTGGTGCACCAGGCACGGCGGGGAGGGGTCGCCGGAGAACTCGGCGTAGCGGTCCAGGAACGCGACGGCCTCGCCGGGCGCGCCGAGCCGCTCGAGGTCCATGGCGAGGAACGCGGCGTCGTCCAGCCCGTCGACGAAGCGCAGCCGCTCGTCGAACTCCAGGCAGTCCAGGATGCGCGGCCCGTCGTCCAGGCAGAAGATGTCCTCGGCCAGCAGGTCGCCGTGCCCGTCCACGATGCGGCCCTGCTCGACGCGCGCGCGAAACAGCGGCTCGCGGCCGTCGACGAAGCGCAGCGCGAGCCGCTCGATCACGCCGAGCGCCGCGGCGCCGACGGGGCTTCCCGGACCGCCGGGCTCACCGGACCAGCCCGATCGGCCATGTTCGCCGAGTTCGCCATGTTCGCGGGGGTCGCCATGCTGGCCGGGTTCGGCGGGTTCGGCGGGTTCGGCGGGTTCGGCGGGTTCGGCGGGTTCGGCGGGTTCGCCGGTTTCGCCTGGGCCGCTGTGCAGCTCGCGGACCTCGGCGAGGCTCGCCGTCCAGCGGGCCCGCAGCGCCCGGCCGCCGCCCTCCCGGTCGATCTCCGGGCCGCGGCGGGCCCGGGCGTGCAGGCTCGCCACCTGGCGGGCGATGCGCCGCAGGTGCTCGCCCACCGGCGCGCCGGAGCGGGCCAGGAGGGCCAGGCGGCGCTCGGCGGGCATGCGCCGCATCACGATCAGGTGCTCACAGGGCCGGCCGTCCGGGCCGATCACGTCGGCGACGCCCTCGTAGACGTCGGGGGCCAGCCGCCGGTTGAGCGCCACCTCCTCCTGGCAGGCGGCCCGCCGGGCCTCCCGGTCGGTGAAGTCCAGGAACCCGAAGCGCACCGGCTTCTTCATCTTGTACGCCCGGTCTCCGAGCAGTACCACGACGCCCGAGTGCGTCTCTGTGACCTGCGCCCACGCGCCCATCGCCGACCTTCCCCCCGGGCCTGTCCCCTCAGGGAGCCTTCCCCCGCCCCGAGCCCTGACGCGAGGAGCGGGCGGGCGATGGCAAACAGGCGGCAATCTTCTGTGCGGCGCCCCGTCCCCGGGGAGATCGGGGAGCGTCGGCCGGGTATGGGCGGAGGGACGCCGGCGCCGGATCCGACCGGACGGCCGGCGAGCGACCTGGGGAGGCAAGGTGCGCAACGCCCTGGACCGCCGCCATGCTCCCGGCCCGTCCGACCGGGGGTTCCCCGGCGCGCGGTGGCCGGCGCGCGCCGTGCTCGTGGTCGCGCTGTCGGCCGCCGCGGCCGGGACGACGGCCCCCGCTGGCGCCGCGGCCGTTCCCCGTGAGGCGCGCGCCATCGCCGCCACCGGTGACCGCGGGCCCATCGTGATCGGCAACGGCCGGCACAACTACAGCTACGCGCAGGTCCACAGCCCCACCTACATGCGGGGCGTCCAGCACGTGTCCAACGCGAGCGTGGTCGGCCACTCTCCGGCCCAGGCGGCCATCTGCAGGAAGCGCCACCGGATCTGCCACATCTCCGAGAAGCTCTGGATCGGCCGCCGCCGCTGACCGACGGAGGGATTCACGTCGCGCCGGGTCACGGGGCGCTGTCACGGGGCGCTGTCACGGGGCGCTGTCACGGGGCGCTGTCATGGGGCGCCGAGTGGAGTCAGAGGGCGCCGGTGCGCGCCGCGGTGACCACCACCGTGGCGAAGCGCATCACGAAACCGCCGCCCACCGCGTCGATCGCGGCGCCGATGCCGTCGAGCACCTCCCGCAGCGTGTCGGACGGCAGTCGGGTGTGCAGGCCGGTGGTCGGCACCTGGTCCAGCCATTCGTCGCGGGTGTAGGGCTGTTCCCAGTCGAACCGCCACCGCTCCGGTTCGCCGAACGCGCCCGCCTGCCGGACGCCGTCCTCCGCCTTGGCGCTGAGCGCCGAGTACGGGTCCGCGTCCGACGCCCCGCTCTGAGGGATGGGCGCGTCGGGCAGGACCCGCCGGTACACCGCGGCGAACGCCTCGCCGATCTCGGGCTCGGGCTGGTAGACGTTCCAGAACACCGCCAGCCGCCCGCCGGGGCGCAGCACCTGGGCGGCCTTCGCCGCGCCGGCGACCGGGTCGACCCAGTGCCAGGCCTGCCCGGCGATGACCGCGTCGAAGGCCCGGCCGGCGGCCTGCCATGCCTCGAACGTCGCCACCTCGACCTCCAGGCCTCCGCGCCGCGCGAAGCCGGCCATCCGCTCGTCGGGCTCGACCCCGAGCACCCGGCAGCCGGCGGCCTCGAACTGCCGGGCGGCTATGCCGGTCCCGATCCCGACGTCCAGGACGTCGGGGCCGGGACTGCCGGCGACGATCCGCCGGACCATGGCCTCGGGGTAGCGGGGACGCGCCCGGTCGTAGCGTTCGGCGTCCACGCCGAACGACTCGGCGATCTGCCGGGCGTGGTGCGGCTCGGACGGGGGAGGGGAGGCCTCCGCCGGCGGTAGAGTGGGCATGCGCCCACCATAGTGGGCGCTTGCCCACTTATCAATCGGGCGGGACCGGCCGTGGAAGGAGGGATGTGCGGTGCCGACGGGCGTGCACATCCGCGACGCGCGCAAACAGCTGTTCGACGCCGCGGAGCGCGTCCTGCTCCGGGACGGGCCGAGCGCGCTGACCAGCAGGGCGGTCACCACGGAGGCGGGCTGCGCCAAAGGCGTCCTGCACCGGCACTTCGCCGACTTCGACGGCTTCCTCGCCGAGTTCGTCCTGGACCGCGTCGGCCTCATCGACGGCCAGACGGCCGCCCTGCGCGAGGCCGCGGGCACCGGCACCGTCGCCGGCAACCTCACCGCCGCGCTCACGGCCCTGTTCGAGTCGGTGGCGGTGGCCGTCGTCGGCCTGGTCGGCTCCCGCGACGAGCTCCGCGACCGGCTGCGCGAGGCCTGGCCGGCCGGCGTCCCCGTGCTGACCGAGGCCGCGATCATGATCGGCTCCTATCTCGCCGCCGAGCGCGAGCTCGGCCGCGTCGCGGCCGACGCCGACGTGGACACCCTCGCCGCCATGCTGATCGGCACCGGGCACCTGATGTTCGCCGACCGCACGGGCGTCCCGCCCGAGGCGGGGGCCGTGCACAAGGTGGTCGCCGCGATCGTCACCGGCGTCGCCCGAAACCCCCTGCGGTAGGCCGCCGATCGACGCGCCGACGGGGCGCGCCGGTTCGCGGCCACGTAGGGAGGTCGGTTGGAACCATGACGTAACCGGTTAGATGACGAAACGGGCTCATGGGGCGCTACCGTTTACGGAGTGGAGGAGATCGATCGCCGAATCGTGATGCTGCTGGCCGTGGACGGCCGCATGAGCTTCACCGACCTCGCCAAGGAGACCGGCCTGTCGGTGTCCGCCGTGCACCAGCGGGTGCGCAGGCTGGAGAAACGCGGCGTCATCCGCGGGTACGCGGCCCTGGTCGATCACGACGCGGTCGGGCTGCCGCTCACCGCCTTCGTGTCGATCAAACCGATCGACCCCTCCGCTCCCGACGACGCGCCCGAGAAGCTCGAGCACCTGACCGCCATCGAGGCCTGTCACAGCGTCGCCGGTGACGAGAGCTACATCCTCAAGGTGCGCGTGCAGTCGCCGAACGCGCTGGAGCACCTCCTGCAGCAGATCCGGGCGTCGGCCAACGTCTCCACCCGCACCACCATCGTGCTCAGCACCCCCTACGAGCACCGCACCCCCGACCTCACCACCGGCGCCCCCTGAACGCCGACCGCCGCGCAAGGCCGGTCGTGCCGGGGAGTGTCCGCCCCGCGAACGGCTCACCCAGCCTGCCCTGCTGATCAAGGGCGGCCATGATCCGGTGACCGGCCCGGAGGAGATACGCCTGTTCCGAGAGCGTGTCCCGAGCGGGACGTTCCGCCGCTTCGACGGCGCCGGGCATTTCGTCCACGCCGAGGAGCCCGAAGAGTACGCCCGGCTCGCCGCGGCATTCGTCGCGGGTGAAGCCGGGGGATGAGGCCGGCGACGCCGAAGCCCTGATGCGGGAGCAGGCTGGACAAGCCTTCGGTGGGGGCGGGATAGACGCCTTCTATGTGTCTATCGTCGGAATTGTGTTGCTTTGTCCTGTTCTGCTGCTCAGGATGGTGAGCAAGAGTCGCCGTCATGAGAGGCGGACATGCCTTCCGGAACCAGCAACGGCGCCTGCCCGACGGTGGACGTCCACGCACATGTCTGGCTGCCCGAGGTCCACGCGCTCGCCGATGGCCGCCCCGCTCTGGTGGCCTACGAGGAACTGGAACGGGCGCGGCTCGGACCGGAGTCGGCGCGGGTCAGCGACCGCCGGTTCGACGAGTGCAGGGAACGGCTGACCGATCTCGGCGCCCGCGCCGCCGCGATGTCCGCGGCGGGTGTGGACGCCCAGGTCGTCTCGGTCGCCCCGCACCTCTACCACCCGTGGGCCGGCCCGAGCCTCGCCTGGGCCATCGCGCAGGCCACCAACGAAGGGGTCGCCACCCACTGCGCCGGCCTGCCCGAGCGGCTGTGCGGCCTGGGCGTCGCGCCCATCCGGCACCCCGAGGTGGCCCTGGCCGCGCTGGAGGACGCCGTCGTGCGCTGCGGCCTGCGCGGCGTCGAGATCACCTCGCACGCCACCGGCCCGGGCGGCGGCCCGCCGACCGAACTGTCGGACCCCCGGCTGGAGCCGCTGTGGCGGCGCGCCGAGGAGCTCGACGCCGTGATCTTCCTGCACCCGTGGGGATGCTCGCTGGACGCCCGCCTGGACCGCTGGTACCTGTCCAACAGCGTGGGCCAGCCGGTGGAGCACGTCGTCGCGCTCTCCCACCTGATCTTCTCCGGCGTGCTCGACCGCCATCCCGCGCTCCGGTTCGTCGCCGCCCACGGCGGCGGCTACCTGCCCGCCTTCGCCGGCCGCCTCGACCACGCCTGGCTCGTCCGGCCCGAGGCGCGGACGTGCCGGCACCTGCCGAGCTGTTACCTGCGCCGCCTGTACTACGACACCGTCGTGCACGCCCCTGAGGCGCTCGTCGCCCTCGTCCGCGCCGTCGGCGTCGGCCGGGTCCTGCTCGGCTCGGACTACCCGTTCGACATGGGCGTCGAGGATCCGGTGCGGCGCGTGCACGAAGCGGTGCCCGACCCGGTCGCCGCGAACGCCATCAGAGGGGGGAACGCCGCGGACCTGAGCCTGCTGCCTGCCGCCTGGCCGCCCGGGTAGCGCGGCGCCGCCCCCGGCTCGCGCGGAGGGCCCGCGCGGACGGTCCGCGCGGACGGCGGGGACGGCGGGGACGGCGGGGAGGCGGGGATGGCGGCGGGCGCCAGGACGGCCCCCATGTCCCGGCGGTGGTGCCCCCCAGGACGGGGCCGCGCGGAGACCCGGCACCGGCGTCGAGCGCCATCTCGGGGGACGCGTAGGGTGCTGACGTGGGCACCAAGCAGCCGGGCCGCCCCGCGCGGGGTGCGTCCCCGCCGGCCGGCGCCGGTCCGAGGGCCTGGCCGCCGGACGGGCCGGGGGAGGCGCGGGCCCATCCGCACGGCCTGGACAACGTCCACCTCCAGGCGCTGCACGCGCTGCTGACCGAGCGCACGGTGACCGGGGCCGCGCTCAGGCTCGGGCGAACCCAGCCCACCCTGTCGGCGGCGCTGGCCCGGCTGCGCCGCCACTTCCACGACGAACTGCTCACCCGGGTGGGCAACCACTACGAGCTGACCCCCTTCGCCCGGCACCTGTGCCCGCTGGCCGCCGTCGCCGTCTCGGCCGTGGACCGGGTGTTCTCCGCCCAGGCGGAGTTCGACCCGGCCAGGTCGGGGCGCACCTTCACCGTCGTGTCCTCCGACTACGGCCTGAGCGTGGCCGGCCGGCACCTGATCGGGGTGCTGGAGCGGCGGGCGCCGAACGCCTCGGTCCGCTTCGAGCCGGCGACGCCCGAGGCCTTCTCCCGCGACCCCGACTTCTACCGCACCTCCGACGGCGTGCTCATGCCGCACGGCTACCTCGACCTGCCGCGCAGAATGGACCTGTTCCGCGACCGGTGGGTCTGCGTCGTCTCCACCGCCAACCCGGTGGTGGGCGACCGGCTGACCATGGCCGACCTGGACGCCCTGCCCTGGGTCACGACCTTCAACGACCCGATGGGCAGGGCGGCCCCGTGGCGGCAGATGGAACTGCTCGGCGTGCGGCTGCGCGTGATCGCGGTCGCCGAGTCCTTCCTGGCCATGCCGCGGCTGGTGTGTGACACCGGCGCCATCGCCCTCATGCAGGAAAGGCTCGCCGCCGTCGTGGCCGACGCGCTGGACGTGCGCGTCCTGGAATGCCCGTTCGAGGCGGTCCCGCTGGTCGAGGCCTTCTGGTGGCACCCGGTGCACGACGCCGATCCCGGGCACGCCTGGTTCCGCCGGCTTTTGACCGAGGTGCGCGCCCGCCTGGCCTGACCGAGCCGTCAGGCCGATGGTGCGGCGGTGGGCGCCGGACGGCCGCCGGGGGCGCCGGCGAAGGCGTCCCTGAGCCGGTCGGCGGCCTCCGGCCCGGCGCCGAGGCGGTCCAGGCCGAGCAGCGCGGCCCCCGCGATGGGCGGCAGCGCGGCCACCATCAGCGCCGCCCGGGGCGCCTGCGCGGTGTACCGCTCCTCGACCAGCGCGGTCAGCAGCGGGTCGCGCGAGGTGAGCACGCCGCCGCCCAGTACCACCTCGCACGGGTCGTCGAGCATGCCGAGGCGGCGCATCGCGGCCACGCCCATCACGGCGACCTCGTCGGCCTGGCGTTCCACCACGTCGCGGGCGACCGCGTCTCCGGCGGCCGCGGCCGCCAGCAGTTCGGGCACCAGCCCGTGGAGCCGGTCGGCCCGCAGCTCGCCGAAGTGCAGGGCGATCGTGACCTCCTCGGCCAGCCGCACGCCGAAGAACCCGCGCACGACGTCGAGCAGGGCGGTCGCCGGGCCCCGGCCGTCCTCGGCGCGCACGGCGTGCCACAGCACCTCCTCGCCCAGGCCCAGGCCGCCGCCCCAGTCGCCGCTGATCCTGCCGAGGGCCGGGTAGCGGGCGACCCGGCCGTCAGGGGCGACCGCGACCGCGTTGATGCCGGCGCCGCACACCACCGCGGCGCCCCACGGCCGGGAGGTGCCGGCCCGCAGCAGCGCGAAGGTGTCGTTGCCGACCACGGCCCGCCGGCCGTACCCGCGGGCCATGATCTCGTCGTGGAGCAGGTCCTCCTCCACGGGCAGGTCGGCCCCGGCCACGTACGCCGCCACCAGGTCGGCGTACGGCGGCTCCGCCTGCGGGCCGAGGGTCAGCCGCGCGGTGTGGCCGAGCACGTCGATCGCGGCGGCCACGCCCGCGCTCTGCGGGACGAACGGGCCGCCCCTGCCGGTGGCCAGGACGGTGCCGTCCTCGGCCACCAGGGCGACGTCGGTCTTGCTGTTGCCGCCGTCGACGGCCAGGACCGTCCTCACGCGGGCACCGCCCCGTCGCCGGCCCAGGGCAGGAAGGCGCGGTTGGCGGCGACCAGCCGGGCGGCCAGGTCGGCCGACAGGGACGCCTGCCCGACCAGCGGGTGGGCGAGCAGCGCGTCGGCGACCCGGTCGGCGCCGCCGTGCAGGGCGGCTTCCAGCGCCAGCGCCTCGTAGGCGGTGACGTGCGCGATCAGCCCGGCGTACAGCGGCTCGACCGGGGCGACCGGCAGGGCGGTGGCGCCGGAGGAGCCGACCCGCGCGGGGACCTCGATCACCGCGTCGTCGGGCAGGAAGGGCAGCGTGCCGTCGTTGCGGAGGTTGACCACCTGCACGTCGCCCCGGTCGCCGGCCAGCGAGGCGATCAGGGCCACCGCCGCCTCGGAGTAGAAGGCGCCACCGCGCCTGGCGAGCAGCTCGGGCTTGGTGTCCACGGCGGGGTCGGCGTACATGCGCAGCAGCGACTCCTCCAGGGCGGCCACCTCGGCCGCGCGGGAGGGCTTGCCGAGCTGCTCGGCCACCACGGCGTCGTGCTCGTAGAAGTAGCGCAGGTAGTACGACGGCACGACGCCGAGCCGCCGGATCAGCGGCGCGGGCAGGCCGATGTCGGCGGCGATCTCCTCACCGTGGTCGGCCAGCAGCTCCGGCAGGACGTCCCGGCCGTC
Organism: Sphaerisporangium sp. NPDC005288; assembly: GCF_040607475.1. Classification (NCBI taxonomy): domain Bacteria; kingdom Bacillati; phylum Actinomycetota; class Actinomycetes; order Streptosporangiales; family Streptosporangiaceae; genus Sphaerisporangium; species Sphaerisporangium sp. NPDC005288. Next base: position 23,785 of record NZ_JBEXGT010000030.1, on the reverse strand, counting down.
CACGTGGACGGAACGTTCCCAGGTGAGGTGGTTGAGCCCGACGTGGCCGAGCGAGACCCGCTCGGGGGCGACGCCGAGGTGGGCGGCGAAGCGCCGCTGGAACCCGATGGCCACGTTGCACAGGCCGATGGCCCGGTGCCCGGCCTGCAGCAGCGCCCGGGTGACGATGCCGACCGGGTTGGTGAAGTCCACGATCCAGGCGTCGGGCGCCACCTTGGCGACGCGTTCGGCGATGTCCAGCACCACCGGGACGGTGCGCAGCGCCTTGGCCAGCCCGCCCGCGCCGGTGGTCTCCTGCCCGACGCAGCCGCAGGCCGGCGGCAGCGTCTCGTCCACGTCGCGGGCGGCCTGCCCGCCCACCCGCAGTTGCAGCAGCACGGCCTGCGCCCCCGCCGCGCCCTGGTCCACGGTGGCGGCCGTGGAGACGACGGCCGGGTGGCCGGCCCTGCGCAGCATCCTCGACGCCATCGCCGACACCAGCGCGAGCCGCCGCTCGTCGGGGTCCACCAGGACGATCTCGGAGATGGGAAGCTCGTCGCGCAGGCGCGCGAAGCCGTCGATCAGCTCGGGCGTGTAGGTCGAGCCGCCCCCGACAACGGCCAGTTTCATCACTTGACTCCCGTCAGCTTGACGCCCTCGATGAAGGCCTTCTGGGCGAAGAAGAACACGATGATCACCGGTGCCATGGCCAGCAGGGTGGCGGCCATGGTGAGGTTCCACTGTGTGTGGTGCACGGCTTTGAAGGATGCCAGTCCCAGCGACAGCGTCCAGTTCGAGGGTTCGGTCCCGGCGTACAGCAGGGGACCGTAGTAGTCGTTCCAGCAATAGAAGAACTGGAACAGCGCCACCGCGGCGATCGCGGGCCGCGCCATGGGCAGGATGACCCGCACCAGCGTGCGCAGCTCCCCGCACCCGTCCACCCGCGCCGCGTCGGAGTACTCCCGGGGGATGGTCACCAGGAACTGCCGCAGCAGGAAGATGGAGAACGCGTCGCCGAGCAGCATGGGCAGGATGAGAGGCCACAGCGTCCCGGTCAGGTGGAAGCGCGCCCACAGGATGTAGATCGGCACCGCCACCACCTGCGGAGGCAACATCATCGTGGTGATGACCAGCAGGAACGCCAGCCTGCGCCCCGGGAAGCGCAGCCGCGCCAGCGCGTAGGCGACCGGGATGGACGACACCAGCATGAACACCGTGGCCAGGATCGCGTACAGCAGCGTGTTGCCGATCCAGGTGAGCAGCGGCGCCCGCCGGAAGATGTCGGCGAAGTTGCCCCACTCGAAGTGGTCGGGCCACAGCCGCGAGGTGAGCGCCTGGTGGTCGGTCATCACCGCGGTCAGGGCGATGAACACCAGCGGGCCGATGAACATGATCGCCAGGGCGATGGCGAGCGCGTGGGTGGCGATCCAGCCGAGCGCGACGCGCCGCCGGTGGCCGCGCGGGACGCGAGGCCGGGCGCGCCCGGCGGGCGGGGCGGGAGCCGCGGTGAGGGTCATGCCTCCTCCTCGATGCCGCGGAACTGGCGCAGCAGGATCAGGGTGAACACCATGGAGACCGCGAACAGGATGAGCGCCAGCACGCAGGCGTAGCCCATGGCGAAGTCGCGGAAACCCTGGTGGAAGAGCCATTCGGGGAAGGTGAGGGTGGACTGGTCGGGGTAGCCGGGGACGAAGACCGTCCCGGCCGAGTCGGTGCCTCCCGAGGCCACCCGCGCCGCCACCATCGCCTGCGTGAAGTACTGCAGCGTCTGGATGACCCCGGTGACCGCGGCGAACATCAGCACCGGGCGGATCACCGGCAGGGTGACGTGGGCGAACTGCTGCCAGGCGCCGGCGCCGTCCAGCGCGGCGGCCTCGTACAGCTGCTTGGGCACGTCCAGCAGCGCCGCCAGGAAGATGACCATCAGGTCGCCGACCGACCACAGGGCCAGCAGGGTGAGGCCGGGCTTGGCCCACGCCGGGTCGCCGAACCAGTCGGGGGAGGGCAGGCCGAGCGCCGACAACGCCGCCGCCACCGGTCCGCTCGCCGGGTTGAGCAGGTACACGAACCCCAGCGTCCCGGCGACCAGCGGCACCAGCGAGGGCAGGTAGAACACGGTGCGGAAGAAGCCGGCCCCGGCCTTGAGCCGGGTGATGAGCTGGGCGACGCCCAGGCCGAACGCCACCCGCAGCGGCACCATCACCGCGACCAGCCACAGCGTGTTCCTGATGGCGGTCCAGGCGGCCTCGTCCCGCAGGAAGTACCGGTAGTTCAGCAGCCCCACCGGTTCCAGGCTGAACAGGTCGTACCGCTGGAAGGAGAAGTAGACGGTCGCCAGCAGCGGGTAGGCGAAGAACAGCCCGAAGCCCACCAGCCAGGGCGACAGGAACAGCAGGGCCACCAGGCCGCGGCGGCGCCGCGGGGACCGGGCCGGGACGGGCGCCGCGTTCCCGCGGCGCCCGAGCGTCGTCGTCGCCATCGGATCAGCCGCCCGCGGTGAGCTTCAGCTTGTCGTCGATCTTCTTGTCGACGTCGGCGAGCAGCGCGTCCAGGTCGTCACCGCGGCCGGACTCCCACTTGATCTGCGCCTCCTGCAGCGTCTGCTGGTTGAAGGCCGAGTTGATGTGGGCGGGCAGAGTGCTGCTGGCGGGGCTGGCGAAGATGTCGAGGAAGGTCTGGAAGTTGGGGTCCTTGTCCAGCTTGGGCGACTGCAGCGCCGGCAGCGTGCTCGGCACGTTGCGCAGGGCGTTGGACAGGGTGACCAGCGCGTCGGTGTCGGTGGTGAGATAGCGCACCAGGTCCCAGGCGGCCTGCGCGTGCTTGGCGCCCCGCGGGATGCCGATGACCGTGCCGGCGATGAAGCCGCCGCCGTACAGGTCGGGCCGGTCGTCGGCGACCGGGACCGGCGCGGTGCCGTAGTCCAGTCCGGAGGCGTCGGAGGCGATCATGGCGTTGCGCCACTCGCCGTCGATGGCCATGGCGACCTGCCCCTTCATGAAGGGGTTGTCGGCCGACCACTCGTCGCCGAAGCTCTTGCGGAACTTCTCCAGCTTGTCGTACCCGAACCAGTCGACCAGGTCCTTCTGCCAGGTCATCAGCTTCTTCCACGCCGGGTCGCCGCCGATGGCCGAGGTGCCGTCCGGGTTGGTCCACTTCGCGCCGACCATCGTCCCGGTGTGGATCGGGGCGTTCTCGTACATCTGGCTGCTAGGCACGAACCCGGCGACCTTGATGTCGCCCTTGGAGTCGCGCACGGTGAGCTTCTTGGTCAGCGCGGCCAGCTCCGACAGCGTCTTCGGGGGCTGCGCGCCCTTCATCAGCTTCTTGTTGTAGTACAGGCCGTAGGTGTCGGCGAGCATCGGCATCACGCACCGCCGGCCCTTGTACTGGGTGTACTCGGCGATGACCTTCGGGAACAGCGACTCCTGCACCTTGCTCGCCGCCATGTACGGCTCGAGATCCTGGAAGATGCCGGTCTTGCAGAAGGTCGCGACGCTGTCGGTGGTGAACGACAGCGCCACGTCCGGCGGGTTGCCGCCGCGCGAGGCCTGGATGATCTGGTCGTCCTGGACGGCCTTGGTGGTCGTGACGGTGATCCAGGGGTACTGCCGGTGGAACCCCGCCAGGGCGTCGTCGAAGGCTTTGAGCTCGTTGTCGGCGACGAAGCCGTGCCACATCGTGATGGTGACCGGGGTCCGGTCGGGGGTGCTCCCGCTCTGCGGCTTCGCGGGCGCGTTCTCGGTGCCGGCCGTGCAGGCGGACACGGCCGGCGTGGCCAGCGCGGCCACGACGGCCAGGGCCGCCGCCGCGAGCTTCGGGCGTGGTTTCACGGGGTGCCTCCCAGGGGGCTGTGCGGTGAGGAGGTGAGCGGGGGAGGGGTGGGCGGGGACGGCCGGCGGGTCGCGCGCGACCCGCCGGGGCTGGGCGGACAACGGACGGAAGGGGTCGGGAACGGCGGAAGGGACGGCCGGCCGGGGACGAAGGCGGTGGAGTGGGTGGACGACGGTCGGCGGGCCGGGGATGGAGGTGGTGGAGTGGGGTGGACGACGGGACGGAACAGGGGGCTCAGGCGGTGACGGCCGAGCCGAAGACCTCGTCGCGGGCGGTGGACAGGGCGAGGCCGAGGGCGCCGGTCAGCACGGGGTTGCCCTCGACGGCGGACGGCCGCACCGGCGGGCGGGGCAGGGTGAGCGCGTGCAGTTCCTCCTCCACGAGCCCGGCGAGCGCCTCGCCGCCGGCCAGCAGCATGCCGCCGGTCAGCACGACGATCTCCGGGTCGGCCACCGCGACGATCGGCGCGAGCCCCACGGCCAGGCGCGAAGCGAGCTCGCGCAGCCCGCGGCAGGCCCGCTCGCCGGCCTCGCCGCCCCGGGCGGCGTCCCGCACGGCGGCGCGCACGGCGCGGGCCGGGTCGCCGCCGCGCAGGCCGTGAGAGCGCAGCATCCGCAGCACGGCGGGGCCGCCGGCCAGGGACTGGAATCCGTGGTCGCCCCGCTTGCCGGTCTGCTTGGCGGTCGGGGCGCCGGCGATGGGCATGTACCCGACCTCGCCCGCGCCGCCGGTCGCGCCCCGGTGCAGCCGGCCGCCGAGCACCAGCGCGGCTCCTATGCCCTCGTCGGCCCACAGCAGCACGAAGTCGGCGTGGCCGCGCGCGACGCCGTGGGCCCGCTCGGTCAGGGCGACGAGGTTGACGTCGTTCTCGACGTCCACCGCCACGCCGAGACCCGCGCGGAGCGTTCCCACCAGGTCGGGGATGTGCCAGCCGGGGATGTGGGCCGCGTACCCGAGGCGGGCGGTGGCCGGGTCGACCGCTCCCTGGATGCCGATCACCACCCGGTGCAGGTCGTCGACGGCGATGCCCGCCGCGTGGCAGGCGCCCTCGGCGGCGGCGCGCACCTTGGCCACCACGTCGCCGCCGCTGCGGCCCGGGGTGGGGTGGACGTGCTCGGCGAGCACCGTGCCGGTGATGTCGGCCACGGAGGCGGCGATGCGCGTGCGGGTGACGTCCAGCGCGGCGACGTGGGCGGCGGCCGGATTGATGCGGTACAGCTCGGCCGTGCGGCCCGGCATGCCCTCGCGCACCCCGTCCAGCACGACCAGGCCCGCGGTGCGCAGGCGAGCCAGCAACTGGGAGGCCGTGGGCTTGGACAGGCCGGTGAGCGCGCCGAGCTCGGGGCGGGTGAGCGGCCCGCGTTCCAGCATGACCCGCAGCGCGGCGCGGTCGTTGATCTCCCGCAGCAGGCGGGGCCTTCCCGGTCGCGCGTCCGTGTTCGTGCTGGGCACGGGCTCCCTCCCCGTTCGGGCGGCGGTCGCGGACCTTCCGGCATGGCGGCGGCCGCGTCCTGGAGTTAGGAAGGTTTCCTAACTAAGAGAGAACGTACAGCCGTGGCCCCGCGCCTGGTCAAGAGGCGCTACCAAGCTGTGACAAGGAGGTTCGCGGCGAGGTTCGCGCGGGTGGGCGGCCGGAAAGCACGAACGCCGCCTCGAAGGGCGGCGCGGGAGAACTGATGGCCGGTGGCCGATCTGCTATTCTGGGCCCTTGTCCTCTTATTCACCATAAAGCGCATAAAGGCCCGGAGTTTCACATTACCACCAATAATAATGAAGCAGGGGCTTCTCGTCAAATAGAGCTCGTAAAGGAGCAGACTTACGTCGGCGCGCTCTACGAGCGGCTCGACGTGCTGCGCGAACGCACCCGCGGGCAGCTCGACGAGGTGCTCGCGCAGGGCGGCGGCGGCACCCACCAGAACCGCTCCGAACGCGACTCCTTCGCCGGAATGTACGCCGAACGCCTCGCCCGCCTGTGGGCCGTCGAGAACGGCCTGTGCTTCGGGCGGCTCGACCTGGCACAGGAAGGGCCTCTTTACATCGGCCGGCTGGGCCTTTCCGACGACGACCAGGCCCGCCTGCTCATCGACTGGCGCGCCCCGGTCGCCCAGCCGTTCTACCGGGCCACCCCCGCCGCGCCCATGGGCGTCACCCGCAGGCGCCACCTGCAGACCAAGGGACGGCGGGTGATCGGCCTCGACGACGACCTGCTGGACCTGGACCGGCTGAGCGAGGCCGACCGGGCCACCCTGAACGGCGAGGCCGCCCTGCTCGCCGCGCTGGACGAGAAGCGCACCGGGCGCATGCGCGACATCGTCGCCACCATCCAGGCCGAGCAGGACCGCGTCATCCGCAGCGACCTCAACGGCGTGCTGGTGGTCCAGGGCGGCCCGGGCACCGGCAAGACGGTCGTGGCCCTGCACCGCGCCGCGTACCTGCTCTACACCCACCGCGAGCGGCTGGCGCGCCGGGGCGTGCTCATCGTCGGCCCCAACCTCACCTTCCTGCGCTACATCGAGCAGGTGCTCCCCTCGCTGGGCGAGACCGACGTGCTGCTGTCCACCGTCGGCGAGCTGTACCCGGGGATCACCGCCACCGCCCGCGAGTCCGCGCCGGCGGCCGCGATCAAAGGGTCGGCCCGCATGGCCGAGGTGGTGGCGCGGGCGCTGCGCGACCGCCAGCGCGTTCCCCGCGAGCCGGTCGACATCCCCATGGGCAACTTCACCCTGCGCCTGGACCAGCGCACCTGCGAGGCGGCCAAGAGCCGTGCGGTGCGCAGCCGCCGCCCGCACAACCAGGCCAGGGCGGTGTTCGTCCGTCATGTGCTCAACGTGCTGGCCAAGCAGGCCGCCAAGGCGCTCGGCCGCGGCATGCTGGAGGAGGACGAGCTCGCCGACCTGCGCGAGGACCTGCGCACCGAGCCGGCGGTCAAGAGCGCGCTCAACCGCCTGTGGCCCTACCTCACCCCCCAGCAGCTTCTCATCGGCCTGTTCGGGTCCCGCCCGCGCATGGCCTACGCCGGGCTGAGCGACGCCGAGCAGGACATCCTGTTCCGCGAGACGCCCCGTGGCGGCGTGTCCTGGACCGAGGCCGACGTGCCGCTGCTGGACGAGGCCGCCGAGCTGCTCGGCGACATCGACCCCCAGGTGCTGCGGGCCACCGCCATGCAGGCCGAGGAGGAGCTGGCCGCCGCCCGGCGCGCCGAGGAGGCCGAGCGCGACTCCGAGCTCACCTACGCCCGCGAAGTGCTGGAATTGACCGGCATGTCCGACATGATCGACGCGGAGCGCCTGGCCGCACGGCACCGGGGCGACGAGAACTACCTGACCACCGCGGAGCGCGCCGCGGGCGACCGCACCTGGGCCTACGGGCACATCATCGTCGACGAGGCCCAGGAACTGTCTCCCATGGCCTGGCGGATGCTCATGCGCCGCAGCCCCAACCGCTCCATGACCATCGTGGGGGACATCGCCCAGACCGGGTCGGCCGCGGGCGCCGCCTCCTGGGGCCAGGTGCTCGACCCCTACGCGCGGGGGCGCTGGCGCGAGGAGACGCTGACCGTCAACTACCGCACCCCGGTCGAACTCATGGCCGTGGCCGCCGACGTCCTCACCCTCGTCGGCCCCGACCTCAAGGCGCCCGACTCGGTGCGGGAGACCGGAGTGCCCCCGTGGGCCAGGAAGCTGGCCGCCGCGCGCGAGATCGGGCCGATCGCGGCCGGTGAGATCGTCGAAGGCGGCCGGCTCGCGGTCATCGTCCCCGCCTCGCGCGCCGCCGAACTGGGGGAGGCCGTCACCTCGGCCGTGCCCGGCGCGGTCGCGGGCCCGGTGCCCGGCGCGCTCGAGGCCCCCGTCGTCGTGCTCACCGTGGCCGACGCCAAGGGCCTGGAGTTCGACGGGGTGCTCATCGCCGAGCCGGCCGAGATCCTCGCCGAGTCGCCGCGCGGCCCGAGCGATCTGTACGTGGCGCTCACCCGCGCCACCAGCCGCCTCGGCGTCCTGCACACCGGCGACCTGCCCCCCGCCCTGTCCCGCTGCGAAAGGATCCCCTCCCCCTAGGTCGTTCCTTGGCGCTCGCTTCGCTCGCGCGGGGTTCGGGCGCCTTTGACCGGTGCTCGCGTGGGGGCGGGATGGAGGCCGGGCCGTCGCGGGGGAGACCGCCTCTGACCGGCTTAAGGACCACATGGCGGCATTGACGGGTACTCACGTCTCCTGTCCTAGCTGCGAAAACTTGGTGTTTCCGCTGATCGGGACACGGTTGACATCTGAGCTGAGGTCGGTAGTTTGCTGGACAGTCCAGCACGGGACTACCGGTTGGCCGTCTTCAGACATCGTCGGATTCTGCGTCATGACGGAGCACGACTCCGTCTGCTCAGCCAGGCGCAGCGCCGGCGTTCGGTCGAGTCGGGGCACCCCAGCCGGGTGGGGGGTTGGACCCGGGAGGGGCCTGGACACCCAGTAGACAACGGAATTCCGCGCTCGCCGCCGACGGGACGGATCCGGTCCGAAGGGTCGTCCGGGCCCTCTTCCCGTCTCGTGCCAGAGTCGCAGCGTGGTTCCTGGGTTCCCGCCCGACGGGGGAGGCCCAGGGATCACCATGCGTGATCTTTCGCCGCCGCGGATGCCCGGCGGTTGGAGTGCGGAGCGCTGGGCGGTAGCGTTCGGGGGTTACCGAAGACCCCGAAGGAAGACCCGCCCCTGTGGCCCACCCCACTGTGCAGGACATCGAGCGGGCGCCGGCCCCTTCCGGCGTGCTGTCGGCTTCGCGTGCTTTGTGGCGGTCAGGCGCCGCACCGCTCGGCGGTGTGCTGCTCTTCCTGGCCTTTCCCCCCATTGACCTGTGGTTTCTGGCGCCGGTCGGCGTCGCGCTGCTGACCCTGGCGGTGCGCGGGGCGGGAGTGCGGCGGGCCGCCGTGCTGGGGTACGCGGGGGGCGCGGCGTTCCTGCTGCCCGCGCTGACCTGGGTGCGTCCCATCGGGGACGACGCGTGGCTGCTGCTGGTGGCCGTGGAGAGCCTGTTCTTCGCCGTGATGTCGGCCGGGGTGGCCCTGGTGACCAGGCTGCGGTCCTGGCCGCTGTGGGTGGCGGCCCTGTGGGTGGCACAAGAGTGGGCCAGGGGGGCATTCCCGCTCGGCGGGTTCCCCTGGGTCCGGGTGGCGTTCAGCCAGGGCGGCTCGGCGTTCACCCCGTACGCCGCTCTGGGGGGTGCTCCGCTTGTAACTTTCACCGTCGCCCTGTGCGGTGCGTTACTGTCCGGCGGGCTCGCGGCGTTCCTCCGGGGCGCCGCGCGGCCCGCGGTGTGGGCTCTGGCGGGGGCCGTGGCGGTGCCGCTGCTGGGGTACGCGGTGCCGCGCCCGGGGGCGGAGGCGGCGCGCGCCATCCGGGTCGGGGTGATCCAGGGCGACGTTCCCGGCACGGGCATGGGCTTCCTCGGCGACGAACCGGCCGTCGTGCTGCGCAACCACGCCGACAAGACCCACGAGCTGGCCGAGGCCGTGCGCGCGGGCAAGGTGGAGCGGCCCGACATCGTGATCTGGCCGGAGAACTCCACCGACATCGACCCCTACCAGAGCTCCTACGCCCGTACGGTGATCGACGGCGCGGTGCGCGACATCGGGGTGCCGGTGCTCGTCGGCGCCGTGGTGCGCGCACCCGACGGTCTGCACCGCTACACCCGGGGCATCGTCTGGGATCCCGCCACCGGGCCGGGCGCCTACTATGACAAGCGGAAGCTCGTCCCGTTCGGGGAGTTCGTCCCCTTCAAGGACCTGTTGCAGAAGTTCATCAAGCGCGTCGAACTGGTGGGTCTCCAGTCGCTCCCGGGGGACCGCGAGGGCGACCTGAAGATGGGCCCGGTGACGGTCGGCGCCGTCGAGTGCTACGAGGTCGCCTTCGACGGCACCGTGCGGAGCACCGTCCGCACGGGCGCCACGCCTCTGGTCGTGCAGACCAACAACGCCACCTACGCGCTCACCAATCTGCCACCGCAGCAGCTCGCCATGTCCCGGCTGCGGGCGGTGGAGCACAATCGCGCGGTGATCACCGCCGCGACGACCGGCATCTCGGCATATGTCGACCCCGATGGGCGGGTGCGCTGGCGGACCGCCGAACGCGTGGCCGACATGGCGGTGGTGACCGTGCCCGTCCGCACCGGCGAGACGATCGCGACGCGGGTGGGAGCGGCGCCCGAATGGGCGCTGGTGCTCATCGCGGCGGGCTCCCTGGTCGCCGCCCTCCGGCGGCGTCCCACGCCAGAACACGACAGTTCCGACGAAGAGGATGGGTGATGGAGCGGATTCTCGGGCGGGTACTCGTCATCGTGCCGACGTACAACGAGCGCGAGAACCTCCCCATGATCATCGAGCGGCTGCGAGCGGCGGTGCCCGAGGCGCACCTGCTGGTCGCCGACGACAACAGCCCCGACGGCACGGGGGAGATCGCCGACGGGCTCGCCGCCGAGGACGACCACGTCCACGTGCTGCACCGCCCGGGCAAGCAGGGCCTCGGCGCGGCCTACATCGCCGGGTTCCGCTGGGGCCTGGCCGAGGGGTTCGACGTCCTGGTGGAGATGGACGCCGACGGCTCCCACAGCCCCGAGGAGCTGCCCCGGCTGCTGGACGCCCTGGCGCAGGGGGCCGACCTGGTCATCGGGTCCCGCTACGTGCCCGGGGGCGAGCTGGTCAACTGGCCGGCCTCGCGCAAGGCCCTGTCCAAGGGCGCCAACATCTACGTCCGCCTCATGCTCGGCGTGCCGACGCACGACACCACGGCCGGATTCCGCGCCTACCGCGCCTCCGCGCTGGAGAAGATCGCACTGGACGAGGTGCAGTCCCAGGGCTACTGCTTCCAGGTCGACCTGACGTTGCGCACCGTGCGGCAGGGCCTGCGGGTCGCCGAGGTGCCGATCACCTTCGTCGAGCGCACGGCCGGGGCCAGCAAGATGAGCCGCGCCGTCTTCGCCGAGGCCCTGTGGCTGGTCACCGTGTGGGGCCTGGCCTCGCTGCCCCGCCGCCTGCGCCGCTCCCGCTGACCCCAGGGACGCCGGCGACCATGGAGGGGGCTGGTCCTGCCGGCCTTCGCCGCCGGAGATCCTTGGAGGGGATCTGGTCCTACCGGCCCCCCGCCACCGGAGATCCCTGGTGGAGGCATGGTCCTGCCGGCCCCCCGCCTGGGTCACGCCGGCCGGTCCTCGGGAACCCTCGGGGGTGGCCGGACGTTCTAGGTCGAGAGGTGGTGTGTGGCCATGCTGCGTGTCGTTCTGTTCCTGACATTCCTCGTCGTGCCGGTGCTGGAGATCTGGGTGCTCATCCAGATCGGCCAGGTGATCGGCGGCTGGCAGACCGTCGGGCTGCTCATCCTGGACAGCCTGATCGGCGCCTGGCTCGTCCGCCGGGAGGGCCGGCGCGCCTGGCGGGCGCTGCGGCAGGCCCTTGAGTCCGGGCGGATGCCCGAGCGCGAGCTCGCCGACGGGGCGCTCGTCGTCGCGGGCGGCACTCTGCTGGTGACGCCGGGCTTCCTGTCCGACGTGCTGGGCTTCTTCCTGATCCTGCCCTTCACCCGTCCGCTGGCCCGCCGCGGCCTGGGCTGGTTCCTCGGCCGCCGCGTGCGCGCGATGGCGTCGGCCTCGCCGTTCGGCGTGATGTTCTCCGGCGGCGCTTCCGGAGGGTCCGCGCGGCGCCCGGACGGGGTGCGCGTGGTCAGCGGCCAGGTCGTCGAGGAGCACGAGCGTCCCCGCGACGCCGCCTCGGGCCCGCGCCTGGCCCCCGGAACCCCGCGCCCCGCCGACGACGGCGCCGAACGCCCTCCCCGCTGACCCGCGCCCGGCCCCGGCCGGGATGCCTCCGCCCCCGTGGCTCCGGCCGCGGTGAGTCCGACCTCGTGGCTCCGGTCGGGGTACCTCCGACCCCGTGACTCCGGCCGGGATGACTCCGACCCCGTGATTCCGGCCGGGGTGACCGCGACGCGTGCCCGGCTTGAGCCAAGGTGCCCCACCCTATGCCTGGCTTGGGGTGGGGTACCCCACTTCGGGCCCTTAGCCCCCTACGGCGTCTCGACCCTCCGGCGGGCGGCTGCGACACTCCAGAGATCCAACCGCCGCCGGACGGGGAACGGGCCGGCCCTCGCACCCGACCATCGCGCACGCCGGGACAGGCGTGCCCGCGCGCGCCCGGCGGGCACCTTGCGATCGTCCCGTCCCGGCGCCGCGCCCGGCCATCGCCGATGGCCGCCGCCGGGGTGAGCCCGCAGGCCCGGCCCAGGCGGTGGGGAACCGCCGGCCGTCGCCGGCGCCGAGGGAATGGAGTGAGGCAATGACGACCGCTCTGGCCGAGCCCGACCTGATCATCCGGCCCTGTCTGCCCCCGTTCGGAGGCATCTTCGACCTGCCGGGGCGGGAGACCCCCGTCGCGACCCACATGCCGCACGCGCCCTTCGAGAACCTCGAGGAGCACCTGCACGAGCACCTGCCGCACCTGCACATCAGCTACGGGTTCGAGATCGCCCGCCACGAGCTGGAGCACCTCCCCGAGAGCACGCACCTCGAGGTCGTCATGGCGATCAAAAAGGAGCACCGGGTCGACTGCAATCCGATCTTCGTCAACCGCAAGAACGCCAGTGAAGGCGAGTGCCTGAAGATCGGCGGCGAGGACGTCCACTGGATCCACAGCGAGGACACCGCCCGCAAGGCCACCGAGCTGTTCGCCCGCACCGGCCGGCGACTGCCCGAGGACATGTACTTCTCCGGCTTCCTCACCAGCACCCCCGACGAGCGCGAGACGCGCGCCTACACCCGCGAGGAGCTGTTCGAGGCGATCGGCGACGGCCTGCTGGTCGAGCAGCACTTCCAGGCCACCTGGCTGGAGCCGCGCGAGGAGCCGATCGACCCCTACGACGTGATCATCTACCTCGGCAGCACCGACACCCGGTACCACACCTTCTTCCGCCTGCCGGCGATCGTCCCGCTCGGCGCCTCCTGAAGGCCCATCCCGGCGCGTGCCGCCGTCCGGCGCCGCGGTCGCGGCCCGGGCGGTGACCCGCCCCCTGTTCATCTTCACACCGACAACGGCACGGGAGTGATGGCCACCATGTCCGAGATCACCATGACCGGCACGCTGATGGGCGTGCGCAGGTCGCCGGGCAGCGGCACCACCGAGAAGATCGTCTACATCGACGTGGAGCAGCGGCCCGGCGGCGGCCCGGCCACGCCCAGCATGGTCAGCGTCCTTGAGCAGGACGGCAGGCGGGTCGCGGGCTACGTCCCCTGGATCAACTACTACGACATCGACGAGGCCGCCCGGAAGGACCCCGAGGGGTGGTCCACCGTCGAGCCGGCCGAACACTACAGCGCCCTTGTCGAGTGGCGCCCCTACGGCATGCGCACCGGCGGCCGCGCCGCCTCCCTGGAGCTGGCGGGGCTGCTGGCCGACCTTTCCCAGACCCCCGCCAAGCTGCGCCGCACCGCCGGCATGGTCGGCCAGGACGCCGCCACCCGCCCCGCGCCGGGCGAGTGGACGATCACCGAGATCGCGCTGCACGTCATCGCGGCCGACTCGATCATGGCGCCCCGCGTGCTCCAGGTGCTCACCCAGCCGGGCGTCACCCTGCCCGACATGGACGTGACCGAGGTGCAGCGGGTGCTGGGCCGGGCCAGGACGCCGCTGGAGGACCGCCTGGCCGCCTTCGAGGCCCGCCGCAAGGAGTGGATCGCCGCGCTGGACCAGATCACCGCCGAGGAGCTGGAGTACTCCGGCGAGCACACCCGCGACGGCACGGTGACCGTCCTGGACATCTGCCGGGCCATGTCCCTGCACGAGCTGGAGCACAAGAAGCAGACCGAGTCGGTCGCCACCGCCCTCGGCTACACCCTCGGCTGATGGCCCGGCACGCCCGCGGCGGGCTGGGCAGGCCGTACCGGGTGTTCCTGGTGGCCCAGTCGGTCTCCAACCTCGGGTCGGCCGTGTCGCTGGTGCTGATCCCCCTGCTGGTGCTGCGGCTCACCGGGTCCCCGCTCGACCTGGGGATCACGATGGCCGTGGAGTTCCTGCCCTACCCGCTGTTCGGCCTGGTCATCGGCGCCTACGTGGACCGGCTCTCCCGCCGCACGGTCATGATCGCCGCGGACGCCGGGCGGACCGCGCTCATCGCCTCCATCCCCGTCCTGGCGCATCTGGGGGCGCTGGAGATCTGGTGGATCTACCTGACCGGGTTCGCCGCCTCGACGCTCACCATCGCCTACAACGCCGCCGAGTTCGCGGTCATGCCGTCGCTGGTGGGCCCCGACCGGCTCGACACGGCCAACGCCCGGCTCTCGGCCGCCTCCTCGACGGCAGGGGTCCTCGGCCCGGCGGTGGCCGGCGCCGGCCTGATGGTCATGCCGGCCGCCACCGCGCTGCTGCTGGACGCGGCGACGTTCGCCTTCTCGGCCTGCTGCCTGGCCGGGCTGCGCCGCTCGCTGCCCGAGCGGGTCACGGGCGGCGGGCGCGAGCCGGTGCGCCGGGCCATCGCCGAGGGGGTCCGGTTCGTCTTCGGCCACCCGGTGCTGCGGGCCTGCGCGATCATGCTGGCGCTGACCAACCTCCTGGTGGGCGCCACGGCGGAGAAGCAGATCGTGACCCTGGCCAAGCAGCACTACCTGGCCGCCGACAGCGCCGTGAGCTGGCTGTTCGTGTCGGCGGGCGCGGGCACCGCGCTGTTCTCGCTGTTCAGCGACCGGCTGGGACGGCGCCTCGGCCCCGGGCGGGCCATCCTGCTGCCGTTCTTCGGCGGTGCGGTGTGCATGTTCGGCATCGGCGTCGTGGAGTCCTACCCGGCGGTCGTGCTGCTGTGGGCGCTCGGCTCGGGACTCGGGATGTTCTTCGTGGTCAACCTGCGCACGCTGCGGCAGCGCCTGGCGCCGGCCGGGATGCTGGCCCGGGTGGTCACCGTCGGCCAGGTGCTGTCCTGGACGCCGGTGCCGCTCGGGGCGGTCCTCGGCGGGTGGGTGACCGCCCGGGTGGGGGCCGCGCCGGTGTTCGCCGGGCTCGGAGTCGTCCAGCTCGTCGTGGCCGCCGGGTTCCTGGCGAGCCCGCTGCGCCGCGCCGGCGCCCACCTGGCCGCCGCCACCGGCCCGCCGGCGGCCGCGCAGGACCGGCCCGCCGCCGCGGCCGGACGGGCCGGGACGGCCGGCACGGCCGCCGTGCCGGCGCGGTCCGGAGCCTGACACCACCGGTCACGAGGCGCCGGCCCCGCCCGGCGCGGTTGGGGAGACGATGGAGATCACCGAGTTCCGCGGCATCAGGATCGGCCTGGTCGACGCGGCCGAGGCCCTCGAGGGCGGCTGGCGGGCCCACCGCGAGCGCCTGGACGTCGTACGGGTGCCCGACCCGCCCGTGGCCGAGTGGGCGCGGCTGCGCCGGGCCGGGTTCCTGCCCAAGCCGTTCCTGATCACCTGGACGGCCGCCACGGGCGGAAGCGAGGAGGAGTTCCTGGCCCGCCTGTCCACCAAGGAGCGCCAGAACGTCAGGACGGCGCGGCGCCGTGCCGCCTCCGACGGGCTCACGGTGCGCGCCGAACCGGTGGACGAGCGCCTGCTCGCGGCGTTCCTGCCGCTGTACGCCGGGCGCGTCGCCGGCATGCGGCACGGCTGGGCCGTCGCCGCCGAGCAGCGCGACGCGCTCATGCGGGACGCGGGGGAGCACTTCGCGGTGTGCGCCTACGATGGCGGCGAGCTGGCCGGATGCTGCCTGGCCTGGCAGCGGCCGCACCTTTCCGCCGTCCACCTGCGCTTCTCGGCGGTCGGCCCGCGCCACCGGGAGTCCAGCCTGGCCAGAGTGCTCTACATGGCGGCCGCCCAGGTGGCCAGAGAGCGCGGCTACCCGACGCTCACCTTGGGGATGGACCCCAACATCTACGGCCATGTCGCCAAGCCGGGCCTGTTCGGCTTCAAGTGGCGTCTGGGCTTCACCGGCGTCCCGTCCCAGAGCGTCGACCCCGAAACCGGCGCCGACCAGGCCGACCTGCTGCTCCACCTGGGCCGCCTCAGCGACCCGTCCTTCTTCCTGGCCTACGCCGGACCCCACCCCGGCCGCGAGCTGCGCCTTGAGGTGTTCAGCGGCGGCGGGGACCTCGACACCCGTCCCTTCGAGGCGCCGTTCCTGCGCGGCAGGGCCGTCCACCTCGTGCCGCGCGGCGCCGTCCCACGGCGCGAGGCGGCCGCGGCGCGGTGAGCGGGTACACGACCGGTAAAGGCCGGATGAAAGTCCGGTGAGAACAACGATGCCCCCGACGCCGCCCGCGGAGGGCGGCTCGGAGGCATCGGCCGGTAGGTCAGGCGCTCTTGCGCCGTTGTGCCCGAAGGATCGCAAGGCGCTCGTTCAGCACCTCTTCCAGGTCCTCGATCGTGCGGCGCTCCAGTAGCATGTCCCAGTGGGTGCGCGGTGGCTTGGCCTTCTTCTGCTGCGGCTGCTCGGCGTCCACCCGTAGGGCGGTGGCGCCGCAACTACGGCACTCCCAGGTCGCCGGGATCTCCGCCTCCGCGGCAAGGGGCACGTCGAAGCGATGGCCCTTCGGGCAGGTGTAAGGCACCTCCTGGCGCGGGGCCAGATCGGTGTTGCGGTCGTTCTCGTAGCTGGTGGCTCCGAGACGGGTACCGCGTAGTGCACGCTCGCCCATGTTTCAATGCCTCCTGAGGGCCCCATCATGAGGGGTGGGTCTCCACGGCTTACAACGCTTGATACCGTGGATGGATTCCCACCCTGAGGGTGATCCAATCGCGCCATTTCGCGCGGTCCTCGATACCCGCCGATCTTTGCGCCCCCCGGCCGGGCGGCGCTCGCCCGGCCCCCGCGGGGTTACAGGTGGGAAGGCACCGCGTTGCCCGCCTCGCGCACGGCCCGGGGCAGGTTCACCGCCAGCAGCAACGCGAAACCGGCCACGAAGAACACCAGCAGCGACAGGATCGCCGAGCGGTAGCTGTCGGTCAGCTGCAGCGCCAGCGTGAGCGTGAACGACCCCAGGAACGCCGAGCCCTTGTCGCTGACCTCGAACAGGCTGAAGTACTCCGCCTCCTTGCCCGCCGGGATCACGAGCGAGTACAGCGACCGCGACAGGGCCTGCGTGCCGCCGAGGACGATCGCGATGATCAGGGCGATGGCGTAGAACTGCACGGCCGCGCCCTTCTGCAGGAAGTACGACACCGCGACCACGCCGGTCCACACCACCAGGCTGACCAGCACCGTGCGCTTGGTGCCGAACCGCCCGGCGAGCCGGCCGAGCAGCAGCGCGCCGCCGAAGGCGAAGAACTGCACCGCCAGAATCGCGGTGATCTGCACGGTCTTGTTCAGCCCGAGCTCCTGGTCGGCGTAGGTCGCCGAGAACGAGATCACCGTCTGCACGCCGTCGTTGTAGATCAGATAGGCCAGCAGGAACAGCAGGCTGCGCGGGTAGCGGCGCAGGTCGGCCAGCGTGCGGCCGAGCTGGCGGAAGCTGCCGGCCACGGCCCTGACGGACGTGGCGTCGTGGGTGCCCACAGGGCGGTTGCGCAGGCGCAGCAGCGGGATCACGGTGAACACGGCCCACCACACGCCCGCGGAGGCCAGGCTGATGCGCACGGCCAGGCCCTCCTCGATGCCGCTGCCCAGGTACAGCGCCAGGTTGATCGCCAGCAGCGCGAACCCGCCGAGGTAGCCGAAGCCCCACCCGCGCGAGGAGACCGCGTCGCGCTCCTCGGCGCCCGCGATCTGCGGCAGGAAGGAGTTGTAGACGACCATGGCCGCGCCGAAGGAGGTGTTGGCGACGATGAACAGCACGCCGCCGAGCAGGTAGGCGTCCCCGGCGACGAAGTAGAACCCGAGGGTCGCCGCCGCGCCCAGGTAGGCGAACACGCCGAGCAGCTCCCGCTTGCGGCCGGTATGGTCGGCCAGCGCCCCGGCGATCGGCATGATCAGGATCTGCAGCACCACCGACGCCGTCACGACGGCCGAGAAGTACGCCTTGGCGCGCACGTCGAAGCCGAGGAAGCCGACCAGCCCCTCCTCCCCGCCGGCGGCCCGCTCGGCCAGGGAGGTCAGGTAGGGGCCGAGGAAGACCGTGATGACCGTCGTCTGGAAGCCGGAGTTGGCGAAGTCGTACCAGTACCAGCCCCGCTGCTCCCGCCTGCGCGACTCTGGGGGGTCTTCGGCGACGACGGAGGTGCTGCTCATGGGGGTCTCCTGATGGGTCACAGGGGGTGCGGGCGGCGCCGCGGCGGGCGCCGGGCCGTGAAGGGGACGGGGGAGCGGACTGCCGTCCGGCGCCCCGGAGGGGGCGAGGAGCGGCGCGAGCGGAGTGCGGGCCGCCCCAGGCAAGGGGCGGCGGGAGCGGAGTGGGGGCCGCCGCCCCAGGGAAGGGGCGGCGGGAAGCCTCAGGCGTGGGCGGCGGGACGTCTCGGGTGCCACTGGCCCCGGTCGCGCAGCACGTCGCGCAGCCCGGAGATGTTGTCGGTCATGATGCCGTCCACGCCGAGGTCGAGCAGCCGCTCCATGACCCGCGGGTCGTCCACCGTCCACACGTGCACCTGCATGCCGAGGGCGTGGGCCGTGCGGACCAGCGCCCGGGTGGTGACCCGCACGCCGCGGAACCCGACCGGCACCTGCGCGCACGGGACGCCCTCGCGGGCGAGGCCTCCGAGCAGCCGGCCGTACCCGGAGCCCATGGCGGCGGCGCGCAGCCGGGCCACCCCGCGCGGGCCGAGCGCCGAGCAGATCGGGCGGCCGACCGCCATGCGGGCCCTGGCCAGGCGCATGTCGGAGAAGGAGGTCAGGCACACCCGGTCGTAGGAGGCGGTGCGGCGGATCGCCTCGGCCAGCGGGCCGATCGCCGGGGCCTCCTTGACGTCGATGTTGACCCGCACGTCCGGCCAGGTGCCGAGGACCTCCTCCAGCAGCGGGATCTGCTCGACGCCGCCGATGAGCGCCCGGCGCACCTCGCGGTAGGGCAGCTCGGCCACCCTGCCGTGGCGGTCGGTCACCCGGTCGAGGGTGTGGTCGTGGAAGGCCAGCAGCACCCCGTCGGCGGTCGCGTGGGCGTCGGTCTCCAGGTAGGAGTACCCCATCTCGACGGCCCGGGAGAAGGCGGCCATGGTGTTCTCCCGGCCTTCGGCGGCCCCGCCACGGTGGGCGAAGGCGAGCGGTCCGGGATGGTCCAGGAACGGGTAGCGGCGTTGCACGACGAGGAGTATCCCCTGTGTAAGGCTGTCACGTCAGCCTACCTGGATGAACATTCGGGTCACGAAGCCACTTCTCCCGGCCCGGGGAGGAGTCGATCACCCGATCGGGACGGGCCCGCGCGGGCCGCCGGATGCTTCCGGCGGGCTCGCGCGGCGGCCGTCAGGTGCCGCCGACGGGTCTCCGCCATGGCAGGTCACGTCCCGGCGGCGGGTCGGCGGGAGGCGGGTCCGCGGGCGGCCGTCAGGTGCCGCCGGCGTCCTCGGTGTCGCCTTCGGTGCCCCAATCGGAATCGGTGTCGCCGTCGGGCGCGGAGCCGGAGGCGTCGGCCGCCGCCCACTCCTGGCGGCGGGCCTCGGCCAGCACGATCGCGGCGGCGACGCCCACGTTGAACGAGCCGACCCGGCCGACCTGCGGGATGTAGATCACCTCGTCGGCGGCCTCCAGCACGGCGGGGGAGCAGCCGTGGTCCTCGCTGCCCAGCACCAGGCACACGTCGCGGCCGAGTCTCGCCCGGTGCAGCGGCACGGCGTCGCCGGTCAGCTCGACGGCGATCACCGTGTAGCCGTGGTCCTTGGCCTCGCGCACCGCCTCCAGCGCGGGGACGGGGTCGTGCCAGGTCACCAGCCGGTCGGTGCCGAGGGCGGTCTTCTGCACCTTGGGGTTGGTGGGCGGGATGGCGTTGCCGGCCAGCCACAGCTGGTCGGCGCCGAACGCGGCGGCGGTGCGGAAGATCGAGCCGACGTTGAACGGGCCCGTCACCGACTCCAGGATCAGCGACAGCCGGTTCTCGGTGCCCCGGCGCCAGGAGCGGTTGAGCCGCTTGACGTCGGTCGGGCGCAGCTGCCTGCGGGTGCCTGTGCTCATCGGGCGTTCATCGCTCCTCGTCGTCGCCTGGGGATGTGCGGCCGCCCCGGGCGACCCGCAGCACGCGGTAGGCCGACCGGGAGGCCGCGCGCGTCGCCTCCCAGCCCTGTTCGCCGAGCCACCGCTGCAGGGAGTCCGAGCCGAGGTGCTTCTGCACCACCAGGTAGGCCGTGCCGTCGGGGGTGAGCCGGTCGAGCCAGCGGGTGAGCATGGCGTGCAGCGCGGGTTTGCCGATGCGGATGGCCGGGTTGGACCAGATCGCCGAGAACCGCACGTGCCGTGGCACCTCGTCCACATGGGCCGCTCTTACTTTGTAAAGGCCCGCGCTTTGGGCGTTCCGCTCGCACAGCTCGAGCGCGCGCCGGTTGACGTCCACCGCCCACACCGTCGCCTCGGGCGCCCGGGAGGCCATGGTGAGGGCCACCGGCCCGTAGCCGCAGCCGAGGTCGAGCAGGTCGCCCTCCCGTGGCGGCTCGGGCACGCTCTCCAGCAGCACCCGGGTGCCCGGGTCGAGCCGGCCGGGCGAGAAGACGCCGCTGTCGGTGGCCAGGCGCAGGTGCAGGTCTGGCAGCACGACGTCGACCGTGCCCGGCCGGGCGGCCGCGCCGGGCCGCTCGTCGAAGTAATGTGCCCCCTTGGACGTCACGTGCAGAGACGTTACCAACCACACGGCGGTGCTCGCCGCCACGCCCGCCCCGGCGCCGGCGTCGTCAGGGGAGGCGGGTGCCGAGGAGCATGGCGGCCCCGGCCACCAGCAGGCCGGCCAGGACGCCGGCCACGGTGAACCACTGGCCGACCTCCTGGTGCACGATGCGGTAGCCCAGCGAGCTGCCGATCTGGCTGTAGACCTCGCGCAGCTCGTCGCCCGACTCGGCGGTGTAGGCCCGCCCGCTGGTGCCGTCCGCCAGCGACTGCAGGGTGGTCTTGTTGACCGGCACCTGCACGTCGCGCCCGTCGATGCTCACCGTGCCGTCCGGCGTGCCGTAGGCGATGGTGGAGACCGGCACGTGCAGGCCCGACGCCGCCTGGATGGCCTCGTTGACCGAGCGGCCTGAGGTGTTGTCGCCGTCGGACAGCAGCACGATCGCCGAGGGCGGCGGGTCGGTCACCGCGCGCTGGTCGAACGAGCGCACCGAGTCCAGCGAGTTGAACACCGCCTCGCCGATCGCGGTGCCCGGACGGGTGGACAGGTTGCCGATGGCGGTGATCACCGCCAGGTGGTCGGTGGTCGGCGAGATGACCACCGCGGCCGAGCGGGCGAAGGAGACCAGGCCCACGTTGAACCGCTCGGGAAGGTCCTTGACGAACTGCTGGGCCGCCTGCTGGGCCGCGACCAGCCGGGTGGGAGAGACGTCGGCGGCCTCCATCGACAGCGAGATGTCCACCGCGATGATGATCGTCGCCCGGTCCCTGGGCACCCGCGTCGCGTCGGCCGGCCGGGCCGCGGCGGTGATCAGCAGGGCCATCATCAGCAGGAACAGCGCGGCGGGCACGTGGCGCCGCCACCCGGGCCGCTCGGGCGCGACCAGGCTGAGCAGCGCCAGGTTGGTGAAGCGCATCGCGTACCGGCGGCGGGCGAACTGGGTGTAGACGTAGGCCGCCACGATCAGCGCGAGCGCCGCGAACAGCCACAGCCATCCCGGAGACAGAAAGGTCACGCGCCCGCCCTCCTGGTGGGGTGCCGACCGGCCAGGTGGGCGGTGCGACGGTGCCTGAGGGTGTACTGGACGATGTCGTACACCCAGTCGCGGTCGGTGCGCAGCACCAGGTGGCCTACCCCGCACCGGCGCAGCGCCACCCGGTTGGCCGCCCGCTGCGCCGCGGCGGCCTCGGCGTAGGCGCGGCGGATCTTCGGGGTGAGGTGGATCTCCCGGGTGCGCCCGGTCTCGGGGTCGGTCAGGGCGACCAGGCCCACGTCGGGCAGCTCCAGCTCGCGCGGGTCGACCACCTCCACGGCCAGCACCTGGTGGCGGGCGGCCAGGCGGCGCATCGGCCGCTCCCAGTCGCGCTCGGTCGCCAGGTCGCCGTCCCTGCCGAGGTCCAGGAAGTCGGAGACGACCACCCGCAGGCCCCGCTTGCGCCTCGCCTTTCCCATCAGGTCGATGGCCTCGGCCAGGCGGGTGGGGCCGGAGACCGCGGCGCCGCGCGGGGCGTCGAGCAGCGTCTGCAGCAGCGCGTACATGGCCGGGCGGCCGGTGCGGGCCGGCAGGCGGTGCACCTCGTCACCGTGGATCACATACGCGCCGAACCGGTCGCCGATGCGGCTGGTCAGAAAGCCGATGGCGCCCACCGTGGCGACGACCAGGTCGCGCTTCTCCATCGCGGCGGTGCCGAAGTCCATGCTCGGGGACAGGTCGGCCAGCACCCACGTCTCCAGCTCGCGGTCGGCGACCAGGTCGCGGACGTGCGGGACGGTCGTGCGGGCGGTGACCGACCAGTCCATGCGGCGCACGTCGTCCTCGCCGGGCACGTACACCCGGCTGTCGCCGGGCTCGCTGCCCGGGCCCGGCAGCAGCCCCTGGTGCTGCCCGTGCAGCAGGCCGTCCAGGCGGCGGACCACGGTCAGCTCCAGGCGCCGCAGGGCGTGCTCGGGGCCGGCCGCCCGCCCGGTGGCGGGGGCGTGCGCGCCGCTCATCGCTGCGCCTGGTTCCACACGACGAGCGGAGGAGGCACGGCGGCCAGGATCTGGCGCACCACGTCCTCCGGCTCGACGCCGTCGGCCAGCGCGTCGAAGGTCAGCATCAGGCGGTGGCCCATGACGTCCACGGCGACGTCGCGCACGTCGTCGGGCAGCAGGTAGTCGCGCCCGCGCAGCAGCGCCAGCCCGCGCCCGGCCGCCACCAGGCCGAGCGTGGCCCGCGGGCTCACCCCGATCTCGACGGCCTCCTCCAGCTCGCGCAGCCCGTACTCGGCGGGGGAGCGGGTGGCCATGACCAGGCGGACGACGTAGTCGGCGACGAGCTGGTGCACCGACACCTGGTCGGCGAGCTTCTGCAGCGCCATCAGCCGCGCCGGGTCCAGCACCTGGGAGGGCAGCGGCGGGGAGACGCTCATGCGGTGCAGGATCTCCAGCTCCTCGCCGGCGGTCGGGTGGGCGACGCTCACCTTGAACAGGAACCGGTCGCGCTGCACCTCCGGCAGCGGGTAGACCCCCTCGGACTCGATGGGGTTCTGGGTGGCCAGCACGATGAACGGCCGCGGCAGCGGATGGGTGCGCCCCGCGAGGGTGACCTGCCGCTCGGCCATGACCTCCAGCAGCGCCGACTGCACCTTGGCCGGGGCCCGGTTGACCTCGTCGGCGAGCAGGAAGTTGACGAACACCGGGCCGAGCTCGATGTCGAAGCTCTCACTGGAGGGGTGGTACACCCGGGTGCCGACGATGTCGCTGGGCACCAGGTCGGGAGTGAACTGGATGCGGGCGAAGGTGCCGCCCACCACGGTCGCCAGGGTGGAGGCGGCCAGCGTCTTGGCCACGCCGGGCACGCCCTCCAGCAGGCAGTGACCGCGTGCCAGCAACGCCACCAGCAGCCGTTCGATCATGTGGTCCTGGCCGACGATCACCCGGCGGACCTCGGCGAGGGACTGCTGTAGGAGACGGAGGTCCGCGTCGGCGCCGTCGTCCGGCCCGGACCCGTCACTGCGCTCTTCGGCAACGGTCATGCGGCCATTCCATCAAACACGGCGCAAAGGTGCACGGCACCGTCGCGGTGAGCCGGGTGTCGTGGTGTGCTTTCATGGCTGCGTGGCCACTCCGCTCCAGTACGGTGACCCGCCCAGGCTGGGTCCCTACGTCGTGCAGGCGCGGCTGCAGTCGCTCGCCACCGGGTTCGTGTACCTGGCGCAGGACGCCGAGGGGCGCGCGGTGTCCATCGCGCTGCTGACCCGCGGCGCCGCGCTGGACGCGGCGGCCCGCGAGCGGTTCCTGGCGGCGGC
>NZ_JBEXGT010000029.1:0-122303 GCF_040607475.1 Sphaerisporangium sp. NPDC005288 | reverse complement strand
CGTTCATGGCCAAGTCGGGCGCGTACTTCCTGTTCACGTTCGGCGTGGTGGCGCTGCTCGGCACCTTCGCCCAGAGCCCTTCCGTGGCCCGGCGCCTCCGCGCTCTGTGCGCCGTCAGGAGGTGACGCGCCGCTTGGAGGTGTCGGTCTGCTGGGTCAGGTGGTCGCTGACCGGGACGGCCGACAGGGCCTCGGTGGTGAAGCCCGAGCGCAGCCCGCTCCATCGCAGCCACTGGGGCCAGCTCTCCTGCCAGTGTCCCCATCCGTTGCCCGGGTCCAGCTGGCGCGGCGTGCCGCTCACGATGATCGGGTCGCCGATGAGGGTGACCTCCTTGAACCACTTGGCATTGGACGGGCTGACGTTGATGCAGCCGTGGCTGACGTTGGAGTTGCCCTGCGAGCCCACCGACCACGGGGCGCCGTGGACGTACTCGCCGGTGTCGGAGATGCGCACGGTGTCGTAGACGGTCAGGCTGTAGTACCCGGCGCTGCCGGGGCCGGCGTCCGGGGAGGTCATGGTCGTGACGTCCTCCCGTGACATGGCCAGGTGGACCCCGTTGGTCGTGTAGTGGTTCCAGCTTCCGCCGTCCCCCGCGCTGAGCGGGATGGTCCTGATGACCTCGCCGTCGCGCTTCACCGTCATCTGGTGGCTGACGGTGTCGGCGTGGCTGATCTGGGCGCGGCCCACCTCGAACTCGCGGACGTAGTCCTGGGTGCCGTACATGCCGGGCGCGCCGCGCACCCCGGCGAGTTGCGCGACGAGCTTGACCTTGGTGTTGGCCGGCCACCATTTCTTGGGCCGGAAGCTCACCGACTTGTCGTCGAACCAGTGCCAGGCGCCCTCCACCGGCTTGGAGCTCTGGACCATCAGGTTGCGCTCGACCGACACCCGGTCGGTGATGCCGTGGGTGAAGGTCAGCATGATCGGCATTCCGACGCCCACGGTGAGGCCGGTGATGTCCTTGTTGGGCAGGATCTTGTCGACCGCGAA
This sequence comes from Sphaerisporangium sp. NPDC005288, assembly GCF_040607475.1. Lineage (NCBI taxonomy): Bacteria > Bacillati > Actinomycetota > Actinomycetes > Streptosporangiales > Streptosporangiaceae > Sphaerisporangium > Sphaerisporangium sp. NPDC005288. The sequence goes on along the minus strand of NZ_JBEXGT010000029.1, from coordinate 121,313 downwards.
GGTCTGTGTGGCCTTCTGCGTGGAGAACTCGCTGGTCACCTGCTTGGTGGCGCCCGAGGGGCCGACGGCGACGACGGTGACCTGGTAGGTCTCGCCGGGGGCCGTGCCGCGCTTGCTGCGCCACTGGGTGCGGTCGGCGCTCAGCACGCCCCCGACCAGGGTGTTGCCGGCCTTGCCGCGCACCGTGACGCTCCTGAGAGCGCCGTTGACGGCTCCGACCATGACGGGCAGTTCAGGAGCCACCAGGGCCGCCCCGTTGCCCGGAGAGACGCTCACAGCCACGTCCTGCCGTGAGCCAGAGGTACCTTGTCCTTTCTCGGTTCCGGGGCCCGCGCAACCACCTGCCAGCAGCAGGGCCAGCGCCCCCGTTCCCATGGCGACCACCCGGATCTCGACGTGTCTCACGTTACGTCTCCCCCGCTCCGATGGATCACTCCTTGTGAGTTATTACCCGGTTACAGCGTGTCGTGTACCCGTGCAGAAGGAGAAAGGCCGCAACGACCAGCAAAAAAGCCGCGCGGGCGACCGACGCTCCCTTGACGGAGAGCTCGGCCGCCCGCGCGGCGGAAGTGGGGTGGACGGGGGCCGGACGGCGGGCGCGCCGCCGTCCGGGACCGTCCGTCAGTGCGTGAAGTGACCCCGGTAGTACTGGAAGACGAAGCCGATGGTCGCCATGATCACCGCGAAGACGCCGACGATGAACATCCACCAGCCGATGACGAAGCCCACGGTCATCAGGGCGACCGCGAGGCACAGGAACAGCGGCCACCAGCTGGAGGGGCTGAAGAAGCCCAGCTCGCCGGCGCCGTCGCTGATCTCGGCGTCCTTCCTGTCCTCCGGCTGGTCGCCGATGCGGCGCGCCGTGTAGAGCAGGTAGTAGCCGATCATGAGCGCCAGGCCCACCGAGATGGCGAGCGCGGTGGTGCCGGTGGGCTCCTTGGACCAGAACCAGTAGACCAGGTCCACGGCGGCGAAGAAGACGCCGCAGAGGAGGAACAGCCAGCCCTGAACCTTCATCGGGTTCCCTCCAGCTCCTTCTCCGGCGCCAGCCGGTGCGGGTTCTTCAGGTCGAACGCGGGACGCTCGGACCGGATGCGGGGCAGCCGGCTGAAGTTGTGCCGCGGCGGCGGGCAGGAGGTCGCCCACTCAAGGGAGTTGCCGAAGCCCCACGGGTCGTCGACGGTGACCTTCGGCGCGTGCCGCCAGGTCCGCCACACGTTGTAGAGGAACGGCAGCGTCGAGGCGCCGAGGATGAACGCGCCCACCGAGGAGACCACGTTCAGGTCGGTGAACCCGTCGGCCGCCGAGTAGTCGGCGTAGCGGCGGGGGAAGCCCTCGGCGCCGAGCCAGTGCTGCACCAGGAAGGTGGTGTGGAAGCCGATGAACAGCGTCCAGAAGTGCCACTTGCCGAGGGTGTCGTTCAGCATCCTGCCGGTGAACTTCGGCCACCAGAAGTAGAAGCCGGAGAACATCGCGAACACCACGGTGCCGAAGACGACGTAGTGGAAGTGGGCCACGACGAAGTAGGAGTCGCTGACCTGGAAGTCCAGCGGAGGCGAGGCCAGGATGATGCCGGTCAGGCCGCCGAACAGGAACGTCACCAGGAAGCCCACCGCGAACAGCATCGGCGAGGCGAAGGTGATGTGGCCGCGCCACATGGTGCCGATCCAGTTGAAGAACTTCACGCCGGTCGGCACCGCGATGAGGAAGGTCATGAACGAGAAGAACGGCAGGAGCACCTGGCCGGTGACGAACATGTGGTGCGCCCACACCGCGGCCGACAGGCCGGCGATGGCGATCGTCGCGCCGATGAGGCTCATGTAACCGAAGATCGGCTTGCGGCTGAAGACCGGCAGGACCTCGGTGATGATGCCGAAGAACGGCAGCGCGATGATGTAGACCTCGGGGTGGCCGAAGAACCAGAACAGGTGCTGCCACAGCATGGCGCCGCCGGTCGCCGAGTCGAAGATGTGCGCCCCGAGATGGCGGTCGGCCTCCAGGCCGAGCAGCGCGGCGGCCAGCACCGGGAACGCCAGCAGCACCAGGATGCTGGTGAGCAGGATGTTCCAGGTGAAGATCGGCATGCGGAACATCGTCATGCCGGGGGCGCGCATGCAGATGATCGTGGTGATGAAGTTGACCGCGCCCAGGATGGTGCCGATGCCGGACATCGACAGGCCCATGATCCACAGGTCGCCGCCGAGCCCCGGGGAGGAGACGGCGTCCGACAGGGGCGTGTAGGCCGTCCAGCCGAAGGAGGCGGCGCCGTCGGGGGTGAAGAAGCCCGAGACGGCGATCGTGCTGCCGAAAAGGTAGAGCCAGTAGCTCACCATGTTCAGGCGGGGGAACGCCACGTCCGGCGCGCCGATCTGCAGCGGCATCAGCTCGTTGGCGAAGCCCGCGAACAGCGGGGTCGCGAACATCAGCAGCATGATCGTGCCGTGCATGGTGAACAGCTGGTTGAACTGCTCGTTGCTGACGAACTCAAGACCCGGCTGGGCCAGCTCGGCGCGCATGATCAGGGCCATGACGCCGCCGATGAGGAAGAACACGAACGAGGTGATCAGGTAGAGGTGCCCGATCACCTTGTGGTCGGTCGAAGAGAGCCACCGGGCGATGACGGTCCCCTTGCGGGCGCTCCGCGGGGCGACGCCCACTCGGATCGGCTCGTTGATGGCGGTCACTGGGCACTCCCCGCCTGGCTGTTGACGTACTGGTCGTACTCGGCCTGCGGCACGAGTTTCACGGTGAAGAGCATCCGGCTGTGGTCGACGCCGCACAGCTCGGCGCATCGGCCGGCGAAAATGCCGGGCTTGTCGAGGGTGTGGATCTCGAAGACGTTCTTCACGCCCGGGAGCACGTCGCGCTTGAACAGGAACGCGGGCACCCAGAACGAGTGGGCGACGTCCGGCGAGGTCAGCTCGAACTGCACCGACTTGTTCATCGGGAGCACCAGCTCGGGGCGCTTGGCCGGGGTGCCGACGACGCTGACGGTCTTGCCGCCGCTCTCGCTGGTGAAGCGCCAGCTCCACTGGAAGCCCTCGACGTGCACCTTGACGTCGGGGTTCTTCGACACCGCGGTGATGGTGCTCTCGTCACGGGCGGTGAAGTAGAAGAACACCGCGACCATGATGATCGGCACCGTGGTGTAGAGGATCTCGATCGGCAGGTTGTAGCGCACCTGCGGCGGCAGAGCGTCCCCGCTGTTCTTGCGCTTGCGGTGGAACGCGCAGGCCCAGAGGATCAAACCCCAGACGACGACACCGACCGCGAGGGAGGCGATCCAGGCACCGTTCCACAGACTCTGGATGATGCCGGCCTCTTTGGTGACGCCTTGGGGGAAGCCGGCACGATCCCACGTGCCAGGGCCCCCACACGCCGTCAGGGAAACCAGCAGCGCCGCCAGGGCGGCGGCGCCCGGCACCCTTCGGGCCAACGGACGCCGTCTAGTACGGCGGGTCGGACTCACGGATCGCCTACCCCACAGATAAAGCCCAAGAGTGCCCCTCCTGGGCGGTCGTTTCCAGGTTCACGTTGTTCGCGTTCTTGGTTGTCTCACGTCACGCTGGGGGACACATTAGCGCGCACAGGGCCCGCCCCCCTTCTCAGCCCCCGCGAACGGCGGCCCCTGGCGCGCTCACCCCGTCACGGCGACCCCGGCCGCGGGTGCGAGCATGAACGCGTGGCGTACTTCGACGCGGCCTCGGCCGAACCCCTGCACCCCGCCGCGCGCGAGGCGCTGATCGCGGCCCTGGACACCGCCGGCGCGGACCCCGCCCGGCTGTACGGCGCGGCGCGGCAGGCCCGGCTGCTGCTCGAACGCGCCCGCGCCGAGGCCGCCGAGGTGATCGGCGCGCGTCCCGACGAGGTGTCCTTCACCTCCTCAGGAACGCAGGCCGTCCATCTCGGGGTGCTCGGGACGCTGTCCGGCCGCCGCCGCGCCGGGCGCCGCGTGGTGGCGAGCGCCGTCGAGCACTCCAGCGTCCTGGCCGCCGCGGCGGCCAACGAGCGCGACGGCGGCTCGGTGGAACTGGTCGGGGTGGGCCGGACCGGCCGGGTGGATCCGGCGGAGTTCGGCGCGGCCGTCGCGGCGGAGGGCACCGCGCTGGCCTGCCTGCAGACCGCCAACCACGAGGTCGGCACCCTGCAGCCGGTCGCGGAGGCCGCCGAGGCGTGCCGGGCGGCGGGCGTCCCGCTGCTGGTGGACGCCGCCCAGACGCTCGGGCGGCTTCCCGTCCCCGAGGGCTGGTCGGTGCTCGCGGCCAGCGCCCACAAGTGGGGCGGGCCGGCCGGGGTCGGGCTGCTGGCCGTGCGCAAGGGCACCCGGTGGCGTTCGCCGCTGCCGGAGGACGAGCGCGAGCGCGGCAGGGTGCCGGGCTTCGAGAACGTCCCGGCGGCCGTGGCCGCGGTGGCCGCGCTGCGCGCCGCCGTCGCCGAGTCCGAGCGGGAGAACGCGCGGCTGTCGGCCCTGGTGGACCGGGTACGCGAGACCGTGCCGCGCGTGGTGCCCGACGTCGAGGTGGTCGGGGAGCCAGCGCTGCGGGCGCCGCATATCGTGACCTTCTCGTGTCTTTACGTCCCTGGCGAGGCGATCCTCACCGAACTGGACAGGGCGGGCTTCTCGGTATCGTCCGGCAGCTCGTGCACGGCGAGTACGCTACGACCATCCCACGTGTTGGAGGCGATGGGGGTGCTCACGCACGGCAACGTCCGGCTGTCGCTGCCCAGAGGCGCCTCCGCCGCGGACGTCGACCGGTTCCTCGCCGTCCTGCCGGACATCGTCCGGCGCGTGCGCGAGAGCGTGGGAGTGAGGTCGTAGAGATGCGCGGCGCGCCGCGGGACCTGGTCTCGAAGGCGGGCCGGCTTCCCGGCGGGACGCGCCGGGGCCGCGACGGCGAAGGTGGATCACTGATGGCAGGCTCGCAGCAGCAGGCGTCCGCCGGGGCGCCCCAGCCCCCGGCCGCGCTCACGATCGACGCCCTGGGGCGCAAGTGCCCCATCCCGATCATCATGCTGGCCGAGCAGATCAACTCGGTGCCGCTCAACGCGACGGTGGCCGTGCTCGCCGACGACCCGGCGGCCTTCACCGACGTCCCCGCGTGGTGCCGGCTGAAGTCGCACCACCACATGGGCACCTACGAGCTGCCGCAGGGCGGCTGGGCCATCCACGTGCGCCGCAACTACTGACCGCCCCCGGCCACCGCGGCCGGCCCGCGGAGAACGCGGGCGGATCGCGAAGGCCGGAAGGCGCGGGTAGCCGGACGCCGTGGGGAGGTCAGACGGCGCGGCGGGTCAGACGCGGCGGGTCAGACGTAGTGGCACGACAGCCGCGGCTCGACCTCGGCGGCGGCGTCGGCGCCGTAGGCGGCGGTGAAGCGGTCCATGAACGCCTGCTTGCCGAGCTGGTACTCCTGCCCGCCGACGTGCTCGAGGACGTAGGTGGCGGTGAGGTTGCCGATCTGGCCGCAGCGCTCGAGCGACAGGCCCCAGGACAGGCCGGACAGGAAGCCCGAGCGGAAGGCGTCGCCGACGCCGGTGGGGTCGACCTTGCGCAGCTCGGGGGTCGGCGGGACGTGCACGCTCGGCTCGCTCTCGCGGTCGATGCGGGCGCCCTTCGGGCCGAGGGTGGTCACCCGCACCCCGACCCTGGAGAGCACCTCTTCGTCCGACCAGCCGGTCTTCTGCTCGACGAGGGCCTTCTCGTAGTCGTTGGTGAAAAGGTAGGCCGCGCCGTCGACCAGGGCCCGGATCTCCTCGCCGTCCATGCGGGCGAGCTGCTGGGAGATGTCGGCGCCGAACGGGATGCCGCGCTGGCGGCACTCGCCGGTGTGGCGCAGCATCGCCTCGGGGTCGTTCGGGCTGATCATCACCAGGTCGAGGCCGCCGACGCGCTCGGCGACCGGGTGCAGCTCGATGTACCGGGCCTCGGCCATCGCCCCGGTGTAGAAGGAGGCGATCTGGTTGTGGTGCTCGTCGGTCGTGCACAGGAAGCGGGCCGTGTGGTGCAGGTCGGAGACGTGCACCGAGCCGCAGTCGACGCCGTGTCGCTCCAGCCACGAGCGGTAGTCGGTGAAGTCGTCGCCGACTGCGCCCACCAGGACCGGCGAGAGGCCCAGGCAGCCCATGCCGAAGCAGATGTTGGCCGCGGTGCCCCCGCGCCGGATCTGCAGGTCGTCGACCAGGAAGGACAGCGACACGCGGTCGAGCTGCTCGGCGATGAGCTGGTCCCCGAAGCTTCCCGGGAAGGTCATCAGATGATCGGTCGCGATGGATCCGGTGACGGCGATGCGCACGGGGTCGCTCTCCTCGTTGTCAGCCTCGATGAGCCCGCCAAGAATACGGCAAGGAACTCGAGCCCGAACCGAGAACCGCCGTGGATGATCTTCTCCGCGCGGGGGCCGGACAGGGAGCCGGTGGCTCGGGCGGCGCGAGGTCCGGGCGGCGCCCCGTGTGACCTGCGGCGCGGCCCGGCGGCCCCGCCGCACCCCTACGGGTCCACGCCGCGACGCCGCCCCGCCCCGGCGCGCGCGGGACCGGCGGAGTCCGGGCTACCGAACACTGACGGCCAGGTGACACCCAAGGAGGGCGGGCAGGCCGAAACCCCGTCTGGCGGGACCGCCGGACGGGGTGGGGGGCCGGCCTGCCTAGTTGAACGAGTCGCCGCAGGCGCAGGAGCCCGTGGCGTTCGGGTTGTCGATCGTGAAGCCCTGCTTCTCGATGGTGTCGACGAAGTCCACCGTGGCACCCATGAGGTAGGGGGCGCTCATGCGGTCGGTGACGACGCTGACCCCGCCGAAGTCGGAGACGACGTCCCCGTCCATCGAGCGGTCATCGAAGAAGAGCTGGTAGCGCAGGCCGGAACAACCGCCGGGCTGCACCGCCACGCGCAACTGAAGGCCCTCTTCGCCCTGCTGCTCGAGCAGGCTGCGCACTTTGGCCGCCGCCGCGTCGGTCAGGACCAAGCCCTGCTGCGTGGTCTCGCTGCTCTCAACCGTCATCTGTTGACTCCCCGTCTGCCAACGCCCCTCGGGGACGGAGGCCTGGTTCTGAGGTCTCACTCAGACGCTACCAACAGCGGGGCACCACTACACATTCCTGTCTCAGGGGGCGGTCCGCTCCACCCCCCTGCGCGGAGCATCTCCGGCCGTGTGCCATCATTAGTCGTCAACTAGACGATAAGCCCCTTAAGAGGTGTAAGCCGTGACGACCACCGAAACCGGCCTTCCGCTCTTCGTCCTCGGTCAGGGCACCGACCCGCACAGCGAGCGCGGCGTCGACTGCCCCGGCGACCTGCCCGCGGCCTCCGACCCCGAGTTGGTCGCGCGCGCGGTCAGGGCGAAGGCGGCGCTCGGCGAGCGGCTCTTCGTGCTCGGGCACCACTACCAGCGCGACGAGGTCATCCAGTTCGCGGACGTGACCGGCGACTCCTTCAAGCTCGCCCGCGAGGCGGCGGCCCGCCCGTCCGCGGAGTACATCGTCTTCTGCGGCGTCCACTTCATGGCCGAGTCGGCCGACATCCTGACCGGCGACTCCCAGCGCGTGGTGCTGCCCGACCTGGCCGCCGGGTGCTCCATGGCCGACATGGCGACCTTCGACCAGGTAGAGGAGGCGTGGGAGGTCCTTTCCGACCTCGGCATCGCCGAGGTGACCGTGCCGATCACCTACATGAACTCCTCAGCCGACATCAAGGCGTTCTGCGGGCGCAACGGCGGCGCGGTGTGCACCTCCTCCAACGCCCGCCGGGCGCTGACCTGGGCGTTCGACGACGGCCCCGAGGGGCCGGAAGGCAAGGGCGCCGGCGAGCGCAAGGTGCTCTTCCTGCCCGACCAGCACCTCGGCCGCAACACGGCCGTCCTGGAGATGGGCATCCCCCTTTCGGAGTGCGTGGTCTACAACCCGCACCGCCCGAACGGCGGACTGACCGACCAGCAGCTCAGGGACGCCAAGATGATCCTATGGCGCGGGCACTGCTCGGTGCACGGCCGGTTCACCGAGAGCTGCGTGGACGAGGTCCGCGAGCGCATCCCCGGCGTCAACGTGCTGGTCCACCCCGAGTGCCGGCACGAGGTGGTCACCAAGGCCGACCACGTCGGCTCCACCGAGTACATCATCAAGATGCTCGACCAGGCGCCGGCCGGGTCGGCGTGGGCGGTCGGCACCGAGCTGAACCTGGTCAAGCGGCTGGCGGCCCAGCACCCCGACAAGACCGTGACCTTCCTGGACCGGACGGTCTGCTACTGCTCGACGATGAACCGCATCGACCTGCCGCACCTGGTGTGGGCGCTGGAGTCGCTGGTCGAGGGCCAGGTCGTCAACCAGATCACCGTGGACCCCGACACCATCCACTGGGCCAAGGTCGCCCTGGACCGCATGCTCGCCCTCCCGTGACGGGTCAGGGACGGCGGCCGGCCGAGGTGCCGGAAGGACGGATCCGAGGAGAGCACGCCCGGAGGAAGCGGCAGGTTATCGGCCGGTCCTTGGCCGGGAGGTGCGGCCGGGCTCAGGTGAGCTCGTAGACGACCCGCACCGTGAGGGTGACCGTGCCCTGCCCGGGGTTGACGCCGGACTTCTCGGTCAGCATCGCGAAGCGGGAGGGCGAGGTGTCGCCCTCTTCCTCCAGCTTCAGCACCCGGCCCAGCCCACGCCCGGTCAGCTCGGCGTAGTGCCGCGCCTTGTCGTGCGCGTCGCGGACCGCGGCGGCGCGCGCGGCCTTCACCAGCGCCGCCCCCTTGGAGACCTCGAAGGAGATGCCGTTCAGGCGCGCCTCCTCCCCCACCCCCGCGACCGCCTGCACCACCGCGTCCGCCCGGGACAGGTCGCGCACCAGCGCCTCGACGCCCTGGGCGGCCCGGTATCCGACGACCTTGGGGTACTTGTCGTAGTCGGCGGCGAGAGACAGGTCATTGGTGCGCAGGTCCCGCTCGGCCACGCCGGCGCCCAGCAGCGCCTGGTTCAGCTTGAGCGCGGCGGCCTTGGCGGCGGCGAACGCCTCCCCCGCCCGATCTCGGCGCACCTCCACGCCGGCGGTGAGGCGCATCACGTCCGGCGTCGTCTGGACGACGCCGCGTCCGCTGACGGAGAGCTCGGCCGGATCCCCGGCGCGCCCACGATGCGACGGCGACCTCGCGGCGTCGCGGAGGTGGGCATGGCCCGGCGCGGGGACGGCGGAGACCGCAAGAACAGGGGCCGCGAGGGTGGGGGCGGGGGTGGCCGCGAGGGCGGGGGCCGCCTGCGCTGCGGCGATGACGAAGGCGGCGGCCGCCAGGGCCGCGCTGAACGTGGTCATGTGCACATGGCACCACCGGCCGGCCCCGGCTCCGGCGCGCCCTTCCCAGGCGCGGCCGGATCTTGACCAACCTCAGGCGGCCCTGGTGTAGCGCAGGGACAGTTTTGGGTACTCCGCCGCCCCGGCCGTCGCCAGGACACGGCCGGCCCTGCCCTTCAGGTCGACGACCACGGCCTCGTACCCTCTGCCCTTCTTTCGCCAGGCCGCGATGTGGGCGTCGTCGTACCAGCCGATGACCCGGTCGGTCGGGAAGGCGAAGCGCGCGCGCTCCTCGCCGTCCGCCGTCCACACGCAGATCCGGCCGCGGCCGGCGCAGGAGGTGAGGAAGAGGTTCCCCGACGGCGACATGTCGTCGCCCTCGACGGTGAGCGGGCTCCCGACCCGCAGCAACGTCTGCAGCACGGTGCCGTCGAGGTCGTAGAACCGGATGCGCCGGGTGCCGCCCTTCAGGGCCCAGGTGCCGACGGCCCTGCCGTCGCCCCGCCAGAAGTAGCTCCAGCGGCCGACGTCCTTCTCCTTCACGTGGACGATCCTGGCCTTCCTGCGCGCCACGTCGATGATCGCGTAGCCGCGGCCGCGGCTGGTGCCGCCGACGGCCTCGTTCACCGTGACCAGCACCTTTGTGCCGTCGGGCGACCACTGCGGGTAGGACGGGTACACCGGCGCCTTGGCGATCCTTATCATCGTGCGCCCGGCGCCGGCCCGGTCGACCAGGGAGACGGCGGAGTGGCCGTCCTTGGTGTAGAGGGTGTCGACGCCGAGCGCCCGCCGGCCGTCGCCGCTCACCACGTACTCGAAGTACTTGCTCGTCTTGGTGAAGGAGTTCGCGCCGTCGTCCCGGATGTAGGCGCGCGTGCCGTTGTCCAGGCTGTAGAAGGTCAGCCTGACCGGGTCGTCGTCGCTCTCGTAGATCGTCACCGTGCTGCCCGGCAGTTCGATCGTCCTGGTGGCGGCGGGCGGCGCCGTCGCCGCCGGGCTCGCCCCGCCGGACGCGGCCGGGCCGGAGGAGCGTCCGGCCCGCTCGCCGGGGCGCCCCTGCGTGCCCGCGGTGCCGTCCGCGGAGACCCGCGGGCCCGGGGCGCCGGCCGACGGCTGGGCGATCAGGTATCCGGCGCCGCCCAGGACGAGCGCGCCCGCGACGACGCCCGCCACCACCAGCGGAAGCCGCCCCTTCCCTCCGGAGGACCCTTCGGTGGGCGAGGCGGAGGGCGGGGCCGTCCGGACTTCGGTCGGGCCGGCGGAGGAGGGGTCGGTGAAGGACGGGCCGTTCAAGGACGAGCCGGTTGAGGACCGGCCGGCGGAGGACGGGCCGTTCAAGGAGGAGCCGTTCAAGGACGGGCCGGTCAAGGATGAGCCGGTCAAGGATGAGCCGGTGGAGAACGGGCCGGCAGGGGACGGGCCGCTGAGGGACGGACCGCCCGGCCGGGGCGGCGGTGGCGGGTACGGCCGCCCGCCGGACGCCGTCGCGGGGCCCGGCCAGGAGTGGGAGAGATGGGGCTGGGCGACGGCCGACCCCTCCGCCATGATCGCGGCGGCCGGCGCGGGGCCGGCGCCGTCGTGTCCGAGCAGCCGCATGAGCACCTCGCCCGCGGCCGGCCGGGCGGCCGGGTCCTTGGCCAGGCAGGCGGCCACGATGACGCGCAGCCGCTCGTCCAGCGCGCCGAGATCCGGCTCCAGGTTCATGATCCGGTGGAAGACGGCCGGGAGGCTGTCGGCGCCGAAGGGCGGCTCGCCGGTCGCGGCGAACACCATGGTGCCCGCCCAGGCGAACATGTCGGCGGCCGGACCGGCCTGCTCCCCCGCGAGCTGCTCGGGGGTGACGTAGGCGGGCGTGCCGACCAGCGTCGAGGTCAGCGTGGAGCTCCTGTCCAGGGCCCTGGCGATGCCGAAGTCGATCACCCGCGGCCCGTCCGCGCCGAGCAGCACGTTGGAGGGCTTGAAGTCGCGGTGCACGATGCCGGCCTGGTGGATGGCGACCAGCGCCGTGACGGTGCCGATGGCCAGCCGGTGCAGGGCCGCGCCCTGGCGGGGCCCCTCGCGCTCGACCACGGCCATGAGGGTCGGACCGTCGATGTACTCGCTGACGATGAACGGCCGCTGGTCGGCCACCCCGGTCTCGATCACCTGGGCGGTGCAGAAGGTCGCCACGCGGACGGCCGTGGACACCTCCCGGACGAACCTGGCCAGCGCCTCCTCGTTCTGCGCCAGGTCGGAGCGGAGCACCTTCACGGCCACCGGCGCGCCCGCCGGAGTGCGGCCGAGATAGACGACCCCCTGGCCTCCCTCCCCCAGCCGGCCGGTGAGCTCGTAGCCCCCGACCCGCGCGGGATCACCCGGCCGTAACGGCACCGGGTCCGACATGGCGCCCTCCGTCCCCCGCTTATTGGGCTTGTCGCCCCATTGTGGCGCGGACTTGGAGGAATCTAGAACTACCGGCTGCAAGCCGTACTCGTAGCGTGACCCGGCACAAGGAACCGCCCGTCCCGGCGCTCAGCCGCCGGCGGAACGCCCACCCTCCGCGGGGCGGCCGGCGGCGCGCCGGCGGCGGCGCAGCAGGGTGAGCAGGCTCGGCACGGTGAGGAACCCCTCGGCGATCGCCGACGCCAGCCCCACCCTGGGCAGGTCGCGGGTGTCGTCGTAGGCCAGGAAGCGCGGCACCCACCGGGGGTGGTACTTAGCGTTGGCCCGGTACAGCGACTCGAGCTGCCACCACCGGGAGAAGAACACCAGCGCGCGCCGCCACAGGCGCAGCACCGGCCCGGCGCCGAGCCGCGCCCCGCCCTCGAACACCGAGCGGAACATGGCGAAGTTGAGCGAGACGCGCTTGACGCCGAGCGCCGCGGCCTGGGTGATCAGCCCGGCGACCATGAACTCCATCAGCCCGTTGTCGGCGTGCCGGTCGCGCCGCATCAGGTCCAGCGACAGGCCGTCGTCGCCCCACGGCACGAACGACAGCATGGCGGCGGGCTCGCCGGCCGCGTCCCTCGCCTCCACCAGCACGCACTCGCCGTCCGCCGGGTCGCCGAGCCTGCTCAGGGCCATGGAGAACCCCCGCTCGGTCTCGGTGTCGCGCCAGGCGGCGGCGCGCTCGATGATCTGGCGCGCCTCCTCGGCCGACAGCTCGCTGTGCCGTCGCACGCGCAACGTGAAGCCCGCGCGCCCGACCCGGTTGACCGCCTGCCGCACCCCGCGCATCTCGCGGCCTTCCAGGCCGAACTCGGCGACCTCGATGACGGCCTCGTCCCCGAGCTCCAGCACGCGCAGCCCGGCGCGCGCGTAGGCGTGGGCGGCGGCTTCACTGGGCCCGATGACGGCGGGCGCCCACCCGTAGCGCCGCGCCTCGTCCATCCAGGCCCGGATGGCCGGTCCCCACGCCTCGACGTCGCCGATGGGGTCCCCGCCGGCCAGGCAGACGCCGGCCACCACGCGGTAGGACACCGCCGCCTTGCCGCTGGGCGAGAAGATGGCCGCCCGGTCGCGGCGGGTGGCGAAATAGCCGAGCGAGTCACGCGAGCCGTAGGCCGACAGCAGCGCCCTGATGCGCGTCTCGCTGTCGGGCGGCAGCTCGGCCCGGGCCCGCTGGGAGCGGAACAGCACGGCGAAGGCGACCAGCACCGCGACGGCGCTCAGCAGGCCGATGACGGAGTTCACCCAGAACGGCGGCCGACCGGTGCGGTAGAAGTCCAGCGTCACCACCCCGCCGAGCGTCCGCTCCAGCGCCCAGGGCAGGTGGTCCCGGGGCCGCAACGTGCCCGGGAACAGCATCACCAGGCCGTACCCGACGCCGAAGGCCACCGCGAGCAGCGAGCCCAGCGTGAGCAGCGCCTTGCGGAACGACGCCCGCCGCATCGGCGCGAAGAACTGGTTGTGCGCCGCCGCCAGGATGCCGAGCACGACGGCCGACACCGACAGGTTGACCTCCGAGGCCACCACCTGGCCCATCAGGGCGTACTCCTCCACCAGGTCGGGCATGAGCGACGCCGACAGCACGACGGCGAGGTTGCCCAGCACCAGCAGGGAGAAGAAGGCGACCAGCACCCAGTAAGCGGCGCGTTTGTGCCGGGCCAGGGCTCCGGCGAGGATGCCGAGGAACACCGCGTAGCCCAGGTTCGGCTCGACGGGGAAGACCGCCATCTCGATCAGGCCGGTGAGCGGCCTCAGCAGGTGGCGTACCGGCGCGATCAGCGCGATCACGGCCGAGTACACCGCGGCGATGGCGATGCACACCGACATCACGCGCGGCACGACGGCGCGCAGCCGCTCCGCCGCGTGGGTCTCTGCGGCCGCCCCAGCGCGGCCATGGTCGGTCACTGCCACCTGTTTCCCCCCGGCGATGGCTGATCTGCCGGGTGGTATACCCCGCGTTTCGCCTGGCTAAGGGGCGGAACGACCGGGGTGATCGTTCTCGTACGTGCCCTTGACGCGGGGCAGGGACGAAGCAGGGGGAACAGGCGGTCGCCGGGCCGGACCGGCGCGGGATCACAGGCCCGGCGCGCCCCAGAGCGGAAACCAGCGGGACAGCTCGGGCTCGACGCGCAGCTCACCGGAGATTGCCCCGCGAACCTGGAGCTCCAGCGCGTTGTCCCTGCGCTCGCCGGCCAGCGGCGCGAACGGGTAGAAGGTGCCCTGCTTGTAGAGGTAGACGACCGCGAGGGCGCGCCGCTGGTCGTCGGTGAAGGTGACCAGCGAGCACAGCAGCGACGGGCCGAAGCCGGCGCCCTCCAGCGAGGAGTTCACCCCGTGCAGGTCGGTGACCAGCGAGCTCAGGTCGTCGGCCGGGCGCCGCACCAGCAGCCAGGTGTAGCCGTAGGAGTCCTGCGAGCGTTCGACCTCGACGTCGCCGAGCAGTTCCCTGATGTCCCGCTGGAGCGTGGCGAACGCCCCGCCCTCGGCGGAGCGGAAGCACACCGAGCCCAGGCCGGTCGGCTCGAAGCCGGTGGCGGCCTGCAGGGTCACCGCCGCGGACGGCAGCGCGAACAGCGCGTCGAGGTTCGGCCGGGCGGGCTTGCTGCGGCCGAGCAGGGCGTCCAGCCAGCCCATCGGCTCAGGCTCCCCGGCCGAGCTGGGCGGCGATCGTGCTGAGCTGCTCGAGCCTGCGCTCCAGCGGCGGGTGGGTGGCGAACAGGGTGGCCAGGCTCGCGCCCGCGCGACCGGAGATCGCCGGGGTGAAGAAGAAGGCGTTGAACGGCTGCGCCTCACGCAGGTCGCGCGTCGGGATGCGCGACATCTCGCCGGTGACCTTCACCAGAGCGCTGGCCAGGGCGGAGGGCCGCTGGGTCAGCAGGGCCCCGGCCCGGTCGGCCGACAGCTCGCGGTAGCGCGACAGCGCCCGGGTCAGCAGGAAGCTGATCGCGTACACGACGATCGAGACCAGCATGATGATGAGGCCGATGGGCGGGCCGTTGTTGTTGCCCCGGTCGCGGCCGAGGCCCGAGTAGAGCGCGAAGCGCGTCATGAGGCCGGCGACGATGCCCAGGAAGGAGGCGATGGTCATCACCGCGACGTCCCGGTGGGCGACATGGGACATCTCGTGGGCGATGACGCCCTCCAGCTCCAGCGGGTCGAGCCGGCGCAGCAGGCCGGTGGTCACGCACACCACGGAGTTCTTCTGGTTGCGCCCGGTGGCGAAGGCGTTGGGCACATCGGTGTCGGCGATCGCCACCCGCGGCTTGGGTGCGTCCGCCATGACGCACAGCCGGTCGATCAGGCCGTGCAGTTCGGGCGCCTCCTGCCGGGAGACCTCCCGTCCGTGCATCGCGAACAACGCGATCTTGTCGGAGAAGAAGTACTGGACCAGCAGGAGGCCCCCGGCCAGGACGAGGACCACGACCGCCTGGACCCCCAGGGCGATCAGGACGCCCACGAAGACGACGTAGAGCAGGCCCAGCAGGAACATGGTCGTCACCATGCGCACCGTCAGACCCCGGTCGGGGGCGTACCGGGTTTGTGTCATATCTACAAACTATCCCGGGATAAGCCCCGAATCGCCCAGCATGCCCCTCACTTCGTCGATCGAAGCGTCGGCCGGCGGCAAAATGAGCTCGGAGGGCTCCAGGGCGTCGTCGGGAAGCGGCTTGCCGATCTGGCGCACCTTGTCGAGCAGCGCGTGGAGCTTGGTGCGGAACTGCGGCTCGTCGTCGATCTCGATGGCGGCCTCGAGCTCGCTGTCGAGGGAGTTCAGCACGTCGATGTCGCCCTCGGCCACCTCGACCTGGCCCTCGCCCATGATGCGGACGATCACAGGCCCTCCCCCGGCTGGCGGTACTGCTGGGTGGGGTGCGACTGCGACTGCTGCTGCGGCGGCGGCGCCTGCTGCTGACCCGGGTGGCCGGCCTCGATCGCGTCACGCGGCGCGGGGCCCTGGCCCAGCTCGGCCTTCATGCGGGCGAGCTCGAGCTCCACGTCGCTGCCGCCGCCCATGCGGTCGAGCTCGGCCTGGATGTCGTCGTTGCGCTGGCCGCTGAAGTCGTCCAGGGCGCCGCTCGCCAGCAGCTCGTCGATCGCGCCCGCGCGCGCCTGCATCTGGGCGGTCTTGTCCTCGGCGCGCTGGATCGCCAGACCCACGTCGCCCATCTCTTCGGAGATGCCGGAGAACGCCTCGTTGATGCGGGTCTGGGCCTCGGCGGCGGTGTAGGTGGCCTTGATGGTCTCCTTCTTGTGGCGGAAGGAGTCGACCTTGGTCTGCAGGCGCTGGCTGGCGAGGGTGAGCTTCTCCTCTTCGCCCTGCAGGTTGTTGTGCTGCACCTGCAGGTCGGCGATCTGGGTCTGCAGGGCCGAGCGACGGCTCAGCGCCTCACGCGCCAGGTCTTCACGCCCCACGCTCAGCGCCTTGCGGCCCTGGTCCTCATACTTCTTCGCCTGCTGCTGGATCTGGTTGATCTGCAGCTCCACCCGCTTGCGCGAGGTGGCGACATCGGCCACGCCCCGGCGTACCTTCTGCAGAAGCTCAAGCTGCCGCTGATAGGAGTAGTCGAGGGTCTCGCGCGGATCCTCCATCTTGTCCAAGGCCTTGTTGGCCTTGGACTTGAAGATCATGGAAAGTCTCTTCATCACGCTCATGCGCGTTGGCCGTCCCCTTCTTAGGTAGTGCTGTGCCTATGCTCCCGCTCGCTGCGACGCTCGCCGGCCGTATGCTCGCTTCGCTGGCATCCATGCTCCCTCGCGCCGACTCGCAACTCCACAGGCTGCCCGCTCATCGTCAGCCCCCGATTATCGCGGCAAAGTCGCGTAGGTCCACCCTACGCATAACGCACGAGGGCGTCATTAAGTTGCACCCCCGGTAGGCTGACGTCGTGTTCCGACGTCGCACGCAGGCCCCCGTGGATGACAGCCCCACTCCGTCTTCAGAGACGCTGGCGAAAACCGCGGGAAAGGGCCGGCCAACCCCCAAACGCCGCGAGGCCGAAGGCCGCCGCCGCCAGCCGGTGACCGCTCCCAGCAACCGCAAAGAGGCCTACAAGCAGGCGCGCGAGCGCCAGTCCTCAGAGCGGACGCGCGCCCGTGAGGGCATGCTGCGGGGCGACGACCGCTATCTCCCCGCGCGAGACCGCGGGCCCGCGCGCAAGCTCGCCCGCGACTGGGTCGACTCGCGCCGCACGATCAGCCAGTATTTCCTTCCCGTCTCGCTGTTGCTGCTCGTCATCCTGTGGACGGTCCCGATGTTCGGCGGCCAGACCGGGATGCTCCTGTACTCCTACGCCATCACCATCCTGTGGCCGGCGATGATCGTCGTGGTCGCGGTGAGCGCGGTGTGGGTGGCGCAGCGGGTGAAGAAGGAGGCCGCGCAGCGCCTGCCGGACGAGAGCCTCAAGGGCGTCGGCTTCTACGCGGCCATGCGGGCGATGCAGATCCGCCGTCTGCGCTTCCCCCCGCCCACCGTCCTCCCCGGCGGCAAACCCGTCCCCCCCAAGAACTAGCTCCCACACCTCCCCACCACCCGCGCGGCCGACAGGTCGGCCCCTGTCCGGTCGCGCACCGTCAGCGCCCGCGGCGCCGCGTACCCCGGCAGGCGCTCTGCCCCATGACGATCTGCTGTTCGGCGCCGGGGCGGTGGGAAGGTGGTCGGCGAAACCGGCGCCGGTCTACGGCGAGAAACCCGGCGGAACCCAGCGCAGACGGCCACCTGACACCACCGGCCGCAGCCCCCGCACCGGCCGCCCTGCCTCCAACGCCCCGGCCGTCGCCCTGAGCAGCGCGTACGACGACGTCCAGCCGTTCCGCGGGTCGCGCGTGACTCCCTCGGCGCTCGGGCGGCCGACGTCGCCCCGTCCGGGGACGATCACGGCGGACGCTCCGGCGACGCCCGGCGCGGGCACGGCGAAAGGAATCGAACGGCCGTCCCACCGCCCTGCGGGCCAGTCGGCCGGGCCCCGTCCCGCGCACAGCGCGCGCCAGGTGTCGCGGATCTCGCGCACGCCGAGGTCGCGCAGGCCGGGCAGCACCGCGCCCTCCGCGCTGGAGCCGTCGTGACGCAGCAGCGACGCCCGCAGGCCGGCCGGAAACCGCAGGCCGGTCTGCGCCTCGGCGACCGCGATGGCCCGTGCTCTGGCCGGAGGACGCAGAGCCGCATAGGTCACCGGCGCGTTCGCCCGCAGCCACCTTTCGACGCGCCGCCACTGGCGGTCCACCGCCGCGCGCACCCGTGGGTCCAGCGGCCGGGCCAGGACCCGGCGTCCTTCGGGCGGGCACGCGCCACCCGCGGGCGTGGCGGGTCCCGCAGTGACCTCCGGCGAGGCGATGACCTCCGGCGAGGCCGTGCCGGCCACCGCGCCGGGTGAGGGAGCGGGCTGGGACGGGGCGGTGGCGGCGGCCGGCGCGGGGGTGTCCCGTATGGCACGGGCGCCGAGCAGGGCGGCCGTCACGACCGCGAGGCACAACACGGCGACCGGCGCCGCCCGCCGTCCCCGCCGCCGGACGACGGTCCGCTCCGGCCCGCGTTCGTCCAAGGGAGCGGGAGGGGCGCCGGCTCGGAGCGCGGGAAGAGTGTCGGGGCGGGGCGTGAGGGGGTGGGGCGCGGTCGGCCGGCGGGTGAGGATGCGCAGGGCGTAGGCCGCCATGGCCAGGGCCGCGCCCGCGGCGGCCACCGCGAGCGCGCGCCGTACAACCCCGCGTGTGATCAACCGCCGCACCCGGGGCAGACTACCCCGAAACAGATCACCAGTAAGCGACGGTTAGGGTCAAAAGCATGCAATATCGCCATCTTGGCCGCAGCGGTCTGAAGGTCAGCGAGATCAGCTACGGCAACTGGATCACCCATGGTTCGCAGGTCGAGGAGGACGCCGCCAAGGAGTGCGTGCGGGCCGCCCTCGACGCGGACATCACCACCTTCGACACCGCCGACGTCTACGCCGCCACCAAGGCGGAGGAGGTCCTCGGCCGCGCACTGAAGGGCGTGCGCCGCGAATCGGTCGAGATCTTCACCAAGGTGTACTGGCCGACCGGGCCGGGGCCGAACAACGCGGGGCTGTCGCGCAAGCACATCACCGAGAGCATCCACGGCTCGCTGCGCCGCCTGCAGACCGACTACGTCGACCTGTACCAGGCGCACCGCTACGACTACGAGACGCCGCTCGAGGAGACGCTGAAGACCTTCGACGACCTCGTGCGGCAGGGCAAGGTCCTGTACGTCGGCGTCAGCGAGTGGACCGCCTCCCAGATCGCCGACGCGCTGAAGATCGCCGACGAGATGGGCTTCGACCGGCTGATCTCCAACCAGCCGCAGTACTCGATGCTGTGGCGGGTGATCGAGGCCGAGATCGTGCCGCTGTGCGAGAAGGAGGGCGTCGGGCAGATCGTCTGGTCGCCCATCGCGCAGGGCATCCTCACCGGCAAGTACCTGCCCGGCCAGGCCCCGCCCGCCGGGTCGCGGGCGACCGACCCGTCCGGGTCGGGCTTCATCTCGCGGTTCATGGACGACGACGTGCTGTCGCGCGTGCAGGAGCTCAAGCCCATCGCCGCGGACCTGGGGCTCAGCATGGCGCAGCTGGCCGTCGCCTGGGTGCTGCAGAACCCGAACGTCTCCTCGGCCATCATCGGCGCCACCCGCCCCGAGCAGGTGGCCGACAACGTCAAGGCGTCGGGGGTGAAGCTCGACGCCGAGGTGATGTCCAAGATCGACTCCGCGCTGGGCGCGATCGTCGAGCGCGACCCGGCCAAGACCCAGAGCCCGCCGTCCCGGCCTGGGCGCTGACGGCTCGCCTTCGCCGGGCCGGCATGAAGGCGCGGCCGTAAAGGAGTCGTCTCGGGCCCCTTGGTATTTCGGTCACTCTGACAACGTTTGTCACATGGGCATCAGGAAAGCCAAGGGGCCCCGCGCTCACTCCACACGCAGCGACATCCCGGCGTACTCCACTTTGTCGTCTTCCAGCAGCGTGACCTGCTCGACTCCCGCCTCGAGCAAGGTGCGCCAGTTCTCACCGAGCCATGACTCGGCATCGGCCTGACTCGGGAAGATCTCGCGCGGAAGCGGGCCGTCCAAAACCTCACCACCGTTAGCGTTCTCATAACGCCAGCGCCAAGTCATGCCATACGCTCCTTTTCGTGGGGTTTGCCCAATGCCCTCACCAGGCTGTGCAGACCCTATCCCCTGGAGTCTGCCGCAGATCTTGCCGTGCGCGCGGCGGGACAGGCCAGAGGCCGGGCAGAACGGAGCGGACCTGCGCGACCGCGCGACAGCCGAGATTGGAGGCCGGACGATGCCGCCCAACTTCCGACTTCCGGCCCCCGCCGCCGGACCAGGACGCCCGACGGCCCCGGCCGCCGGACCCGGACGCGCGACGGCGCCCGCACGCCCGGCCGCGCCCGCTCGCGCTCCCGTGACGGCGGCCGTAGCGGCTCCCGTGACGGCGGCCGTCGCGGCTCCCGCCACCTCCGCCGAGGCGACCAGCGCGGCACGGGCATAGTGAAGGTCCTGCTATCCGGCACCGCCGGTCCGTACGGCTGGCCCGAGCCCAACTGCGGGTGCGCGTCCTGCCGCCGCCTGTCCCCCGGCCACCGCCTGCCCACCGCCGTCGTGCTCGACGACGCGGTGCGGCTCGCTCCGCCCGCCGGACTCCCCCTGGCTCCTCCCGCGGCGATGCCCAAGGGCTACCGGATGACCGTCACGCCGGACGGCTACGCCGTGAGCGGCCCCGACCGCGGGCGTGTGCTGTACGCCGTCTCCGCCGACGACCTGTCCGGCTCCCCCTCGCCCTCCTGGGCGGAGGACGCCTACGACCTGGTGCTCATCGACCTGCTCGACCGGCCCCAGCGCCTCGGCGACCTGCGCAGGCGCGGCCTGGTCACCGCCCGCACGCAGGTCGTGGCCGTCAACCTGGACCACCGGCTCCCCTCGGAGGGCGAGCTGCGCAGGCGGCTCGGCTTCTGGGGCGGCGAGATGGTGGACGACGGCACGATCATCGACACGCGCACCCCGGCGACGGCGCGCCCGCCCCTGCCCAGGCGGGCGCTGGTCCTCGGCGGCGCCCGCTCGGGCAAGTCCGGCGAGGCCGAGCTGCGGCTGATCACCGAGCCCGACGTCACCTACGTCGCGACCGGGCCGACCGGCGGGCGCGACGCCGAGTGGCTGGCCCGGGTCCGCGCCCATCGGCTGCGGCGTCCGCCGTACTGGACGACCGTCGAGACCACCGAGCTGGAGGCGTTGCTGCGCTCCGAGACGGGGCCGCTGCTGATCGACGGCGTCGGCACCTGGCTCGCCGCGGTCTTCGACGCGTGCGGGGCCTGGGACGATCCCGCCCATGACCGGCCGAGGGGCCGCAAGCCCGGACGGTTCGGGACGGCACTGGACGCGGTCGCGGCGCGCTGCGACGAGCTGGTGGCCGCCTGGCGGCAGACCCGGGCGCAGGTGGTGGCGGTCAGCGACGAGGTCGGCCTCAGCGTGGTCCCCGCCACGGCCAGCGGGCGGGTGTTCCGCGACGCCCTCGGCCGGCTGAACCAGCGTCTGGCCGCCGAGTCGGAGGAGGCCGTCTTCGTCGTCGCCGGCCGCGTCGTCCCCCTCCCCCTGTGAGACCCCTGTGAGACCGCGCCGGGCGGGCCGCCGATGCCGCCGTCCGCGTCGTCCCTCGTTCCCTGTGAGACCTCTTCGACCGGGCTACCGATATGCCTCCTGATATGTCCCCTGACACGCCCGCGTCCTCCGCGCCGGAGGAGCCGGTCGCCGCAGGACTGCGCCTGGCCGCCGGCACCTTCACCATCTGGCCGGCCGGACTGCCCCGCACCGACCGCGTCACCGCCGGATGGGCCATGGCGCTGGCGCCGCTGATCGGGCTCGGCCTGGGCCTGGCCGGTGCGGCGGTCATGGCCGCCGCCGGGCTGCTGGTCTCGCCGCTGCTGGCCGCGGCGCTCGGCCTCGGCACCCTCGCCGTGCTCACCCGCGGCCTGCACCTGGACGGGCTGGCCGACCTGGCCGACGGCCTGGGCAGCGGCAAGCCGGCCGGGCAGGCCCTGGACATCATGAAGCGCTCCGACATCGGCCCGTTCGGCGTCGTGACGCTGGTCTTCACGCTGCTCACGCAGGCCGCGGCGGCCTCCGAGGCCGGGCCCACGGCGCTCGCGCTCGCCGTCGTCACCGGGCGGCTGGCGGTGACCTGGGCCTGCGTGACCGGGGTGCCGTCCGCCCGTCCCGGCGGCCTCGGCGCCATGGTCGCCGGGACGGTCCGGCAGAGTACGGCGATCATCGCGACGGCGGCGGTCGCGGCAGGGGCCCTCGTGCTCGGCCTGCTCGCGGGCGGCCTGGTCGTCTTCCCGGTGGCGGTCGCGGCCGGTCTGGGCGCGGCCTGGGCGGTGCGCGCCCACGCCGTCCGGCGGCTCGGCGGGATCACCGGGGACGTGCTGGGCGCCCTGGTGGAGGTCGCCACCGCGGCCGCCCTGATCATCTGCGCCGCCGCCCCCTGACCGCGGCGGGCCCTTCCCTCCGCCCGGCAGGTCAGGGGGACACGGCCGGACGGGCGGAGACCAGGGCGTTGAGCAGCGCAGCGCCGCGCGCGGCGTCGTCCACGGACACGGCCAGCTCGCCTCCGGAGGTGTAGCGCACGACGAGGCACTCGCCGCCGCGGATCATGATGGTGGACGCCCCGGGGAGGCCGCGGATTCCCCAACCGCCGACTTCGAGCGGATGGCGCACCTCGGCTCTGGCGCTCTGGATCTTGTCGAGCGGGATCGTCCGCGTGGGCCACTGGAAGGGGCCGAACGAGATGACCAGGCCCTGCTCGCTCACCCGGGCGCCGACCGTCGACAGGGCCCAGCCGACCACCGCGACGATCACCAGCGGGACGGCGGTGTCGCGGATGCGGCCGTCCCCGGTGACCAGGCCGAGGACCGCGAGGACGGCGAGACCGGCCAGGGCGGCGAGGCACAGGCCGGACATCCACCGGTTGGAGGCCGCCGAGACCCACACCGAGCGCCGGTCGGCGCGCAGGCGGAGCCTGGGCAGCCGCGCCGCCCCCTCCTCCGGCGGGTCGCCGGGCCCCGCCGAGGCGAGCAGCCGGCCGATCACCCCGAGCAGGACCGCTCCGGCGAGGACCAGCGGAACCCGGCCGCCGACCGCTCCGGCGTCCCGCCAGGTGGCGCGGCCGAGGTTGGCGCCGAGCGTCGTCCACTGCGTGCCCAGCGCCAGTCCGGCGCCGCCGGCGAGCATCGCGGCGGCCGCCTTCCTGCGCGCCCTGTGCCGCACTGCGTCCCCGCGGAGCACCGTGTACGCCGCGAGGCCCGCGAACACCGCCCACAACGCCATCTGCAGGCCGAGGGCGGCCCAGAAGGACGACGCGCCGTCCGGCGCTCCCGGCGGTCCCCAGTGGGTGGCCAGCGGCTCGGGCAGCCGGGCGCGGAGCACGAGGGGGACCACGACGAGGGCGGCGGTCACCGACGCGGCCCACGCGCCCGCCGTCAGCAGGAACCGCGATCGGTACGTCATGACGACTCCAGCTCCTTGATGATCTCTATGACGTCCGCCGGGCCGTGGCCGTAACGTTCGGCCTCCTCCAGCAGCTCGCGCGCCATGCGCCGGACGACCTCGCCTCCGTCGGGGGAAGCGAGCACCGAGACGCCCCGGCCGCGGCGGAACTCAAGGACGCCCTCGTCGCGCAGTTGCCGCAGGGCGCGCAGCACCGTGTTGGCGTTGACACCGATGGCGGCGGCGAGCTCGCGCGCCGGAGGCAGCCGCTGACCGGGCACCACCAGGCCCGACGCGACGGCGCGCCTGATTGCTCCGGTGACCTGTTCGTGCAGCGGCCGCGGGTCGTTCAGATCGAGGGTGAGCAGCATAGTGCCATTGACGCTAGCATCATTCACATCAAACGCACGATGGTACTAGCGCCATTGGCATCATCGACGCCACAGGCGGCCTCACATACGTAGGACGAACCCGTGTTTATGCGTACGGGAGAAGCACGGCTAGCATCGGCCTACGTGACGACAGTGCGACTCAACGCCTCTGACTCGGGCCCGGTCGAGACCGGCGCCCTCGTAGTCGGCATCAATACCTCGCCCGACGGCCCCCGCCCCGCGCCCGGCGCGCAAGCCCTGGACGCCGCCATCACCGGCGGGCTCACGCCCACGCTGCAAGCGCTGGGGTTCTCCGGCAAGGCCGGCGAGATCGCCAAGTTCCCCTCCTTCGGCGCCGTGCCCGCACCGGTGATCGTCGCGGTCGGGCTCGGCGAGGCCCCCGCGCAGGAGGGGGCGCACGACCTCGAGACGCTGCGCCGGGCGGCCGGCGCGGCCGCCCGCTCGCTCGCCGGCACGACGGAGGCCGCCTTCGCGCTGCCCGCCGCCACGCCCGAGCAGGCCGAGGCCGTGGCGCTCGGCGCGCTGCTCGGCGCCTACGACTTCGCCCGCTACCGCACGGGCGAGGGCCGGCAGGCGCCGCTCGAGACGGTCACCGTGCTGAGCGACGCCCCCGGCGCCGACGGCGCGGTGGGCCGGGCCGCGACGCTGGCCGAGTCGGTCACGCTGGTCCGCGACCTGGTCAACACCCCGCCGTCCGACCTGTCGCCCGCGCGCTTCGCCGAGATCACCGAGGAGACCGCGGCCAAGGCCGGCCTGTCGGTCGAGGTGCTCGACGAGACGGCCCTGAAGGAGGGCGGCTACGGCGGCATCGTCGGCGTCGGCCAGGGCTCGGTGAACCCTCCCCGCCTGGTGCGCCTGGGTTACTCCCATCCCGACGCCACCACGACCGTCGCCTACGTCGGCAAGGGCATCACCTTCGACTCCGGCGGCCTGTCGCTCAAGCCGTCCGCCTCCATGGCGTGGATGAAGTCCGACATGGGCGGCGCGGGCGCGGTGTTCGGCGCCCTGCTCGCCATCGCCCGGCTCGGCCTGCGGGTCAACGCCGTCGGCTACCTGTGCCTGGCAGAGAACATGCCGAGCGGCAGCGCCCAGCGCCCCTCCGATGTGCTGCACACCTACGCCGGCAAGACCGTCGAGGTCCTCGACACCGACGCCGAGGGCCGCCTGGTGCTGGTGGACGGCATCGCCCGCGCCGCCGAGGACGACCCCGACATCATCGTCGACGTGGCCACCCTCACCGGCGGCCAGATCGTCGCCCTCGGCTGGCGCACCAGCGGCGTCATGGCCTCCGACGACGAACTGCGCGAGGAGGTCGTCGAGGCCGCCACGGCGCAGGGCGAGGGAGCCTGGGGCATGCCGCTGCCCGAGGAGCTGCGCAAGGGCCTGGACTCCCCGATCGCCGACATCGCCAACCTCAACCCCGAGCGCTCTGGCAGCATGCTCGCGGCGGGCATCTTCCTGCGCGAGTTCGTCCCCGAGGGCGTGCGCTGGGCCCACCTCGACATCGCCGGCCCCGCCTTCAACAAGGAGGCCCCCTACGGGTACATCCCCAAGGGCGGCACCGGCGTGATCACTCGTACCCTCGTCGCGCTGGCCGAGCGTCACCAGAGCGGTCACGAGGCATGATGAGCGCGGTGCGCCGGGGGAACCGGCGGCCACGCCGCCGGTCCACACCGGCGCACCGCGCGCGTCACGAATACGCGAGACAAGTGAAAAGATGCTGTTGGGCAGGCCGGGCGCGCCGCGAGAGCGGGCATGACCCGGCCGTGAGGGCCCACCGATCCGACAAGGAGCTTTCCAGTGGCTGATGGCAGCGGCCCCTACGACATCGTTGTCCTGGGCGGCGGCAGCGGCGGGTACGCCTGCGCCCTGCGGGCGGCAGAGCTGGGCAAGAGCGTCGCGCTGATCGAGAAGGACAAGATCGGCGGCACGTGCCTGCACCGGGGTTGCATCCCCACCAAGGCTCTCCTGCACGCGGCGGAGGTCGCCGACGAGACCCGCGAGGCCACGAGCGTCGGCGTCAAGGCCCACTTCGAGGGCGTCGAGATGCCCGGTGTCCACGCCTTCAAGGACAAGATCGTCAACCGCGCCTGGAAGGGCGTGCAGGGCCTGCTCAAGAGCAGGGGCGTCACGATCATCGAGGGCGAGGGCCGGCTGGACGGCGCCAAGCGCGTCGTCGTCGGCGACCAGGTCGTCGAGGGCCACAACATCGTGCTGGCCACCGGGTCGGTCCCGCGGTCGCTCCCCGGCCTCGACATCGACGGCGAGCGTGTCATCACCAGCGACCACGCGCTCAAGCTCGACCGCGTGCCCTCCTCGGTGATCGTGCTCGGCGGCGGCGTCATCGGCGTCGAGTTCGCCTCCGTCTGGAAGTCCTTCGGCGCCGAGGTCACCATCGTGGAGGCCCTGCCCCACCTGCTCCCCCTGGAGGAGGAGTCCAGCTCCAAGCTGCTCGAGCGCGCTTTCCGCCGCCGCGGCATCAAGTACGAGCTGGGCACCCGCTTCGAGAGCGTGAAGACCAGCGACACCGGCGTCGTGGTGACCCTCGAGGGCGGCAAGACCTTCGAGGCCGAGCTGCTGCTGGTGGCCGTCGGCCGCGGGGCCGTCACCTCGGGCATGGGCTTCGAGGAGGCCGGCGTCGCCATCGAGCGCGGCACCGTCGTGGTGGACGAGTTCTGCCAGACCAGCGTGCCCGGCGTCTACGCGGTCGGCGACCTCATCCCCACCCTGCAACTCGCGCACGCGGGCTTCGCCGAGGGCATCCTCGTCGCCGAGCACATCGCCGGCCTGTCCCCCGTGCCGATCGACTACGCGGGCGTGCCGCGCATCACCTACTCCGACCCCGAGGTCGCCTCGGTCGGCATCACCTCGGCCGTCGCCAAGGAGCGCGGCCACGAGATCACCGAGCTGGTCTACGACCTCGGCGGCAACCCCAAGAGCCAGATCATCGGCACCCAGGGCGCCGTCAAGATCATTTCCGCGAAGGACGGCCCCGTCCTCGGGGTTCACATGGTCGGCAAGCGCATGGGTGAACTCGTCACCGAAGGCCAGCTCATCTACAACTGGGAGGCACTGCCCTCCGAGGTGGCCCAGCTCATCCACGCTCACCCGACCCAGTCCGAGGCCGTCGGCGAGGCGATGCTCGCGCTCGCCGGCAAGCCCCTGCACGTACACAACTAAGCCCTCACAGGAAACGCGAGAGAAGACGACACCATGCCGGTTTCCGTAACCATGCCCCAGCTCGGCGAGAGCGTGACCGAGGGCACCGTCACCCGCTGGTTGAAGAAGGAAGGGGACCAGGTCGAGACCGACGAGCCCTTGCTCGAAGTCTCCACCGACAAGGTCGACACCGAGATCCCCTCCCCGTCCGCCGGCGTGCTCACCAAGATCGTCGTGGCTGAGGACGAGACCGTCGAGGTCGGCGCCGAGCTCGCCATCATCGACCAGGACGGCGCCGGGGCCGGTTCGGCCGCGCCCGCGCAGGCCGAGCCCCAGGCGCAGGCCCAGCCCGAGCCGCAGCCCGAACCCGAGCCCGAGCCGGCCAAGGCGCCCGAGCCCGCCCCGGCTCCGCAGCAGGCCCCGGTCTCCTCCATCCCGCAGCCGCCGGCTCCGCAGGCCGCGCCGCCGCGCCCGGCCCCGCAGCAGCAGGCCCCGCAGCAGGCGCCGGCCGCCGCGGCGCCGTCGCCGATCGCGTCCGGCGCCACCGGCGAGAGCCCGTACGTCACGCCGCTGGTGCGCAAGCTCGCCACCGAGCACGGCGTCGACCTGGACGCCCTCACCGGCACCGGCGTCGGCGGCCGCATCCGCAAGCAGGACGTCCTGGAGGCCGCGCGCGTCCAGCGCGAGCAGGCGGCGCAGGCCCAGGCCGCGCAGGCCCCTGCCCCCGCGCAGGCCCCGGCTCCGCAGGCCGCCGCCCCGGTCGCCGCCTCGGCGCCCGAGCCGGTGCAGGCCGACACCACGCTGCGCGGCCGCACCGAGAAGATGTCGCGCATGCGGCAGACCATCGCCAAGCGCACGATGGAGTCGCTGCAGACCTCCGCGCAGCTCACCTCGGTCGTCGAGGTCGACGTCACCAAGATCGCGCGGCTGCGCGACCGCGCCAAGGCCGACTTCCAGCGCCGCGAGGGCGTGAAGCTCAGCTTCATGCCGTTCTTCGCGCTGGCGACGGTCGAGGCGCTCAAGCAGCACCCCAAGCTCAACGCGGTGATCAACAGCGAGACCAACGAGGTCACCTACTTCGACCACGAGCACCTGGCGTTCGCGGTCGACGCCGAGCGCGGGCTCGCCTCCGCGGTGATCAAGGACGCCGGCGACCTCAACATCGCCGGCCTCGCCCGGAAGATCGCCGACCTGGCCGAGCGCACCCGCACCAACAAGGTGAGCCCGGACGAGCTGTCCGGCGGCACGTTCACGCTGACCAACACCGGCAGCCGCGGCGCGCTGTTCGACACGCCGATCATCAACCAGCCGCAGGTCGCCATCCTCGGCACCGGCGCGGTCGTCAAGCGCCCGGTCGTCCTGGACACGCCCGAGGGCGAGGTCATCGCGGTCCGCTCGATGGTGTACCTGGCGCTGACCTACGACCACCGACTGGTCGACGGCGCCGACGCCGCCCGCTTCCTGACCACGGTCAAGCGCCGCCTGGAAGAGGGCCGGTTCGAGAACCAGCTCGGCCTGAGCTGACCACCACGGGCCCGGCTCCGGCCGGGCCCGGCATGGCCGGGCATCACCGGGCATCGCCGCGGCTGACACGCGGTGATGACGCGGGGGCTGCCGGGGCGACGGGCGGCGGCGGACGTAGGGTGATCGCATGGCAGTCGTGGTCACCGGCTCGTCCGGGCTTCTCGGTTCGGCGCTCGGGCGCGCCCTGCGCGAACAGGGCCGCACGGTCGTCAGGCTCGTCCGCCGCACGCCCGCCGCGCCGGACGAGGCGTTCTGGGATCCGCGCGAGGGCATTCTGGCGCCCTCGGTGCTCGAGGGCGCCGAGGCCGTCGTCCACCTCGCCGGAGCGGGCATCGCCGACCGCCGGTGGACGCCCGAGCACCGGCGCGAGCTGGTCACCAGCCGCGTCGACAGCACCCGCACCCTCGCCGCCACGATGGCGGGGCTGGAGCACCGGCCGCGCGTCTGGCTCAGCGGCTCGGCCATCGGCCTCTACGGGGACACCGGCGAGCACCCGGTCGACGAGTCCTGGCAGCCCCCGCCGGGGTGGCGCCCGCTCGACCCCCGCACCGGCGAGCCGGCCGCGGCCCCGGGCGGCGAGACGCCCGGGTCCGCGCAGGGCGGCCGGGCGCGCGAGCACGGGCGGTGGCTCGCCGAGCTGGTGCTCGCGTGGGAGGCCGAGACCGCCGCCGCCGAGCAGGCCGGCGTCCGCGTCGTCCGGCTGCGCACCGGGCACGTCCTCGCCCCCGAGGGCGGCTTCCTCGGCAAGATGCTGCCGGTGTTCCGGCTCGGCGTCGGCGCGCCCCTGGGCTCCGGCCGGCAGTACGTCTCGTGGATCACCCTTCCCGACTGGGTGGGCGCCGTGCTGCACATCATGGACGAGCCCGAGGTCCGCGGGCCGGTCAACCTCACCGCCCCCACGCCGGTCACCAACGCGGAGTTCACCCGGGCCCTCGGCCGGGCACTGCACCGCCCCACCATGCCGGTGGCGGTGCCCGGGTTCGCGCTGCGCGCGGCCCTCGGCGACCTGGCCGACGAGGGCGTGCTCATCGGCCAGCGCGCGCTTCCCCGCCGCCTGCTGGAGATGGGGTACCGGTTCCGGCATCCGCGTCTCGACGGGGCCCTGGCAGCCATACTCTAGGGTGCCGGTCCGGTGACAACGGGAGGGTGGCCGCGTCCGGCCCGTGCGCCTTCCAGGCAGGGTCCTCCCCGCCCTTCCCAACAGGCAGCAGGAGAGATCATGAGCAGGCTCGGCCAGTCCCACATCCTCGCCATCGGCGGCGGTTCGTTCGTCTCCTCGCCGCGCCAGGGCGTCATGGAGCCCTCGGGCCTGCTCCGGTACGCGCTCGACCTCACCGGCCAGGACCGCCCGAAGCTCGGGCTGCTCGCCACCGCCACCGGCGACGACGCCGAGTGGCTGCTGAAGATGTACGGCGCGTTCCAGGCGTGGGACGTCGAGGTCAGCCACCTCGCGCTGTTCCCGATGCCGAACGTCGACAACCCCCGCGAGTGGCTCCTGGAACAGGACGCCGTCTACGTCAGCGGCGGCAGCGTCGCCAACCTGGCCGCGCTGTGGCGGCTGCACGGCCTGGACGAGGCGATGGATGAGGCCTGGCGGGCCGGTGTCGTCCTGGCAGGTCAGAGCGCCGGCGCGCTGTGCTGGCACGTGGGCGGCAACACCGATTCCTTCGGTCCGGTCCTGCGCCCGTGGGCCGAGGGCCTCGGCCTGCTGCCCTACTCCTGCGGGGTGCACTACAACTCCGACCCGCAGCGCCGCGCCCTGCTGCACGAGTCGATCGCCTCCGGCGAGCTGCCCGAGGGCTACGCCGCCGACGAGGGGGTGGCGCTGCACTACGTCGGCACCGAGTTCATCCAGGCCGTCACCGTGGACCCCCGGGGCCACGCCTACCGCGTCGAGCGCGACGGCACCGGAGTCAAGGAAGTCCGCATCGACCCGCGCCCGCTGACCGCGTGAGCGCCTGACCTCGCGTTAGGCTTGCACCGTGACTGAGCGCGCCGACCATACCAAGCAGGCAGGAACCAACGGCGGTGAGCCTCGCAGACTCGCGCTGGTCCGCCTCGGAGTCGACGTGCCCTACGAGCAGGCGTGGGAGCTCCAGCGTGAGGTCCACGCCCGCCGGGCGGCCGGCCTGATCCCCGACACCTGCATGCTGCTGGAGCACGCCCCCGTCTACACCGCCGGCAAGCGCACCCGCCCCGAGGAGCGTCCCACCGACGGCACCCCGGTCATCGACGTCGACCGCGGCGGCAAGATCACCTGGCATGGTCCCGGCCAGCTCGTCGGCTATCCCATCGTCCGGCTCACCGAGGCGCTCGACGTCATCGCCTACGTCCGGCTGCTGGAGGAGGCGCTGATCAAGGTGTGCGCCGACTTCGGCGTGGTCGGTGGCCGGGTCGAGGGGCGCAGCGGCGTCTGGGTCGCCGGCGACCCCGCCAGCGGCCTGCCCGACCGCAAGCTCGGCGCCATCGGCATCCGGGTCGCCAAGGGCGTCACCATGCACGGCTACGCCCTCAACTGCGCCAACGACCCGAGCTGGTTCAACCGCATCATCCCGTGCGGCATCAGCGACGCCGGGGTCACCTCGCTGTCGGCCGAGACCGGGCGGCGCATCACCGTCGACGAGGTGCTGCCGTTCGCCGAGCGGCGCCTGGCCGAGGCCCTGGGCGCCGAAGGAGTCGACGTCCAGGAGGAGGACCTGCTGTCCGGGCGGCTCTGACCGCTCTCCGGAGGGGCCGTGAGCCTGGTCACCCGATGGCCGGTCCGGCGCGGACGCGGACGTAAGCTGGAAGGCGTGACCGTAGCTCCTGAAGGCCGAAAGCTCCTCCGTCTGGAGGTGCGCAACAGCCAGACCCCCATTGAGCGCAAGCCCCCGTGGATCAAGACCAGGCTCCGCAACGGGCCGACGTTCAACGAGATCAGATCGCTCGTCAAGGACCAAGGTCTGCACACGGTCTGCCAGGAGGCCGGCTGTCCCAACATCTCCGAGTGCTGGGAAGATCGCGAGGCGACCTTCCTCATCGGAGGCGACCAGTGCACGCGGCGCTGTGACTTCTGCCAGATCGACACCGGCAAGCCCGCCGAGTACGACACCGACGAGCCGCGCCGGGTCGCCGAGTCGGTCGCGCAGATGGGCCTGCGCTACGCCACCGTCACCGGCGTCGCCCGCGACGACCTGCCCGACGGCGGCGCCTGGCTGTACGCCGAGACCGCGCGGCAGATCCACTCCATGATCCCCGGTTGCGGCGTCGAGTTGCTGGTGCCCGACTTCAACGGCCACCGCGACCAGCTCGAAGAGGTCTTCGGAAGCCGTCCGGAGGTGTTCGCGCACAACATCGAGACGGTGCCGCGCATCTTCAAGCGCATCCGCCCCGCCTTCCGGTACGAGCGTTCCCTCGCGGTCATCACCATGGCCCACGAGGCGGGCCTGGTCACCAAGTCCAACCTCATCCTCGGCATGGGCGAGGAGCGCGAGGAGATCGTCCAGGCGATGCGCGACCTGCACGAGGCCGGCTGCGACCTGCTCACCATCACGCAGTACCTGCGCCCGACGCCGCGCCACCACCCGGTGGACCGCTGGGTCAAGCCCGAGGAGTTCGTCGAGCTGCAGGCCGAGGCCGAGCAGATCGGCTTCGCCGGGGTCATGTCCGGGCCCCTGGTCCGCTCCTCCTACCGCGCCGGCCGGCTCTACCGGCAGGCCGTCGAGGCCCGCCAGACCGCCTGAGGCCCGTTCCGCATCCGTGAAGGGGGCGTCGCGCCGACATGGCCGGCCCCCTTCCCCGGTGATCCGAGGCGGCGGCCTCCTCACTCGGCGATCCGAAGCATGCCGCACCCTTCCACAGCCGCCTTGAGCGGCCGGCCTTCGTCGCCCATGAGCGGGCGGCCCTCGTACGCCGTGACCGGCCCCGTGGACGCCGTCCGGGGCGGTCTCTCCCGCTCGCGGGCCGGCGGGTCGCCGGGCGTAGGCGGACGATGACGGGGTGACGTCGATGGTCACGGTCCGACCGGCCATCAGGTCACGTTTTCCTTTCTTGAGCCTTGCGTTTGTATCCTTCAACCATGGCGAAGAAGCCCGCAGACCCAGAGCGCCCGGGGCGCGTCAAGCAGCTCCGCATGGTCGCTCAGATCATCCAGAAGGCCAACCCCAAGGGGATGCCGATCGTCTACGCGTCGGCGCTGGCCACGCTGGTCGTCTTCGTCGTCGTCGGGCTCGTCACCGGGCTGCTGTGGCAGCTGATCATCCTCGGCGTGATGGTCGCGATCACGGTGGGCCTGCTGGTGTTCGGGCAGCTCGCCCAGCGGGCGCAGTATTCGATGCTCGAAGGCCAGCCGGGCGCCGCCGCGGCGATCCTGCAGAGCATGCGCGGCAACTGGCAGGTCACCCCGGCCGTCGCGGTCACCCGCGACCAGGACGTGGTGCACCGGGTCGTGGGCTTCCCCGGCATCGTGCTGGTCTCCGAGGGGCCCGGCTCGCGGGTGCAGCGCATGCTCGTGGCCGAGAAGAAGCGCGTGCAGCGCGTGGCCATCGACGTGCCGGTCTACGACATCCAGTGCGGTGACGGCGAGGGCCAGGTGCCCATCAACAAGCTGCAGCGCCACCTGATGAAGCTCCCCCGCAACCTGAAGAAGGAAGCGGTGTCCGAGGTCAACTACCGCCTGCGGGCGCTGCCGCAGACGCTTCCGGTGCCGAAGGGCCCGATGCCGAAGGGCGCGCGCATGCCCCGCGGCAAGATGCGGTGACCTCCGGCTCCTCTCCGGTGACGCGCCGCGCGCTGGGCGAGGCGCCGAGCGCGCGGGCCAGCCGCCGCTGGTGGGACGCCGCGGCCGACGACTACCAGGCCGAGCACGGCGGTTTCCTGCGCGACGACGGCTTCGTCTGGTGCCCCGAGGGGCTGGACGAGGCCGACGCGCGCCTGCTGGGCGACGTGCGCGGCCGGCGGGTGCTCGAGATCGGCTGCGGCGCCGGGCAGTGCGGCCGGTGGCTCGCCGGCCAGGGCGCCGAGGTGGCCGCGTTCGACGTGTCCCACCGCCAGCTCCAGCACTCCAGGCGCATCGACGAGCAGATCGGCACCCGCCTGCCCGTGGTCCAGGCCGACGCGGGCCGCATTCCCTTCTCCTCCGAGTCCTTCGACGTGGCCTGCTCGGCGTACGGGGCCCTGCCGTTCGTCGCCGACGCCGGCGCGGTGCTGGCCGAGATCCGCCGGGTGCTGCGGCCGGGCGGGCTGCTGGTGTTCTCGGTGAGCCATCCGATCCGCTGGGCGTTTCCGGACGATCCGGGCCCGCGCGGGCTGACCGCCGACCGCTCCTACTTCGACCGTTCGCCGTACGTGGAGCAGGACGAGGACGGCGAGCCGTCCTACGTCGAGCACCACCGCACGCTGGGCGACTGGGTGGGCGCGGTGACAGGGGCGGGGCTCACGCTCACGTCCCTGGTGGAACCCGAGTGGCCGGCCGGGCACGAGCGCGTATGGGGCGGCTGGAGCCCGCTGCGCGGCCGCCTGCTGCCGGGCACCGCGATCTTCTCCTGCACCAGGCGGCCCTGAGAGGGCCAAACCGCTCGGCGCGGGCCGCTCAGAGCCGGACGACCACGGTGCGGGCGGCGCGGTCGTGCAGGCCGCGCCCGTCGCGGTCCCAGACGACGGCGGGGACCAC
Organism: Sphaerisporangium sp. NPDC005288; assembly: GCF_040607475.1. Lineage (NCBI taxonomy): Bacteria > Bacillati > Actinomycetota > Actinomycetes > Streptosporangiales > Streptosporangiaceae > Sphaerisporangium > Sphaerisporangium sp. NPDC005288. The sequence continues at coordinate 87,414 of NZ_JBEXGT010000029.1, read as the reverse complement.
CAGGCAGAGCAGCAGCGTGCGCAGGACGACGGCGCCGAACCCCGGCCGGCCGCCGTCGAGCGCGGCGACCCTGATGCCGAACAGCCGCATGCCCAAGGTCATGCCGATGGTGCCCACCAGCAGGACGTACTCGGCGGCGAACACGGCGAAGCCCACCCAGCCGGCGCTGCGCGGGTCGACCCGCAGCAGGCCGCCGGCGATGGCCCATGTGCAGATGAGCCAGTCGACGGTGATCGCGCCGATGCGCCGCCCGAACCCCGAAACCGATCCGCTGCCCTCCCTCGGGAGGCCGAGCCGCTCGCCCGGATGCCCGAGGTCGACGCCGGCGGCGCGGGTGCCGCCGATCCACGTCTGCGTCCAGCGGGGTTGCTTGCTCATGCGGGTAAGATATCGGGAGGCCGCTACGGTGCTTCCGGCGGCATACCCCCCGTCTGCTTAACATCCGTGAAACAAACGAGACATGGGGTGGAAACGGCACAGGCCTACGTTCAAGTCTGAAAGCCCGTGCCCCTGGGAGGTTGGATGTTCAGCTCCGCCGACGACGTCCTGAAGTTCATCAGGGACGAAGGGGTGCAGTTCGTCGATGTCAGGTTCACCGACCTGCCGGGCACGACGCACCACTTCACCTTCCCTGTGGAGAACTTCGGCGCCAGCGTCTTCACCGACGGCCTCATGTTCGACGGCTCGTCGATCCGCGGGTTCCAGGCCATTCACGAGTCGGACATGCTCCTGCTGCCCGATCCGTCGACGGCCGTCCTGGACCCGTTCCGTCAGCACAAGACGCTCAACATCAACTTTTTCGTCCACGACCCGCTGACCGGCGAGGCCTACAGCCGCGACCCGCGCAACGTCGCCCGCAAGGCCGAGGAGTACCTCAAGGGCACCGGCATCGCCGACACGGTCTACTTCGGCCCTGAGGCCGAGTTCTACATCTTCGACGATGTGCGGTTCTCCAGCAGCGCGAGCGAGAGCTACTACCACATCGACTCCATCGAGGGCGCCTGGAACACCGGCAAGGCCCAGGAGGGCGGCAACCTCGGGTACAAGCCGCGCTACAAGGGCGGCTACTTCCCGGTGCCGCCGATGGACCACTTCACCGACCTGCGCTCCGAGATGGTCCGCCGCCTGATCGAGGCGGGCATCGAGACCGAGATGCAGCACCACGAGGTGGGCACCGCCGGCCAGGCCGAGATCGACTTCAGGTTCGGCACGCTGCTCAAGACCGCCGACAACCTGATGCTGTACAAGTACATCATCAAGAGCACCGCGGTGGAGTTCGGCCACACGGTCACCTTCATGCCCAAGCCGATCTTCGGGGACAACGGCTCGGGCATGCACTGCCACCAGTCGCTCTGGAAGGACGGCGAGCCGCTCTTCTACGACGAGGTCGGCTACGCGGGCCTGTCGGACACCGCGCGCTACTACATCGGCGGCCTGCTCAAGCACGCGCCGGCGCTGCTGGCCTTCACCAACCCGACGGTGAACTCCTACCACCGCCTGGTGCCGGGCTACGAGGCTCCGGTCAACCTGGTGTACTCCCAGCGCAACCGCTCGGCGTGCATCCGCATCCCGATCACCGGGTCCAACCCGAAGGCCAAGCGCATCGAGTTCCGCGTCCCGGACCCGTCGTGCAACCCGTACTTCGCCTTCGCCGCGCAGCTCATGGCGGGCCTCGACGGCATCCGCAACAAGATCGAGCCGCCGGCGCCGGTCGACAAGGACCTCTACGAGCTTCCTCCGGAGGAGGCCGGCCAGGTCCCGCAGGTCCCCGGTTCGCTGCAGGAGGTTCTGGCCGCGCTGGAGGCCGACCACGAGTTCCTGCTCGAGGGCGGCGTGTTCACGCCCGACCTCATCGAGACGTGGATCGCCTACAAGCGCGAGAACGAGATCGACCCGATCCGTCTGCGCCCGCACCCGCACGAGTTCGAGCTGTACTACGACGTGTGACCGGCGACCGCGCGGCGACGCACGTGTTCGTCGCGCGGTCTCCGGCCGGTGCTGCCGCGAGGTGGTCCCGCAGGTCGTCGAATCGGAAGCCCGTGGCAAGGTCATGCACCTCGCCACGGGCTTTCCGTTTCTCACCTTCGGCCTTTCGCGCGGTCAAGCGGCCGAATCTGCCGGAACTTGGACGGATCCGGTGCGGGATGCCCGCTCGATCGCTTCGACGAGCCGGTGCCGTGAAAGGGCGTGATCGAAGCCGGGGACGGTCTCGGTGCCGTCCCGCACGTCCTTCGCCAGGAACGCGTAGGTCTGTGCCACGTTCTGCGGAAGCGCGGCCAGGGCGCGCGGGACCGGGCCGAAGTAGTGGTCAGGAACGGTGATCTCGGCGACCGCGGTGTCGGCGCCTCGGCCGCCTTCCAGCTTCAGATCGGCCACCTGCAGGTTCCCGTTGACTCCGGGCGCGGTGAGGACGAGGTCGCCTTCGGTGCCGTTGATCTCCCACCGCAGGTTGTCGCCGCGCGAGAAGCCGCCGCGGTAGAACAAGGACAGGGCCGCGCCGTTGTCCAGCGTCCCGATGACGGACAGCTGGTCGGCCGTCGTCACCGGGATCGTCGTCCCCTCGTCCACCACCCGCACCTCCTCGCGGCCGACGACGAGGTTGGCCGAGACGCCGGCGAGGTCCCCCAGCGCGTGGTTCACCGCCTCGAGGGCGTGCACTCCCGCCGCGGTCAGGAGCGTCGCTCCGTTGGCCGCGTCGAAGATGTAGGCGTGGGCGCGGTCGGTCTCGGGTCCCCAGGAGACCCCGGACCCGGTCAGCGTCGTGCCGAGCACCCGGCCGACGTAGCCGTCCGCGATGAGGTCGCGGACATGACGGACCACCGGGGAGAATCGGGCCTGCAGTCCGATCACGGTGCGCACGCCCGCGGCCCGGGCGCGCTGGGCCAGATCGGCCGCCTCACGGAGATCCACGCCCAGCGGCCATTCGCTGTAGACCATCTTCCCGGCCTCCAGCGCCGCCGAGACGAGCGCATGGTGGTGGGTGACTTTCACCGCCACCACCACCAGGTCGACACCGGGATCCGCGATCAGGTCCCTGTGGTCGTCGTACGCCGCCGGGACGTCGAACTCCTTCGCGGCGAGCTCGGCGGACTCCTGCCGCGTGGTGCTGATCGCGCGCAGGTCGTAGTAGTCGGAAAGGGCCTTGAGCGCGGGGACGTGGCTGATGGCCGCCCATCCTCGCGAGCTCGCCCCGATGATCCCGACACCGATCTTGTTCATGTGCTTTCCCCCTGGTGGAGCCGGCCGCGGGTGCGGTCCGGGTGATGTGACGCGTGAGCCGCGCACGGGCCAATTCTTGAATGCTCGTTACATTTTGAGGGCAGGGAGAACTCAGTCGAGGCAGCCCATGGCCACCTCCACGATGCGCATCAGTGACCCGCGATCGGCGGTGATCGCGCCCATGACCCGCAGGCCGTGGACGGTCGCCAGCAGGAATCCCGCCAGGTCCCTCGCATCCCGAGCGCTGGCCACCTGCCCGCTCGCCTGGGCTTGGCGGATCACCTCGGTCAGCGCGTCCTCCAGTGACGCGGTCGTCGCCCGCACGCGCTTGGCGACATCAGGGTCATGCGGCAACCGCTCCGTCGTCGCGCTCACGATGAGACAGGACAACCGTTCGCCGTCGTGGACGATCTCGTCCACCACGCCGACCAGCACCGCACGGATCAGGTCCCGGGCGGGCGCGCCGCTGCCGAGAAGTTCGACCAGCGGGACCGCGTACCGCTCCCGATAACGATCCATGACCGCCAGGTACAGACCCTCCTTGCTGCCGAACGCCGCGTACAACGACCCCCGCCCGACTCCTGTGGCGTCGACCAGGTCCTGCACCGAAGTCCCCTCGTACCCCCTGCGGCGGAAGGCGGACATGGCCGCCTCCAGCGCGGCCTCGGTGTCGAACTCCCTGACTCGAGCCATGGGAGCAGGCTACGACTATCTGGAACGCACGGTCAAGTATCAGTGCTGCCGGTCACAGAAGGGGACGTCATCGGCCTGGCGGGAGGTGGCGGGGGCTCGGCCGGCGGCGGGTACGCTGCAGACAGCCCTGATCCGAGGCGTGGGACGGCGGCGCCGGGGGCGCCCGCGCCCGGTGGGGGTCGAGGGGGTGTTCTCGTCCATGGACCGGGTCCGACTGGCCGAATTCCTGCGCACGCGGCGGGAGTCGCTGCAGCCCGAGGACGTCGGCCTGCCGCGCGGAGCGCGACGCCGCACCGGCGGGCTCCGCCGCGAGGAGGTCGCCGCGCTGTCCGGCATGTCCACCGACTACTACAGCCGCATCGAGCAGCGGCGCGGCCCGATGCCGTCGGAGCAGATGCTCGCCGCGCTGTCCCGTGGCCTGCGCCTGTCCGCCGAGGAGCGCGACCACCTGTTCCGCCTGGCCGGGCACGCCACGCCGCCGCGGGTCCCGCGCGGCGACCAGATCTCACCCGGCATGGCGCGCATTCTGGACCGGCTGGAGGACACCCCCGCCCAGGTGGTCACCCATCTCGGGGAGACGCTCAGGCAGACTCCGCCCGCGGTCGCGCTGATGGGCGACCAGACCCGCCACACCGGGCTGGCGCGCAGCCTGCACTACCGCTGGTTCACCGACCCCGCCGAGCGGCTGATCCACCCCGAGGACGACCATCCGCTGCATGACCGCCTCTTCGCGGCCGGTCTGCACGATGCCTACACGCGCGACGGCAGGGGGTCGCGGGCGGCCGCGATCGTCGAGGCGCTGCTGGAGGAGAGCCCGGCGTTCGCCGCGGTGTGGCGCGAGCATCCCGTGCTGGGCCCCGCCTGTCCGGCCAAGCGCGTCCGGCACCCGCGGCTCGGCCTGCTGGAGCTGCACTGCCAGACGCTGGCCGACCCCGACCGGTCACAGTTCCTGCAGGTCTTCACCGCCCGGCCCGGCAGCCCGACCGAGGACAGGCTCCGCGAGCTGTCGCCGATCGGCGCCGCGCGCACCTGAATCGAGCGGCCCCGCCCCGGTCTCTAGCGGCGGCGCCGGGGGTCGTGGCCCTTGCCGTCGCGGATGTCGACCACCGGGCCCGGCGCCGTGGGCTTGCCGATGACGCCCGAGGACAGCCCCGAGGTCAGCCCGGCCACGGCCCGCAGCAGCTCCCGCAGCGCGCTCCCTGTGCTCTTGGGGGTGTGCGACATGGAAGATTCCTCCCGTGAACGAAGGCTCATGAACGTCATACCGTGCGACGTGCTCAATATCACGATATGTCGCGTTCACCGGCCCCGTCCAGCCGCCCTGGTCACCGCCCCACGCCGCCCTGGTCACCGCCCCGCGCCCCTGACGGTTCCCGGGCGAGGGGGCGGGGAGGGGGCGCTATACCCTCGTATCGTGTCCGTTCAGCCCGGTGGCGTCCGCGCCGAGGAAGCCTCCCGGGGTTCATGACGTTGACATGGTGACGGGCACACGCGAGCGATGGCTGCCCGGGTGAGGAAAGGGAGTCCATTGTTCGGTCGCAAGCCCCTCGAAGAGCGCATCGCCGAGCGCCGCGCCCAGCTGCCCCCGCTCAAGGAGGGGCAGCACTTCGAGCACGGGCCCGCGAAGTTCGTCTTCGTCTTCCTGATCGTGTTCGTGGTGTTCGCCCACCTGATCGGGCTCGTCGTGCTGATGGCCCTGGACCTGCACTAGCCGGTCAGTACGGCAGCGTGTACCCGGCGAAGCGGCTCGCGACGTACGGCGCCTTGAACTTGGGGAAGGCCACGGTCCTGATGTCCCCGTCGGAGGTGTAGCGGTCCTCGGGATGGGCGTTGAGCCAGTCGAGCCAGGCCGTGGAGCAGAACCGGGCGCAGTCGCCGACCTTGTCCATGGCCCGGATGCGCGGGATGCCGAGCGGGTCGAAGTCCTTGCTGAACGGCGAGGCGCCGGGGGTGTACCCGGCGAGGAAGACCCCCGAGTAGTTGTACTTCACGCCACCGGCCTCGCCCCGCATGGCCCAGTCTTTGGTGCTGGGCTGGTTGCCGTAGGGCAGGGCGAGCGTGACGGGCACGTCCTTGATCAACGAGGTGATCAGCTTCTGGCCCGCGGCGATCTGGTCGGTGACCTGCTCCTTGGACTTGCCGCGCAGGTTCATGTGGTCGCGCGTGTGGTTGCCGATGTCGAAGCCGTTGTCCCGCAGCCAGCCGAGCGTCTGCGCCTGGGCCTCGGGCCCGAAGGTGCCGAACATGTCCCTGATGACGTAGAAGGTGGCCACCGGCCGGAACCCCGGATGCTTGGCGGCCACGTCCTGCAGGATGGCCACCGCGGTGTCCGCCTTGGGCTTGCCCATGCCGTCCAGCGTGAGCTGCGAGGGCGAGGAGTCGTCGAAGGTCAGCACGACCGGGTGGCGGCCCGCCGGGATGGCGATCTTGCCGGTGGTGTACTCCCTGGCCGTGATCGGGACGTAGCTGTCCTTGGCGAGGCGTTCGAGCTCCGCGCGGAACTGCGCGGGGGTGCGGTCGTCGGTGACGGTCGGCTTGGCCACCACGCGGTGATACATGATCACCGGGATCTGGCCCAGCTCGTTCGCCTTGACCTTGGCCGCGATGGCCACGGCGGCCTTGCGCGCCTCCTGCGCGGCGGCCGGCCCGGCCTGCTTGTGCGGCGCGGCCGGCTGCGCGGCGACCTTGGTGTCGCCGTGGCCGCACGCGGCCAGCGCCAAGACGCCGAGCGACAGCACCCCGATATGACCTGCCCGGAACCGCCCCATGGTCCCCCCAACCAGCGCGCGGAATGAGATATGGCTCTCCTACCCCCCGTCCCGCGCTCTCAACACGTAACGCAGCACGTCGAACACCTACAGTGACGGCATTCGCCGTGCACGACGGCATTCGGGGCGGCATTCGGGCCGGCGTTCGCCGGTGCCGCGCCTACTTTCCGGACGTCTCCCCCGCCCGCACGCGGATGCCGGTGAGCCGGCGCAGGATGTCCCACCAGAACGGGGCCCCGAACAGCAGGGCGAAGAAGGTGATGAGGAATCCCGGCCAGTGCCCTGGGCTGATCAGCCGGTGCAACCAGTCGCCGCCCTTCCAGGACCACTGGGGGCTGCCGCCCTCGGGGATGCGCACCGACACCGGCGCGTGGCTGACCATCTGCACGAACGCGGGGGCCGACAGCACCTCGGTCACGCAGCCATAGGGGTCGGCGGGGTGCTCGGGGCACTTGTCGCGCAGGGACTCCAGCGACCGGGCTCCCCCGTCGGCCGTGGTCGCGACCTGCGCCCTGATGGCGTTGTCGGTGAGGATGGCCCTGCCGTACTCCAGGGCGTCCATGCTGAACACCAGCGTCAGCACCAGGCCGAGCGCGGCGATCACCCAGCGCACGTAGCGGCGGTAGAGCATGGTGAGCCGCGACATCTCGCCGTCGAACCACTCTTCGACGGCCTTGCGGAAGGCGTCCAGGTCGCCGTGCGCGGTGTCCCAGGCGCCCTTGAGCGGCCGGTACAGCGGGCTGCCGCTCTGCTCCAGCTTGGTCAGCATGGCCGGCACGCCGCCCTCGCCGGTGACGATCTCCATCATCGCCATGGCGAAGCGGCCGGGCGGGATGGAGGCGATGCTGGTCCTGCCGTCCTTGCCGTGGTCGATCTCGCGCAGCCGCTCGTAGAGCAGACCGGTCCAGCTCGTCGCCGAGTTCCGCACCGGCGGGGGCTGGGCGCTGAACGCGGGGCGCTCGTCCCGGCGGAACGGCAGGCTCGCGAACACCTCGGCGATGGTGCTCGGGATGGACTTCCTGCCCTTGTGCCCGTCGAGGGTGTCCCTGAGGTAGGCCCACAGGAACTTGCTGCGGATGCCGAGCAGGCGCACCAGGCCCTCGTTCACGCCGCTGAGCAGGAGGGAGAACATCAAAAACGCCAGGACCAGGCCGATGGCGAGGTCGATGTAGACGGAGTTCACCGGGCATCACCGGCCGGGCCCTGCGGGGCGGCGCGGAAGTCCGAGGGGGGCATGACCGTTCCTCCACGAAGCGGTAGGTCAACGGAACGTCAACAAAGGTACTCATTGAGGTCATGGGGCGCGGGGACCTTCGCCCACGCCGCGCCGGGACGACGCCGCGCCTCGGTCGCGACACGCGGCCGACCGCCGAGGGAGGCGTCGCCGGCGGAAGAGAACGGAACGCGGCGGAAGGGAGCGGAAGAGAGCGGAACGCGGCGGGTCAGGCGCCGCCGTAGAAGACGCGCTCGGTGACCACCCGCGCCCGGCGGGTGGTCCGCAGGTAGTCCTCGACGAAGTCCTCCGAACCGTCGGGCGGATAGCCGAGAGCGCGGGAGATCAGCATGCGCTCGCGCACGTCGACCGGGATGCTGTCGCCGGCCCGGCCGCGCACCAGCATGATGGCGTCGCGGATCTGGGAGGCGAAGCGCCAGGCCTCGGCCAGGACCTCCTCGTCGGTGGAGGCCAGCAGCCCGGCTCCGACGGCCGCGCGCAGGGCCTCCAGCGTGCGGGTGGTGCGCAGCTCGGGGATCTCGCAGGCGTGGCGGAGCTGGATGAGCTGGGCGAGCCACTCGACGTCCGACAGCCCGCCCCTGCCGAGCTTGGTGTGCAGCAGCGGGTCGGCCCCGCGGGGCAGCCGCTCGGCCTCCATGCGGGCCTTCAGCCGGCGGATCTCGCGCATGGCCGCCTCGCCGATGCCGTCGGGCGGGTAGCGAAGCGGTTCGACCAGCTCCATGAACGCCTCACCCAGGTGCGGGTCTCCGGCCGAGAACCGGGCGCGCAGCAGCGCCTGGGACTCCCACGGCGAGGACCAGCGCCGGTAGTAGGCGGCGTAGGAGGACAGGGTGCGCACGAGGGGGCCCTGGCGGCCCTCCGGGCGCAGGTCGGGGTCGATCAGCAGCGGCGGGTCGGGCGCGGGACGGGCGAGCAGGCGGCGCAGCTCGTTGGCGACCGCGTGCGCGGCGTCGGCGGCGGCCTTGTCGTCGGCGCCCTCCAGCGGCGAGTGGACGAACATCACGTCGGCGTCGCTGCCGTAGGAGCATTCGTAGCCGCCGAGCCGGCCCATCGCGATCACCGCGAAGCGCGTGGGGAACTCGCCGCGCCGTTCGAGGGTGACCTTGTGGACGGCGGAGTCCAGGGCGGCCTGGATGGTGACGTCGTTGAGCTCGGACAGGGCCTGGCCGACCTCCTCGATGTCGATGCGGCCGACCAGCCCGGCGACCGCCGTGCGCAGCAGCTCGCGGCGGCGCAGCGCGCGGACCGACACCACGGCGCTCTCGGCGTCCTGGGAGTGGCGCCGCACCGAGGCGGCGGCCTCGCCGGCGATGGCCTGCTTGGGGCGAGGCGTCAGCTCGCCGTCCGAGCCGAGCATGGCGACGGCGTCCGGCGAGTGCAGCAGCAGGCCGGTGGCGTAGCGGCTGGTGCCCAGCAGGCGGGCCAGGCGCTCGGCGACCGCGGTCTCGTCGCGCAGCAGGCGCAGGTACCAGGGGGTGGTGCCGAGCTTGTCGCTGATCTGGCGAAAGCCGAGCAGCCCGGCGTCGGGGTCGGGCGCGTCGGCGAACCAGCCGAGCATGACCGGCAGCAGCGTGCGCTGGATCGCCGCCCGGCGGGAGACGCCGCTGGTGAGGGCGGCGATGTGCCTCAAAGCTCCGTCGGGGTCGGCGTAGCCGAGCGCGGACAGCCGGGCCGAGGCGGCCGCCGCCGACAGGCGGGCCTCCTCTCCGGGCAGCCGGGCGACGGCCTGCAGCAGCGGCCGGTAGAAGAGCTTCTCGTGCAGGCGCCGCGCCTCCCTGGCGTGGCGCTTCCAGCGGGTGGTGAACTCCCCCACCGGGTCGACGACCATGCCGAGGCCGCGGCCGATGCGGCGCAGGTCGGTGACGTTCTCCGGCACGACGTGCGTGCGGCGCAGGCGGTGCAGCTGCAGCAGGTGCTCGATCTGCCGCAGGAAGGTGTAGGCCTCGGCCAGGGCCTTGGCGTCGTCCCTGCCGACGTAGCCGCCCCGCGAGAGGGCGGCCAGGGCGGGCAGGGTGGCGCGGCGGCGCAGCAGCCCGTCGGTGCGGCCGTGCACGAGTTGGAGGAGCTGGACGGCGAACTCGATGTCGCGCAGGCCGCCGGGGCCGAGCTTGATCTGCCGGTCGGCCTCGCCGGCGCGGACGTGGGCCTCGACCCTGCGGCGCATGGCCTGGACGTCCTCGACGAAGTTCTCGCGGGCGGCGGACTGCCAGACCAGCTCGTTGACCGCGGCGACGTACTCGCCGCCGAGTTCGAGATCGCCGGCGACCGGCCGCGCCTTGAGCAGCGCCTGGAACTCCCAGGTCTTGGCCCACCGGCGGTAGTAGGTCAGGTGGCTGGTGAGCGTGCGGACCAGCGGCCCGGCCTTGCCCTCGGGCCGCAGCGCGGCGTCCACCTCCCACAAGGAGCCCTCGGGGGTGCTGGTGGAGCACGCGCGCATCATGCCCTGCGCCAGCCGGGTGGCGGTCTGGAGCGCCTTGGTCTCGTCGACGCCGTCGCGGGGCTCGGCGACGAACACGACGTCCACGTCGCTGATGTAGTTCAGCTCGCGGGCGCCGCACTTGCCCATTCCGATCACCGCGAGGCGGACGTCGGCGCTCTCGGGGACCTCGGCCCTGGCGATGGCGAGCCCGGCCTCCAGGGCGCCGGAGGCCAGGTCGGACAGCTCGGAGGTGATCTCCGACAGCGAGGCGGCGCCGGTGATGTCGCGGGCGGCCAGGTGCAGCAGCCTGCCGCGGTAGGCGACGCGCAGGGCGGACATGGCCGACGTGGCCGACGTGGCCTCGGCGCCGCCGTGCGCGGCGCACGGCTCGGGGTCGTCCGGGTCGGCGCCGACGGCCGCCAGCAGCTCTGAGCGCATCGCGTGCCGGGGCGTGCGCTGGACGGCCTCGTCGCCGGACAGGAGCTTCCAGTGCTCGGGATGGCGCACGACGTGGTCTCCGAGCGCGGCCGACAGCCCGAAGACGCCGAGCAGCCGCGATCGCAGGCCCGGGTCGGCGCGCAACGCGCCGAGGACGCTCGGGTCGCGCTCGGCGAGGCGGTTGAGCGAGATGAGGGCGAGGTCGGGGTCGGCCGCGCCGACCAGGGCCGCGAGCAGGTCAAGATCGCCCACGGCCTCGGGTCCGAGGTCGTCGAGAAGCCGCTCGGCCTGGGCTCCGTCGGCGAAGCCCAGCCGGGCGAGACGCCCTGCTGTCGTCTGCATACGGGACTCGGCGGTCACATGCTCAACGTAGCCGCTTCCTCACCGATTCGTCGTTAGTGGTTTCGCTACGTAATCGTCCGGTCACCGGGAATGGACATGGGTGCCGGGCAGGTCGCCGGGCTCCCGCCCCTTCCGCGCGACGGCGGCGAAGGCTTCGGCGAGGGGGCGCCAGGTCCGCCGCAGCTCCGGATCGGCGGCGTCCACCTCGGCGCAGAGCCGGGCGGCGTCGTGTCCGGCCGCGGCCAGCTCGGCGAGGTTCGGCCCGGTCCACGACCGGAAGATCTCCGGCGACGCCTCGGGGTGGAATTGCACGGCCCAGGCCCGCTCACCGAGGCGGAAGGCCTGGTTGGGGTAGGCGGCGCCCGTGGCCAGCGGGACGGCGCCGGGGGGCAGGACGGTGACGGCGTCCTGGTGGTACTGCACGGCCCGCGCGGTGAGCGGCATCCCGGCGAACAGCGGGTCGTCGGCGGCGGCCGGCAGCAGGGACACCTCGCCCAGCCCGACCTCCAGCCCCGCCTCCCCCGGACGGACCTCTCCGCCGCAGGCCAGCGCCATGAGCTGGGCGCCCAGGCAGATGCCGAGGGTGGGCAGCGACGCCTCGACCGCCCGTCTGATCAGCTCGCGGGTGGCCGGCAGCCATGGCGTCCCCTCGTCGTCCCAGGCCGACGGCGCGCCGCCGAGCACGACGAGACCGGTCACTCCCGACCCGGCGTCGAGGGAGGGGATCTCCTCGCCCAGGTACGGCCGCACGACCTCGCAGGCCAGGCCCGCGCCGGCCAGCCACCCGGCGAACAGGCCGAGGCCCGCCTCGGCCTCGTGCTCGACGATCAGGATCCGGTTTGTCATCCCTCAATTATGAGTGTCCGGATCAGCGCCCCCGCCGGTGGAACACAGGAGGGACGCGGACCCGCACCGGGCGGATTCGCCCGCCGGGACGAGAGGCGGCGGCGATCCCATCTGACATCGCCCGGCGCGCAATGCGTGTAACTAATGGGACTTATGGGATCTAAGCCATATCCAACCGAGAATTCCCTGCGCCGAGCCGTGAAGGATGTATATACGGTGCAGGTCCCGCCTCCGAAAGGCCCGCGACCGGGATGACCGATCAGTCCGACATAAGGCTCATTACCGGACAGATCAATCTCTACCGGGCGGGGTCTTCGGTGGCCTACAGTTACTGACGTCAGGAATTCTTATTTCCGCCGCGAGGAGATCGATGGCGCCTCCCCCCGAAGAGCCGCGCGAGCCCGCCTCCGGCGGCACGACGCCCTCCGCGCCCTCCGAGGGGCAGGCCGACGCCGCCAAGGAGCTCTCGCGCCAGGTCGAGGAGCTCACCCGCCGGCTCGCCGCCCTCGCCGAGACCGTGGGGCGCGAGCACGAGCGGGCGGCGCACCGGGAGCAGGTGATCGACCGCCTGCACGCCGAGAACCAGCAACTGCGGCACGGGGCGCTCCAGGAGGCCCTGACCCCGGTCAGGGCGGCCCTGTACCGCCTGCACGACACGGTGGCGCGCGAGGCGGCGCGCTGGCAGGGGCCGCGCGTCCCGTCGGCCGAGCTGGCCGGGCCGCTGTTGTCGGCCATCGCCGAGGAGCTCGCCGAGGTGCTCGGCCGCACGGGCGCCGAGCGCGCGGGCGTCAAGGCGGGCGACGCCTATGACCCGGCCCTCCACCGGCCGGCGGGCACCAGCCCGGTGGCCGCCGGGGAGGACGGGACGGTCGTGGAGGTGCTGGGCGAGGCCTTCACCATGGGCGAGCGGGTGCTGCGCAAGGCGCCGGTAGTGGTGGGGAGGGCCGACGACCGGGCCGCGCAGCCGAAATCGACCGAACCAAAAAAAGCGAAGAAACAGGATAAAGCGGGCAGCGCGGACGACCCGAAGCAACAGCGAGGCAATCGAAAAGACGGCAAGGCCGACAATGCGCGTGACGCGGTGAACGGCGCCGCCGAACGCGCCGGCGGCGGCACGGAGAAGGGGAGCGAGTAGGGGATGGCTGTTCACGGGATCGACCTCGGTACGACGTATTCGTGCATCGCCTATGTCGACGACGTCGGCCGTCCCACGGTGCTGCGCAACCTGGAGGGCGCCGACACCACGCCCTCGGTGGTGTTCTTCGAGTCGCCCGACAACGTCGTGGTCGGGGCGACCGCCAAGGACAGCGCCGTCCTGCACCCCGACCTGGTCGTCAGCCGCATCAAGCGCGACATGGGGCAGGACACCCCGCGCGTGCGGCACGGCAGGCCCTACACCCCGGAGGAGATCTCCGCCTTCGTCCTGCGCAAGCTCGCCGACGACGCCGCCACCGCGACCGGCGAGACGGTGGACGACGTCGTCATCACCGTCCCGGCCTACTTCGGCGCCGCCGAGCGCGACGCCACCAGGAAGGCCGGGCAGATCGCCGGCCTCAACGTCATCGACATCATCTCCGAGCCGATCGCCGCGGCCATCACCTACGGGGTGCTCAACCCCGACCAGGACCGCACGATCCTGGTGTACGACCTCGGCGGCGGCACCTTCGACACCACCGTGATGCGCATCCAGGGCGGGGACATCGAGGTCGTCTGCACCGACGGCGACCACGAGCTGGGCGGCGCCGACTGGGACGACCGCCTGGCCGAGCACCTGGCCGAGCGGTTCCGCGAGGAGCACCCCGACGCCGGCGACCCGCTGCTGGACAAGCACTCCGAGCAGCAGCTCCGCCGCGACGCCGAGGACCTGAAGAAGACCCTGTCCACGCGCGCCCAGCACGTCGTCCGCGTCATGCACGAGGGCCGGGTCAGCACCGTCGAGCTCACCCGCGCGTCCTTCGAGGAGCTCACCCGCGACCTGCTCGACCGCACCATCGAGATCACCCGGCGCACGATGGAGACCGCCACCGGCAAGGGGGTCGCCGCCTACGACCACCTGGTGCTCGTCGGCGGCTCCACCAAGATGCCCGCGGTCACCGAGGCCCTGCAGAAGGAGTTCCAGCTCACCCCCCGCCTGCAGGACCCCGACCTGGCCGTGGCCAAGGGCGCGGCCCTGTTCGCCTTCGAGGAGACCTACCGCCGCCTGATGCGCTCGGGCGAGCCGGCCAAGGCCAAGGAGATCGCCGAGCGGGCGGGCCTGAGCGCCGAGCAGCAGGAGCAGATCGCCGGCCGCACGATCAAGACGGTCGCCTCGCGCGCCTTCGGCATCATCGTCACCGACAAGGAGACCCGGCGCCGCAGCGTCGAGCACCTCGTCCACGCCAACGACGCGCTCCCCGCCGGCGTCACGCAGGACTTCTACACCATCGACAGCGGACAGACCGGGGTCACCATCGAGGTCATGGAACAGGCCGGCACCGCCGAGTCCGAGGAGGTCGAGGACAACGGCGTCATCGCCGAGGGTGTGCTGAAGATCCCCGCGGGCAAGCCGGCCGGGTGGCCGATCGAGGTCACCTTCGCCCTGGACGCCTCCGGGCTGCTGCAGGTCACCGCCCGCGAGCGCGAGACCGGCGAGGAGCTCGAACTGCGCATCCAGATCGGCGGCATGTCCGAGGAGGACGTCGCCGAGTCCCGGGCCGCCCTGTCCCGCGTCCAGGTCAGCTAGCCGGGCGGTCGCATGGCGTTCGACGAACAGCGCTACACCCGGGAGGTGCTGGAGCCCGCCCGCGAGGCCGGCGGTCTCCCGCCGGAGGATCTGCGCGTCCGCTACCAGCTCACCGAGGCGATGACGGCCGCCCAGGTCGCCGAGACCGTGCGGCAGGTGCGGCAGTGCTGGCGGCGCGCCCGGGGCATGCTGAAGTACAAGCGGCTGGCCGACCGGCTGGAGGCCGACCACGCGCGGTTCTCGCCCATCTTCACCGCCGCCGCCGAGGGCGACCTGGCTCCGCTGCGCGAGGCGCTGGGCGACTCCGAGCGCAGGGCGGCGCGCCGGCTGTCGGGCGCCGGCGGCCGGCTGGAGGACGCCGCGGGGCGGCTGCGCATGCTCTCCCCCGCGCTGCTCGCCACCATCGCCCGCTCCAGCGGCGTCAGCCAGGAGGAGGCCGTCCGGCTGGCCGCCGAGCGGGACATCGAGGTCCGCGACCCCGACCCGCTGCCCGACGCGGCCCCCTACCCCGGGTTCGCCAAGGTGCGCGAGGCGCTGGACGTGCTCGGCGCGCCCCACCTGGGCCGCTTCCTGTTCGGCGACCGGTGCGCCGAGATGCGGGTGCTCGACGGCTTCGCGGTCGCCGGCGGCGGCTCGGTGCCCGAGGCCATCGCCGAGGTGGGGCGCCACTGGGCCGCCCGCACGCGCGGGCCGTGGACCATCGGCGCCGACACGGTGCTGGCCGCCCTGCGCAACTCCCCCGACCCCGCGGCGCTGGTCCTGTACGACATCGTGTCCCGCCTGCGCGAACGGGTCCGCGAGCACCCCTACGACGACACGCTGCTGCGCCACGCGACCACCGAGCTCGACCTCGCCGCCGGCGACGCGCGCCGGCTGATCTTCGCGGTCCGCGGCGAGGGCGGCCTCGGCGGCGGCGCGGCCTCGCGGCTGCGCGAGCTGGTCGACGCGGGAGAGATCCACGCGGCGGCCGACTTCGCCGAGGCGCTGGAGCCCGGCGCGCTCACCGGCGACGCCGCCGAGCTGGCCACCGAGGTGCGGGCCCGGCTCGCGCAGGCCGTGCGGCTCAGAGAGCGGGCGCGCACCGCCCTGGACCCCGACGACGCCTGGCTCGCGGCGCGCGACGCCCTCCAGCGCGTCCCCGACCTGCCCGGCGCCGCCGAACTGCTCGCCCGGCTGGCCCCCCACCCGGCGCGGGCCGTGCGCGCCGCCGTCCAGGGCGAGGGGGTGAGCCTGGTCTGGCAGCCCTCTCCGTCACGGGCCGGCCGCATCGTCTACGACGTCTACCGCGACGGCATCCTGCTGGCGACGGCCGAGCGGCCCTCCGCTCGCGACGAGCAGCCGCCGGTCAACACCCCGGTCGCCTACTGGGTGGTCGCCCGCAGGGACGAGGCCGTCGCCATGCCGGCGCTCGCCGCCACGGTGATCGTCCGTCCCGAACCGGGCGACCTGCGGCTGACCGCGGGCGACGGGGTGGTGTCCGGGCGCTGGGCGCGGCCCGCCGAGGCCACCCGGGTGATCGTCACCCGGGACGGGCACCCGGTGCCCGCCGGCGACACCGGGTTCCGCGATAGGGACGTCGCCAACGGCACCAGCTACAGCTACACCGTCCGCGCCGTCTACGCCGACCCCGACGGCGAGGTGGTCACGCCGGGCGTGCGGCGCACGATGACGCCCCTCGGACGGCCGCGGCCGATCACCGACTTCACCCTGCGGCCCGACCCGTCGGCGCCGGGCACCTTTCTGGTCCACTACGAGGAGC
The DNA here is from genome assembly GCF_040607475.1 of Sphaerisporangium sp. NPDC005288. Classification (NCBI taxonomy): domain Bacteria; kingdom Bacillati; phylum Actinomycetota; class Actinomycetes; order Streptosporangiales; family Streptosporangiaceae; genus Sphaerisporangium; species Sphaerisporangium sp. NPDC005288. The sequence continues at coordinate 70,974 of NZ_JBEXGT010000029.1, read as the reverse complement.
CCGCGACCGGCGCCCTGGAGATCGTCGGCCTGGACGCGGCGCCGCCCTGGCCGATGGGCACCACCCTGTCGCTGACCGAGCTGCGCGCGGCGACCCGGGCCGTTCCCTCGGCGCCCACCCGCGACGGCCAGTCGATCCGCCCCGGCGGCGGCCAGGGCGTGCTGCTGGCGGTCACCGTGTCCGGCGAGCTGGCCACCGTCGGCGCGCACATCGAGCACGTCAACCTGGCTCCCCCGGCCCGGCTCACCGCCCAGCGCCGCGGCGTCACCGTGTACGTCGGGTTCGTCTGGCCGCCGGACGTCCCGGAGGTCGAGGTCCGCTGGAACGGCCGCAGCATGATCGTCAACTCGGCGGCCTACCGGGCGCAGGGCGGGGTGCGGCTGGACGTGCCCGAGGGCGAGCCGGTCACCGTCGAGGTCGCGCCCACCTCCATGGTGCGCGGCGAGCGGGTGCGCGGCGCCGCCGTCAGCCTGCACCTGCCCGGCCGCGTCCCGGTCCGCTACGACCTCAGCCAGCAGGGGCCCGCCTGGCGGCGCTCGCTGGTGGTCGAGATCACCGCCGACCGGCCCGTCCGGCTGCGCCGCCTGGCCCTGGTGCTCAAGCCCGGGCACGTCCAGCCCAAGTCCGCCGACGACGGCATCCTGCTGGACGACTGGACCGACCTGGAGGTCCCGGCCCGGCTCACCGTCCCGGCCCCGCGGCAGGCCAAGCCGTACTGGCTGCGCTGCTTCGCCGAGGGCGCCGTCGAGAGCGCTCCGGCGTGGGAGCCCTACGGGGACGCCGCAGCGGCCGGCCGCACCCCCATTCCCGGCGGCGGGCCTGGCCCGTCGTTCGGCGGCGGCCTGGTGTTCGACGACGACCCCGATCCAGGGCCGGCGCACGGCCACGGCGCCGACCGCGGCGGCCCGGGCGGCGAGGTCGCCCTCATCGACCCGCCGGTCCGGCGGATGAAGGTGGGATGACGCCGTGGTGATCACCTGCCCGTTCTGCTTCGCGCGGCTCGATCGCAACCGCATCGCCTTCCGCTGCGCGGGCAGGTCCGGGCGCGGCGGCGGATGCGACGCCGTGCTGGACGAGACCCTCGCCGACTACCTCGGCTCGCCCGCCGCCGCGTCCCTGCCGCCGGTGTTCTCCGTGCGCAGGCCGGGACGGCGGGCCGACTGCCCCAGGTGCACGCGCTCCACCGGGTGGCGGGTGTGCCCCGAATGCCACAACCGGCTGCCCGCCGAGTACTGCGCGAACCCCGGCAAGATCGTCGCGCTGGTCGGGGCCAAGGGGTCGGGCAAGAGCACCTACATCGCCGTGCTGCTGCACGAGCTGACCAACCGGGTCGGGGCCGAGCTGGACTCCTCGCTGGTCGCCTGCGACGACCGCACCATCGCCCGCTACAAGCAGGACTTCGCCCGGCCGCTCTACGGCGAGCAGCGGCTGCTGGCCACCACCCGGCCGGCCGCCACCGAGCCCCGCGACCCGCTGGTGTACCTGCTCACCCGCACCGTCCCCGGCCGCCTGCGCTCCAAGACCATGTCGCTGACGCTCGTCCTGTTCGACACCGCCGGTGAGGACCTGCGCAGCCGCGAGTCCACCGAGACCCATCTCCGCTATCTCAACGCCGCCGACGCCATCGTCTTCCTGGTGGACCCGCTGGAGCTGCCCGGGGCCAAGGCGTCGCTCAGCGGCATCGCCGCGGCCAGGAGCGGCGTCAACGCGGGCGACCCCGACAGCGACCCGATCAACGTCATCAGCCGGGTCACCGAACTGCTGCGCGACCGGGCGGGGTCGGGGCGGCTGAAGGTGCCGGTGGCGGTGGCGCTCAGCAAGATCGACGCGTTGCAGGAGGGCATGGACACCCAGTCGGCCCTGCACCGGGCCCGCACCCCGTCCGGCACCCTCGACCTGGACGACCGCGAGGCCGTCCACGAGCAGATCAGGGCGCTGCTGGACGAGTGGCAGGCCGGCATGGTCGACCGCTACCTGCGTCAGCACTTCATCGACTTCGCGCTGTTCGGCCTGTCCGCTCTCGGCGGCGTCCCCGGCGCCGACAGCGTCGGCCCCGGGGGCATCCGCCCCTACCGCGTCGAGGACCCCCTGCTATGGCTCCTCCACCGCTTCGGCATGCTCACCGGAGTCCGCCGATGACCCCCACCCAGTCGTACCGCCGAACCACCCGGGCCGAACCCCGCCCACCAGCGCCACCGACCGCCGCACCACCCCATCGACCCGCCCACCCAAGCCCCCCGATGACCCCGAGGCCGCCGTGCCCCCGCCGGACCGCGCTCGGCGCTCTCCTTCCACCGGCGCCACCGTCCGGGGCGTGGCACGGGGGAGCCGATTGTTCCGCGCCGGCGGTGCCGGCTCGCTCGGGTCCTGCCGCGCCGGGGCGGTGGCCGTGCCCTCCGCCATGCGCGCGCACACGACGGCGCCGCGACGGCGAGGAGGGGGACGGCGCCGCCGTACGGCGGGCGACCCGGCGCCCCTTCGCCGACCTGGAGGGGGGCGGGGCCGATGGCGTGGCAGTTGCATTACACCTCCGCTGAGGCGGGGCCCGCCGGGCGGGCGGGGTTCCAGTTCGTCGCCGAGTCGCCGGGGCTGCCCCACGGCCTCGCGGGCAAGGTGGCCCCTTACCTGTCCTACAGGCCGCCGCCGGGCGCGCCGCTCGCCCCCACTCCGGCCGAGGTCGCCGGGCTGCCCGTGGCCCTCGCCTACGGCCCGGCCGGGTCTCGGTACGTCCTCACCCGCTGCGTCTACCTCGGCCAGGACTATTCGGGCCGGTACGGCAACTACCTCGGCCACGCCGTCGTCGCCGACCCCGAGGAGCTGACGGGCCTGCGCCCGGTGGAGTTCTGGCAGGCCCCCCTGTGGTCGGACGTGCCCGCCTCCTCCGGGACGGCGCTCCCCGCGCTCACCGACCTGCCGCCCGGCGACCACGTCGACCCCGAGTCGCTGGCCTCCTGGCTCGCCTCCGGCGGCGAGGCCGCCTACACGCGGCTCGGCGCCCTGCTGGAAGCCGTCGTCAAGGCGCTCTCCCAGGGCCACGGACGGCTGGTGCTGGTCTGCGCGGACGTCGAGGAGATCGTGCGCTGGATCGGCGTCATCTCCTACTCGCTGCCCTGGCAGGTGGCCGCACGGCTGCCGTTCTGCACCTACAGCGCCGACCCGGGCGCGGCGCCGCAGGTCATCGTCGGGACCACCCCCGACGTCTGGCTGCCCTCCGACATCGACGCCGCCGTGGTGCGGCTTTCCGAGCCCCCGGCCGCGGCGGGCCTCCCGCTCGGCCGCTTCGCCCGTACGGTCGCCGAATGCTGGCGGCGCCTGGACCTGGCCGGCATCGACGCGATCGGCGAGCTGCGGTCCGCCGGCGGCCTGGACGGCGAGGGGTTCGAACCGGAGACCAGCGCGGCGCTGCTCGCGCTGTGCAGGGGCGACGACAGCGTGACCGCCGAGGAGCAGGCGGCCATCGCGCGCACGCTCTCGCCCGGCCTGCCCGACTGGCTGTGGTCCGACCTCGGGCGCGTGTGCGACCGGATGGAGTACGAACTGGCCGACGCCGCCCGTGCCGTGGCGCCCGCAGAGACCGCCGAGCTGTGCGCCGCGCGCTGCGCCGTTCTGGCCCTGCGCGACCCCACGCTGCCGTCCCCCGCCCCTCCGGCGTGGCCGCGGACGCGCGAGACGCTGCGCGCGGAGGCCGCGCGGGCGCTGGCCGATGTCCGGGACGCCTCCGAGCTCGTCCAGATCGCGGCCACCGCAGAAGCGGTCGGCGCGCCCATCGACCCCGCCGGCCTCGCGCTCGCGGCCCACGCCGTCGTCCGTGCGGGCAGGGGCGACCTCGGCCTCCTGCTCGAACGGGTGCCGCCGGGCATGCGCGAGGCCGTGCTCGCGGGAGTGGTCCGGGGGCTTGAGGAGTCGGCGCCGGCGGTGCGCGGGCGGATGCTGAGCGACGAGGTGTGCGACCTGCTGGCCTCGCGCGACCTGTCGTCCGCGCCGCTCACCGGGACGGCGGTGATCCTGTCCCGGGTCCGGCGCGACCGCCTCCCCCGCGTCGAGGCCACCGTCCAGCTGATCACCCTCCACGAGACCGCGACCGCCGCGTCCGGCCCCGGCCCCGTTCCCACCGCCCCACCCGACCCCGTTCCCGGCGCCCCACACGACCTCGGGCCCGGCGCCCTACACGATCCCGGGCCCGGCGCCCTGCACGATCCCGGGCCCGCGTCCGGTTCGCCCCCTCACGGCGCCGAAGACGCCTGCGGCTCCCCTCTTCCCGGGGCCGGGGACGCCTCCCACGCCCTTCACCCCTATGCTTCGGCCTTTTCCAGCACCGCCCCTTCGCACGGATCGGTGGAGGCGGCGCATTCTCCTGGGGTGGGCGCGAACGGCGATGACATGCCGGCCGGGGCGCTGGACGCCGCGGTGTTCGCGGTGTGGGAGCAGGCGCCCGGCCGGGCCGAGTGCGAGGCCCTGGTCCGACGGCTCGGCGCCGCCATGGGCCGTTCGCCGCACCTCAGCGACCTGCCGGCCCGCACCTTCCTCGCCGAGGGCGTCGAGGACCCCGCCCTGGTGGGGCTGGCCGGGCTGGTGCGGGACACCGTGCCCGGATATCCCGCCGCGGACGCCGAGGTGGTGCTCCTGGTCGCCGGCCTCCGGGAGGCCGCCGACCCCGCGGGCGCGGCGGCGACGCTGCGGCGGCTGGAGGATCTGCGGCCGGAGTGCGACGACGAGCTGCTGCGGGAGGCGCTGGCCTGCGCCGCCCGGACCACGGCCGATCGGGAGCCGCGCTTCCGCGCCGAGGTCATGCGGCGACTGCCCGAGGAGGCGAGGACCGGGCTGGCCCACGCCTGGCTGGAGGAGCGCAGGAGCCGCGACGAGCAGGCCGCCCTGCTGGAGGTCGCGGTCCGCCTGCACCTGGCCGGCGCCACGGCGCCCGAGCTGGACGCGTGGGCGAGATCGCAGCTCACCGGCTGGTCGCCGTTCGGGTCCGCCGACTCGCGCTTCAAGCACGACCCGGAGCTGGCGGCCGGACTCAAGGAGATGGCGAAGGGCCGGCGCACCCTCCCCTGGCAGCGAGACCCCCGATGACCCCCCACATGAGTCCCTCGATGCCCCTCCACATGAGCCCCTCCAAGGGGGTGGGCTGATGCCGTTCGTCTTCGGCGTCGCGGTCGTGCTGTGGGGCGCGTGCATGTACTTCGGGTTCCTGTACGGGTTCCCGGTCGTCGCCACGCTGACCCTGGCCGCCGCGACCGCGGCCGGTGTCGGGCACTACTTCCTGCGTGCCGGGCGGGTGCTGCTCCCGGTCACGGCACGCGGCGCCTCCCCCGTCGTCGCCGGCGCGGCGGACGCGGAGGGCCGTCCGGGCGCCGCCGAGACCGACCGGGACCCCGTCTACCGCCACTACCTGTTCGGCCAGATGGCACTGGACTGGTGGCGGACGCAGCGCGCGGCCGTCCCCGCGATGGCGCAGGCGGCCAGGCGGGCGCTCGGCACGGTCACACGGCGGCTGATGACCAACGTCCAGGGATTCTTCGTCCTGCCCATCTGGCTGGCCCTGGTCGCGGGCGTCGCCGCGGCGGTGGTCCCGCTGGCCGCCGTCGCCGCCGCGCTCACCGCCGCGTACGCGCTGGTCGCGGCGGCGGGGCTGCTGTTATGGCTGAGCTGTCTGCTGTTGCTGCTGTGCGTGGAGACGGTGTTCATGCGGGCGCGGCGCATCCTGCAGACCTGCCCGCACCCGCAGTGCTACGCGCGCATCAGCCTGCCCGAGTACGCCTGCCCCACCTGCGGGCGGCGGCACCGCCACCTGGCTCCCAACCTCGACGGGGTGTTCCGGCACGTGTGCCGGTGCGGCACACGCCTGCCCACGGCCATCGTCCTCGGCCGTTTCCGGCTGCCGGCGTACTGTCCCGAGTGCGGTCGCGCGCTGCCGCCCCGCATCGGCAGGGCCCGCATCGAGCCGCTGCCCTTCATCGGCGGGCCCGACGCGGGCAAGACGACCTTCATGGTGCTGGCGCTGAACGCGCTGAACCGGGTGGTGAAGGACGCGCAGGGCCGGGCCGGGTTCGTGGTGGAGGGCGATGAGATCGCCTTCTCACGGCTGCGCCAGGAGCTGCGGCTCGGCAGAGTCTCCAAGACCACGACGCGGGCCCCGTCGGCGACCATGGTGGACGTCACGCTGCCCGGCTCGCGGGCCCGCAGCGGCAACCGCATTCTGTACCTGTTCGACCCCTCCGGGGAGGGGTTCACCGGCGCCACCCAGGTGGAGGCGATGAGCTACCTGGCCCACGGCGAGGCGATGCTGCTCGTGGTGGACCCGTTCGCCCTGCCGCTGGTGCAGCTCGGCCTGTCGGAGGGCGAGCGGCAGTCCCTCCAGCGCGCCGGCGTCGTGCTGTCCCCCGAGGACCCCTCCGACACCTTCCAGCGGGTCAGGAACGAGCTGGCCGCACGGGCCGACGGGGGCCGGCAGAAACGCGTCGCCGTCGTCGTCACCAAGGCCGACCTGCTCCGCACGACGGCCGTGGGCCAGGACGCCGACCGGCTGCCGGAGTGGTTCGACGGGGTCGGCCTGGGCAACATGGTGCGCGACCTGGCCAGGACGGCCGCCGAGGTGCGCTACCTGGCCTCCGGGCTTCCGGCCGACGACACCGCCGTCGCCGGCCTGCTCGCCTGGCTGGTCGGCCTGCCCGTGAACGGCTCCGACCCGGACGGCCACGACCACGCCTCCTCCGCGAGCATCGCCAACGGCGCCAAGCTCAGGCTCCACGGGAGAATCCGCCTCGCCACGGCCCCGGCGCGGGCAACGGCGCGGGACGCTTCCACCGGACCGGGCGCCGTGACAGAGCCAGAGGCGGAACCGGAGGCGGGCACCCGGCCCGGCGGGAACGAAGGCACCCGGCCCGGCAGGCCGCGGCCCGGCGGGGACGAAGGCACGGACGCAGGCGGGGACGGCTCTGAAGGGGACGGTTCTGAAGGGGACGGCGATCCGGAGCTGACGACGGCCGACCTGCGCGGGCCGTGGGCGCCGAGCCGGGGCGCGGAGGACCGGGTGCCGCTGACCCACCGGCTCCTGCGCTGGTCGATCTTCGGCGCCTCGGCCCTGCTGGGCACAGGCGTGCTGGCCCTCCTGACGATCTGGACGATCAGCCTGATCCGCGCCGGCCTCGCGCTCTGACCCGGCGTCCGCACGCGCCGACGGGACCGGCCCTCACACAGGGATGCCGGGCTGGGGCGTTCAGGCGGGGATGATCCAGGTGGCCTTGGCGGCGGCGACGAGGGTGCCGTCCACTTCGTACACCGCGCTCTCGCCGAAGAGCTTGCGCCCTTCGCGCCCGGTGGAGCGGGCCACGACGGAGTAGGTGCCGTTCGGGTACACGCGCCGGAAGACCTGCGCCGTGATGCGTCCCAGCAGGCCCGGGCCGCCCTCCCCGGCGTTCGCCCACCCGGTGGGGCAGTCGAGCGCGGCCCACACCAGGGCGTCCGGGACGACGCCGTCGTCGGTCACGGTCACCGGCACCCGCCACCCGGCCGCGACCAGGTCGGTGCCCTCGACGGGGCCGGGGAAGATCCGCAGCCCGTCGCCCGGGTCGCGCAGGCCGCACACGAAGCATCCGGGCGCGGGATGGCCGCCGGTCAGGCCGGGGAAGCCCGCCTCGGCGCGCGCGGCGTCGGTGAAGGGCACGAAGGGCGGCGGGGTCACGTCGAGCGCGACGGGGATCGCCTCCACGAGCACCTGCCCGTCGAGGGACAGCGACGCGGAGTTGGCCATGTGGCTCACGGCGAGCTCGGTGTCCAGCGGGACGGGCCGGTGCAGGGTGACCTCGAGCGCGTGCGCGCAGTCGAGCCGATCGGCGAGGGTTCCGGCCAGCGTCCCGGCCACCCAGCCGCCGTTCGCCATCCCCTCAGGGCCACGGAACCGGGCCGGTACGGTAAGCGCGGTCTGCACACCTGCGGACGTCGTTGTCATGCGGTAGCACCCCCCATGCTGCTCCTAACAGGAGCGATAGACCGTAAATTCCGGTAGATACCGCCAGATATTATCCGTACCGCTTGATCGTCATTGCATCAGCCGACGATGACGGAGCCGTTAGCGGTGCGTAACGGCGGCATGACGCATGAGAGCCGGTCCGCCCACCGCCATCGGCTCCCTTGACGGAGATCACCGCGGTCGATACCTCTTGATGCGTCGCGACAGACGGTCCCGGGGGTGCGAACGGTGGATCCACTCACTCCTCTGCTGGGAGGCGCGGAACTGGCGCGCGGCCGGATGTCCTTCTACATCAGCCTTCAACTGGCCAGCGTCCTCGCGCCGGTCCTGGTGGTCCTCACCGAGGGCACCGTGCTCGTCAACCAGTTACGTCACGAGGACACCCTGCGGACATTGGCGGGCGCGACGGGCGTTCTGGGGGTGATGGTCGCCATCTGCGCGCTCGCGGGCGAGCTGGAGATCAACGTCCTGGCCGCCATCCTCGCGCCCGTGCTGCTCGCGTCGGCGAACCTCATGGTCGCCTTCGGCTTCCACTGGACGGCCGTCGTGGCGGGGCCGGTCGGCGCCCTGCTGTTCTGCGCGGTTCTGCTGGACTCGCTGCTGCGGCTGCGGGTGTCCGAGAAGCGGGAGGCGGTGGAGAATCTGCTCCTCGACTATCTCGCCCGCCGCGCCGCCGCCCTCCCCCCTTACGCGTCCGCTCCGCAGGCGGAAGCCGCCGCAGAGGCCGAATAGCGGGCGAGATCAGGAAGCACGGCCGCGTCCATCGGGCCCTCGATGGAGAACACCATCAGCCGTACGTCCAGGCCGGACAGATGGGCCGCGACCGCGCGGTGGGTGCCGTCGAGCAGCAGAACCCGGCCGTTCCCCAGCGAGTATCCGGGCAGCACGAGGTGAACCGGACGGCCCTCACGCTGGAAGGCGTCCCTCAGGCGCGCGATGCGGTCAGCACGCCCTTCCGGCCAGGTGCTCGACGTGGTGTGGGCTTCGCCCACCCGCAGTGGCCGGTCCCGCTCACCTCGCCAGTCGCCGTCGGAGCCGTCCGGAGTCACGTACCACATGGTGTACAGCCCCGCGAGGTACTCCTGGACCGCGTGCAGATCTGCGTGACCGGGCGGTTCGACGCGGTGACCGCGTCCCAGCGCAGCCATGCGCCTACCACGTCCGGATCGAAGAACTCGACGTACTCGCCGATGTCCATCAGCGGTTCAGGTCACCACGAGGTGGATGTGGCAGAAGGCCGACGACCCGCCGTCGCGTCCCTCTGCCACCTCTCGCCCGTCGGCGCGCACGCCGCCCGGGCGCGATCACAGCACGGGCAGGTAGCGGCCCAGTTCGAACTCGGTGACCTGGCGGCGGTACTCGTGCCATTCGGCGCGCTTGTTGCGCAGGAAGTAGTCGAAGACGTGCTCGCCCAGGGTCTCGGCGACCAGTTCGCTGCGCTCCATGGTGGTGATCGCCTCGTCCAGGCTCTGCGGCAGCGGCTCGATGCCGAGGGCGCGCCGCTCGGCGCTGGTGAGCGCCCACACGTCGTCCTCGGCGCCGGGCGGCATCTCGTAGCCTCCCTCGATGCCCTTCAGGCCGGCGGCGAGGATCACCGCGTACGCCAGATAGGGGTTGCACGCCGAGTCCAGCGAGCGGAACTCGACGCGGGTCGAGTTGCCCTTGTGCGGCTTGTACATGGGGACGCGGACGAGCGCGGACCGGTTGTTGTGTCCCCAGCTGATGTAGCTGGGCGCCTCGCCCCCGAGCCCGGCGATCGCCTCGGCGCCGCCCCACAGCCGCTTGTAGGAGTTCACCCACTGGTTGCAGACCGCGGTGATCTCGGCCGCGTGCCGCAGCAGGCCACCGATGAACGACCGGCCGATCTTGGAGAGCTGGTAGTCGGCGCCCGGCTCGTAGAAGGCGTTGCGGTCGCCCTCGAACAGCGACATGTGGGTGTGCATGCCCGAGCCGGGGAAGTCGGTGAAGGGCTTGGGCATGAACGACGCCCAGATGCCCTGCTCCAGGGCGACCTCCTTCATGACCAGCCGGAAGGTCATGATGTTGTCGGCCGTCGTGAGCGCGTCGGCGTACCGCAGGTCGATCTCCTGCTGGCCCGGGGCGCCCTCGTGGTGGCTGAACTCCACCGAGATGCCCATCGCCTCCAGCATCATGATCGCGTTGCGCCGGAAGTCGTGGCCCGAGCTGTGCGGGGTGTGGTCGAAGTAGCCGCCCGAGTCGATCGGCACGGGCCTGTCGCCTTCCTCCGGCCGTCCCTTGAGCAGGAAGAACTCCACCTCGGGGTGGGTGTAGAAGGTGAAGCCCATATCGGCGGCCTTCGCGAGCGTGCGCTTGAGCACCCAGCGCGGGTCGGCGTGCGACGGCGAGCCGTCCGGCATGAGGATGTCGCAGAACATGCGGCCGGCGCCCGGCGTCTCGCTGCGCCACGGCAGGATCTGGAACGTCGAAGGGTCGGGCTTGGCCAGCATGTCGGACTCGTACACGCGGGCGAACCCCTCGATCGCCGACCCGTCGAAGCCGATGCCCTCGGCGAAGGCGCCCTCGAGTTCGGCCGGGGCGATCGCCACGGATTTGAGGAACCCGAGCACGTCGGTGAACCACAGCCGGATGAACCGGATGTCGCGTTCTTCGAGCGTACGGAGCACGAATTCCTGCTGGCGGTCCAAGGCATCCCCTTCTGCCGGACGGTGTTCGGACACCATCGTCGTCACGCTGAGCCAGGTTCTGAGTCGGCGGAAGACATGTCTGGTCATCTACCAGTCTGCCCGCTTGGTGTTTCGCACACGTTACGCGGGTCCGTAGTGAGGAGTCGAAGCCGTGACCTTCACCCTTTCGCGCCGGTCCGCGCCCGCCATCGGCCCGCGACGACCTTCGCGCCCATCGGTCACCGAATGCCCTGCGATCGGCATCCCACTCCGGAGATGGGACAAGAGCAGCCTGCGGTTGCTTAATGTGACAGCATGGTGTCGTTCCGCATTCGTCAATGCCGACGTCCGGCGAGGAGAGCACACATGGAGGCGGATCGGCGGCGCGCCAGGCCGACGGCATCGCGACGGTGGCCACGGCGTCCGATGACGCACGCTCATGATCAGGCGCAGGCAGGAGCCCGCGACCTGCCGGACGCGCGCCGCTCGCCGGGCGACGACGAGATCACGTCAGGACGCTCGCCGAGCGATGACGAGGTCACTTCCGGACGCTCGCCGGGTGACGGCGACGTCACGCCTAGGCGGGCACCGCGCGATCGCAGGGCCACGTCGAGACGCTCGCCGGGCGCCGGCGAGGCCGCGTCCGGACGGTCGCCCGGCGACCACGAGGTCGTGTCCGCGCGCTCCCGGGGCGACCGTCGGCGCAGGCGGCGACCGGCGCGGGCGGCGGCGTGGCACCGGCTGGCGTGGGCGGTGTCCCTGGGCACCGCGCTCGCGCTGGTGGCGCTCGGCGCGCAGGTCGGCCGCAACGCCGCGTGCGCCGCGTCGGGCCCGGGGCCGGGCGGGCCGGGCGGCCTGTCGCGGGTGCTCGGCGGCGACTGCTCCCTGCTGGGGGCGGTGCGCGACGCCCTGGTCGTCGCGGTCTCCCCCGTCGAGTACGCCGGCTCGGCCGCCTGCGGCGCGTATCTCGACGTCACCGGCCCGCGCGGCACCGTCCGCGTGCAGGTCGTCGACGAGTGCCTGTCGTGCGCCACGGGAGAGCTCGACCTCAGCCGCCCCGCCTTCGCCCGCATCGCCGACCCCGGCCGGGGCGTCGTGCCCGTCGGCTACCACAGGGTGCGCAACCCCGCGGTCCCGAGGCCGGTGGCGTTCCGCCTCAAGCAGGGGTCCTCGGCCCGCTGGCTCGCCATCCAGGCCGTCGACCACGGCAACCCGCTGCGCCGGCTGCAGATCTCGCGGGACGGGCGCTGGCGCGACCTGTCGCGCGCGCCGGACAACTACTGGGTGGCCGACCACGGGGCCGGGTCCGGGCCGTACACCGTCCGCATCACCGACGTCTACGGGCAGCGGCTGGTCGCGCGCGGCATCGGCCTGCTGCCCGGCAGCCTCCAGCGCACCTCCGACCGCCTGTACGCCCCGGGGTCGGCATCTCCCGCCCCGTCGGCGTGGGGGGCGTCCGCGCGGCGCACCTCCGGCAACGCACCTCCGCGCATAGGCGGGTGGCCGCCCCGCACGGGCGGCGGCGTCCCCTCCCGCGTGGACGACGGACCGGCCGGCGCCTCAAGGTGGTCGGCCGCACATGGCGCCCCCGGTGCGCCGGGCTCCCATGGGCCCGCGGGCTCTCGATGGCCGCCGGGTTCCCGGGCTCCCTCGGCCGGCTCGGGTCCCTCGGGTCTCTCCGGCGCCTCGGGTGCGCAAGGGCGGTCCGGCACGCAGGGGGCCTCCGGCGCCCACGGAGCCCCCGGCGCGTCCGCGCCTTCCCGCCCTGGCGGTTCGGGCGGTTCCGGCACCTCCGGAGCGTCCGGGACTTCCGGGTCTTCCGGCGGTCCCGGCGGTTCCGGGGCCTCCGGGCCTTCTGGTGGTTCCGGGTCTTCCGGCGGTTCCGGGGCCTCCGCGCCTTCTGGTGGTTCCGGGTCTTCTGGTGGTGAGGGGGCGTCCCGGGCGGGCGGCCGGGCCGCCGGGCCGGCCGGCGGCGGGCCGGAGGCCCGGCCGCGCTCCGGGGACGGCACGGCCGCGAACGTCCTGCCAGGGGGCGGTACGAACGCGAACCTTCCGCCCTCGGCGGGTGCGAACGGCGCCGGCGGGGGCGCCTCGTCCGCGGGCCGATCCTGGGGGGCCGGGTCCGCGGACGCTTCCTCCCTCGCCGGCGCGTCCGGCGGGACGCGTCCTGGCGGAGCCGTCCCGGACGGCGCGGCGCTCGGGCCGGCCGCGTCCGGTCTCGCATCGGCCGGCGGCATCGCCTCCGAGGGCATGCCGGTGGGCGGCGGTGAGTCCTCACGGGCCGTGGCCGAGGGGCCGGTGAACGAGAACGGCGCGGCGCGGGGCACGTTGGACGCCTATCCGGGCGGCTCGCGTCCCGCGTCCGGCCGCGCCCCGTTCGCCGCCCTGCCCTCCGTCCGCCCCTTCTTCTGCTGACGCCGGCGCCCCGCCCGCCGTCGCCGGGATCGCCGGTCAGGCGGCGGTCAGGGGGCGGTCAGGCGGCGGTCCGGCGGCGGTCAGGCGGCGGTTCGCGCGCCGTCGCCCGGACCACCGATCCGGACGGAGTCACCATCGCCGCCATCCCGGATCCCACGGCCAGGGGGGCGGCTCGCGCGCCGTCGCCCGGACCACCGATCCGGACGGAGTCACCATCGCCGCCATCCCGGATCCCACGGCCAGGGGGGCGGCTCGCATGCCGTCGCCCGGACCACCGATCCGGACGGAGTCACCATCGCCGCCGTCCCGGATCCGACCGGAGTAAGGAGTAAGCGTCCCGGATCCGGCTGGAGTCAAAGGAGGGACGCCGGCCGGTGTGCCACCGCCGGTGCCTCGAAGTCAGGAGGCGCCGGCGAGGGCGTCGCCGGTGGGGGTGCGCCGGTAGAGGACCTCACGGCCGAGTCGTCTGCGGACGACCAGGCCGCTGGCGCTCAGGACGGACAGATGCTGCGAGACCGCGCCGGGGGTGATGGACATCCGCCTGGCGATGGCCGTGGTGGAGGCGGGGTCGCGCAGCGAGAGCAGCAACTGGGCGCGGGTCCTGCCGATGAGCGCGGCGAGCGCGCCGGGCGCCGGGGGCGGCCCGGCCTCCCACAGCGTGCCGACGCCACGCGCCGGGTAGACGAGCATCGGCTGGTAGGGCTCGGCCATGACTGCGATGTCCGGCCAGCGGAAGGCGCTCGGCACCAGCAACAACCCGTCTCCTCCCAGGTCACCGGCGTGGCACCAGGCCCCTCCTGTGGCGGTGGTGAGCCGGTCGCCCTCCCAGCGGACCGAGGGGTGCAGGTCGGCGAACAGCTCCTTGGCCCCGCCCGCGGCCAGACGGCGGGTGCGCCACATCAGGTCGGCCTCCAGCAACCCGTGCACACGCGGCCAGTGCTCGGCGTGCGCGAGCTCCCAGTACGCGGCGAGGGTGTCGGCCACACGGCGGACCCCGGCGGCCGGGTCGGCCTGGAACCGGGCGATGGCCCGGGTGTCGGGCGTCGCCACCCAGCCGGCCTCCTCCGCGGCCTTCTCGGCGGGCGTCTCGCGCACCCGGGCCAGCTCGGCGGCGAAGTCGGGCAGCGGCGTGTCGGGCGGCGGGGTCAGGAAGTCGGCGATGTACCCGCGGGCCGGGGCCAGCGCGAGCAGTTCGGACAGGTCGAGCTCGCCGAGCCGCGGCTTGACGGCGCGCAACCACGGCAGGTGGACGGAGTGGCGCGCGGGAGCGCTGAGCACGCGCAGGCTCGCGACGACCTCCCAGAGCGGGGAGAAGGCGAACCGCAGGCGCGCCAGGTCGTCGGCCTCGAACCGCCACTGCACTGCCACGGGGCCCCCGCCCTTCACCGATGTTTTAGCACAGCCTAAAAGATTGGCACGGCGGCAAGGCCATGTCCAAGGCTGGACCTCGTGACCAGCGTTATCTCCGACAGGCCTTCCTTCCTCCGGTCCAGAATCGGGGGGTTCCCGCGCGCCTTCTGGGTGCTCCTCGGCGGCACCTTCATCAACCGGCTCGGCACCATGGTCGAGCCCTTCATCGGCATCTACCTGACCCAGGCGCGCGGGCTGCCCCTGGCGACGGCCGGCCTGGTGCTGGCGGTCTTCGGCATCGGCTCGTTGATGTCGCAGCTCGTCGCGGGCTGGCTGGCCGACCATCTCGGCCGGCGCGCGACCCTGGCGGGCGGCATGGTCGCCACGGCGGCCACGATGATCGCCCTCGGGTACAGCACCTCGCTGCCGGCGATCGTCGCCGCGATGGGCGTGCTCGGCGTCGTCGTGGACGCCTACCGCCCGGCCTCGCAGGCCCTGGTCGCCGACCTGATCCCGGCGCACGACCGGTCGCGCGCGTTCGGGCTGCTCTTCTGGGCGATCAACCTGGGCTTCGCGGTGGCGATGGTCGCGGGCGGCATGCTGGTCAGGACCGGGTTCGTCTGGCTGTTCTGGATCGACGCGGTCACCTCGGTGGTCTTCGGCGTGCTGGTGTGGCGTGCCGTGCCGGAGACGCGCCCCGACAGGACGCGCGAGGCGGGCGGCTTCGGTGATGTGCTGAAGGACCGGCTGATGGTCACCTATGTCGCCTTGACGCTGCTGTACACCTTCGTCTACCTCCAGGCGTACACGACGCTGCCCCTGGCGGTCACCTCCTCGGGGCTGCCCGCCTCCGCGTACGGGTTCGCGATGGCGGTGAACGGTCTGCTGATCGTGGTGGTGCAGCCGCTGGTGGGGCACTGGCTGGCCAAGCGGGACCCCAGCGGCACGCTGGCGCTCGGCATGGCGGTGTGCGCGCTCGGGTTCGCGCTCACCGCGTTCGTCTCCACCACCGCCGGGTACGCGGTGAGCGTCGCGATCTGGACGCTGGGCGAGGTGGTCACGGCGGGCATGGCGGGCACGGTCGTCGCGCTCCTGGCTCCGCCGCATCTGCGTGGCCGTTACAGCGGGCTGTTCGGCTTCGCCTGGTCGGCCGGCGGGCTGCTGGCCCCGCTGATCGGCACCCGCCTGCTGAGCGCCGGCCAGGCCACGTTGTGGATCACGGTCGGCGTACTGGGGCTGCTCGCGGCTCTCGGCCAGCTCGCCATCGGCCCCGCCATCCGCCGGCGCGCCGCCGCCGGCCACCCCGTCGGGGTGGGCGTGGGCTCCTAGAGCAGGGAGGGATGGGCGGCCCCCGCCGGGGAAGGCGGGTTACGGCCGGGCGCTCGTCCACAGCCGGCGGTCCGGCCCCTGTTCGCCGACGCCGTCACACGTAAGGTGGACACCGTGCCTCAACTGCGAATAGCCCTCGCCCAGACCAACCCGTCGGTAGGCGACCTGTCCGCCAACGCCGGTGAACTCGTCGAGTGGACGCGGCGCGCCGCAGATCGCGGCGCACACCTGGTCGTGTTCACCGAGATGTTCCTGACGGGTTACCCCGTCGAAGACCTGGTGCTGCGCACCTCGTTCGTCGACGCCTCGATCGCGACGCTCTCGGCGGCGGCGACCCGGCTGGCCGACGAGGGCCTCGGCGAGCTGCCCGTGGTCGTCGGCTACGTCGACCGTTCCGGGGTCACGCCCCGCGCCGGGCAGCCGAAGGGGGCGCCGCTGGACGCCGCCGCGCTGCTCCACCGCGGCCGGGTCGTCACCAGGACCGCCAAGCACCACCTGCCCAATTACGGCGTCTTCGATGAATACCGCTACTTCATCCGCGGCGACCGGCTGCCGATCTTCCGGCTGCACGGCGTGGACGTGGCGATCGCCGTCTGCGAAGACCTGTGGCAGGACGGCGGCCCGGTCGCCGCGGTCGCCCAGGCGGGCGCGGGCCTGCTCGTGGTGCCGAACGCCTCCCCCTACGAGCGCGAGAAGGACGACGTGCGCCTGGCGCTGTGCGCCAACCGCGCCCGGGAGGCCGGATGCGCCCTCGCCTACGCCAACCAGGTCGGCGGCCAGGATGAGCTGATCTTCGACGGCGACTCGATCGTGGTGGACGCGCAGGGTGAGCTGGTCGCCCGGGCGGGCCAGTTCCGCGAGGAGCTCCTGGTCACCGACCTCGAGCTGCCGACCGCCGACCCGTGGGTCAGTCCCGGCTCGTTCCCCGTGGACGCCGGCGACGGCACCACGATCACGGTCGAGCGGCTGGTGCTGTCGGGCGACCCGCTGCCCGCCTACGACCCCGAGCCTCCGACGGTCGCCCCGCGTCTCCCCGACCTGGAGGAGGTCTACTCGGCGCTGGTCCTCGGCGTGCGCGACTACTTCGCCAAGAACGGCTTCCGGTCGGTCATCCTCGGCCTGTCCGGCGGCATCGACTCGGCGCTGACCGCCACGATCGCCGCCGACGCCGTCGGCCCCGACCGGGTCCACGTCGTCCTGATGCCCTCCCGCCACTCCTCCGACCACTCGGTGAGCGACGCGCGCGACCTGGTCGACCGGCAGGGGCTGCACTCGCGGCTGGTCCCGATCGAGGGCATCGTCGACGCCTTCGAGAAGGAGGTCGAGCTGAGCGGGCTGGCCGCCGAGAACCTCCAGGCGCGCGTGCGGGGCATGCTGCTGATGGGGCTGTCCAACGAGCACGGCCACCTGGTGCTCACCACGGGCAACAAGAGCGAGCTGGCCACCGGTTACTCCACTCTCTACGGCGACTCGGCGGGCGGCTTCGCCCCCATCAAGGACGTCCTGAAGACGACGGTGTGGCAGCTGTCGCGCTGGCGCAACGAGCAGGCCGGGCGCGAGAGCGAGCTGCTGCACCGCTTCGACCGGCCGCCCATCCCCGAGAACTCCATCACCAAGGAGCCGAGCGCCGAGCTGCGTCCGGACCAGCGGGACACCGACTCCCTGCCGCCGTACGACGTGCTCGACCGGCTGCTCGCCGACTACGTCGAGCACGACATGGGCAAGGGCGAGCTGGTCGCCGCCGGGCACGACGCCGAGCTGGTGGCCAGGGTCATCCGCCTGGTCGACCTGGCCGAGTACAAGCGCCGGCAGTATCCCCCGGGCCCCAAGATCACTCCGAAGAACTTCGGCCGTGACCGCCGCCTGCCCATCACCAACCGCTGGCGGGAGACTCCCGCCTCGTAGGCCCGCCCTACGCCGAGCGGCGGCCGGGCCACGATCCCTCGGCCGCCGGCCGCCCTCAAAGCCCTCGGGGAACACTCACCGGGACGAACCGCTCAGGGCCGCAGGCCGCTGAGGATGAGGTCGGCGATGCGGTCGGGGAGGTCGGCAGGCAGTTCGTCGTCGTTGTCACGCCATTTGGTGAAGAACATCATGGCGCCGGACAGCGCCGCGATCGCCATCTCGACGTCCACGTCCGGGCGCAGCTCACCGGATTCGACACCCCGCTGGATGACCGACCGCAGTGCCTCCCGCCGGGGACGCACCACGATCTCCCGGAACCGCTCGGTCAGGTGGGGGAAGCGGTCGGACTCGCCCAGCGCGATGTTCATGATGCAGCGGGTGCGCGGACTGTGGCTGTCGGCCTGCATCGCCGCCAGGTAGCGGATGACGTCGTCGCGCACCGACAGGCCGGGCAGCTCGGGTATCGGGGCCTTGAGGCTGGCGAGCGCGTCGACGACGAGCTCCTCCTTGTTGGACCACCGCCGGTAGATGGTGGTCTTCCCGACACCCGCCCGCGCGGCGATCGCCTCGATGGACAGCTCGGCGACACCGGTGCCATCGGCGATCATGGCGATCGCCGCGTCGATGATCGCCTTCTCGGCCTTCTCGCTGCGGGGACGGCCGGGCGTACGGACCGTCCCCGTCTGCTCAGTCACCATGGTCAGATCACACTACTGCCGGTTCCTTGCTTTCCGGTCGAGCGACCGGGGTGGCGGTCGCGTTCTTACCTGGCAGCCACTTGGCGACGACGGCCGCGCCGATGAGCGCGACGACCGCGCCGCACAGCGCCGTCACGTGCATGCCGTCGACGAACGCCTGCTTGGCCGGGGCGATGAGCGCGGCGCCCTTGGGGCCGAGCGACTGGGCGATGCCCAAGGTGGCCGTGATCGACTCGCCGGCCGCGTGCCGCACGTTCTCCGGCAGCCCCGACAGCGCCCCCGCCATGTTGTCGCGGTAGCTGGCCGACAGCAGCGAGCCGAGGACGGCGACGCCGAGCGCTCCGCCCACCTGGCGGACGGTGTTGGTCATCGCCGAGCCGACGCCGGCCTTCTCCCGGGGAAGGGACGACATGACGGCCTCGGTGGCCGGCGGGTTGATGTTGGCCATCGCCGCGCCCTGGACGAAGGCGAGCCCCATGAAGACCCAGACCGAGGTGCCGACCTCCAGGAAGGCGAAGCCCGCCAGCGCGCCGGCCACGATGACCAGGCTGACCGTGGCGACGGCCTTGCCGCCGAACCTGCGCACCATCTGGGCGCTGAGCGGCGAGAAGATGAGCTGCGCCGCCGCGAACGGCAGCATCAGCGCCCCCGCCTGCAGCGGGCTGTACCCCTTGACGATCTGGAGGTAGAACGCCAGGAAGAACATCACGCCCATCATGGCGAAGAACACCAGGCCGACGCTGGCGACGGCGGTGGAGAACCTCGCGATGCCGAAGTAGCGGACGTCGAAGGCCGGGTGGGCGGTCCTGCGCTCGTGCCAGACGAAGGCCGCGAGCACCGCGACGCCGGCCAGGCCGGGCGCCCACACCTCGGGGTCGGTGACGGTGCCGAGCTCGCCGCCCTTGATGATGCCGTAGATGACGCCGACCAGGCCGATGATCGACAGCAGCACGCCGACCGGGTCGAGCTGTGCCTTGTCCGGGTTCCTGGACTCGGGCACCAGCAGGGCGATCAGCACCGAGCTGATGAGCACGACCGGCACGTTGACCAGGAAGACCGAGCCCCACCAGAAGTGCTCGAGCAGCACGCCGCCGGTGATCGGGCCGATGGCGATGGCCAGGCCGACGCCGCCCGCCCAGATGCCGATCGCCTTGGCGCGCTCCTGCGGCGCGAAGACGTTGGCGATGATCGCCAGAGTGGCCGGCATGACGGCGGCGCCGCCAAGGCCCATGGCGGCCCGCGCGAAGATCAGCTGCGTCGGGTCCTGCGCGTAGGCGCTGGCCAGCGAGGCCAGGCCGAACAACACCATGCCGACCTGCAGCATGCGCTTGCGCCCGAACCGGTCACCCAGCACGCCGAAGGTGAACAGCAGGCCGGCGAAGACCAGCGTGTAGGAGTTGATGGCCCACTCGAGCTGGCTCTGCGTCGCGCCGAGCCCCGCCTCGGGGTCGGAGATGACCTTCAGCGCGACGTTGAGGATCGTGTTGTCCAGAACGATCGCCAGCAGGCTGAACACCATGACGCCGAGGACCTGCCATCGGCGTGGGTGACCTGTCGGTTGTTCCACTGCTTCATCCCCCCAGGAATTAACACGTCTGTAATTTCGATACGGTTGAGTATCGCAACGCTACCGTATCGCTTCTAGATTCGATACGCAACGGTTTCGTTTCGTTATTCACCGGCCGTCCACCCGGCCGTCCATTCGTGGGCATGACGGACCTCGGGCGTTCCCGGGCGGCGCCGGACGCTCTCCCAGGGGCCTGCGGGACGCTACCCGAGCGCACCGACAGAACCTCCTCGGACGTGCGGCGGCATCCCCGCCGGCGCGCCCGCGACCTCTCCGGCACGGGCTCGCGGACCCAGGGGTATGGGGGACTCCGACAGGGGAACGCCGGGATGAGGAGGGGGCCTCCCGGGTGTTGCCTTGACGGTCAGACATGCGATGATCTGACCGTCCGGGGACGCCACAAGGGCGCCTCGAGGCCTGGAGGGATCCATGATGTCCTCTACGTCCCAGATTGCCAGCTCGCCGACCGCGCTCTACGGCGGCCAAGCTGGACGCAGGATCACCGTCCGCGACATCTCCGCCGCCAAGGAACGCGGCGAGAAGTGGCCGATGGTCACCGCCTACGACGCGATGACGGCTCGGGTGTTCGACGAAGCCGGCATTCCGGTCATGCTGGTGGGCGACTCGGCCGCCATGGTCGTCTACGGGTACGACTCGACCCTTCCCGTCTCCGTCGACGACCTCATCCCGCTCACGGCGGCGGTCGTCCGCGGGTCCTCGCGGGCGATGGTGGTCGCCGACCTGCCCTTCGGCTCCTACCAGTCCTCATCCGAGCAGGCCCTCGCCTCCGCGGCGCGGTTCCTGAAGGAGGCCGGCGCCCACGCGGTCAAGCTGGAGGGCGGCCGCCGGGTGCTCCCCCAGGTCGAGACGCTGGTCTCGGCCGGCATCCCGGTGATGGGCCACCTCGGGCTGACCCCGCAGTCGGTCAACGCGTTCGGCGGCTACCGTGTGCAGGGACGCGGCGAGTCGGGCGAGCAGCTCATGGCCGACGCCAAGGCGCTGGAGCACGCGGGCGCCTTCTCCGTCGTGCTCGAATGCGTGCCCGCCGACCTGGCCGCGCGGGTGACCGCCGCCTTGTCGATCCCCACCATCGGCATCGGCGCGGGCCCGTCCTGCGACGCCCAGGTGCTCGTCTGGCAGGACCTCATGGGTCTCACCCAGCGTCCGGCGAAGTTCGTGAAGAAGTACTTCGACCTGGCCGGCGAGATGGACCACGCGGTCCGCGCGTTCGCCGACGAGGTCGTCTCCGGCGCCTTCCCGGCTCCCGAGCACAGCTACCGCTGACCGCCCGCGGCGGCCCGCCGACCGGCCAGGCCGCCGCCCGTGCGGCACCCCGTACCCAGCCGGCCCCGCCCGCTTTACCTCGTTCCCACCAACGGAGCAGAGCGGGCGGGTGGCGCGGTGACCGTCCGTCTAGGCGTCGAGGGCCTGGGCGAAGTCGGCCCACAGGTCGTCGGGATGCTCGATGCCGACCGCGACCCGTACGGTGCCCTCGCCGATCTCCGCCCGCTGGAGCTCGTGGGCGGTCAGCGAGCGGTGCGAGGTCGTGGCCGGGTGCAGGATCAGCGTCTCGACGCCGCCGAGCGAGGGGGCGAGCAGAGCGAGCCGGACCGAGCTCATGAACCTCTCCCCCGCCGCGCGCCCGCCCACCAGGTCGAAGGAGAACACCCCGCCGAAGTCGGGCAGCAGCTTGGCGGCCAGCTCGTACGACGGGTGCGAGGGCAGGCCGGGCCAGTGGACGGCCGCGACCGCCGGGTGCTCGGCCAGCCGGGTCGCGAGCGAGCGGGTGTTGTCGCAGTGGCGGGCCATGCGCAACGGCAGCGTCTGCATGCCGCGCAGCGTCAGCCAGGCGGCGAACGGGTCGAGGGTCGCGCCGAGCTTCGTCGCGTACGACCAGACCTTGCGATGCGCCGCGTCGTCGGCGAAGACGGCGATGCCGCCCAGCACGTCGCTGTGCCCGCTCAGGTACTTGGTCATGGAGTGGACGACGACGTCGGCGCCGTGCTCCAGCGGCCGGCACAGCACCGGGGAGGCGAAGGTGTTGTCCACCACCGTGGTCACCCCGGCCTCGCCGGCGACGGCGCACATGCCGGGCAGGTCGGCCACCTGGGTCATCGGGTTGGCGATGGTCTCCAGGTACAGCAGCTTGGTCTCGGGCCGGATCGCCTCGCGCGCCGCCGCCGGGTCGTCCTGCGGCACGTAGGTCACCGACACCCCGAACCGCTCCTGGAGGTCGGCGAACGACGCGGCGGTGCCGCCGTACAGGGCCGTCTGCGCGATCACATGGTCACCGGGCTGGAGCAGCCCGAACAGCACGGTGTTGATCGCCCCCATGCCCGAACCCGCGGCCACCGCGCCCACGCCGCCCTCCAGGCCCGCGACGGCCTCCTCCAGCGCGCGCACGGTCGGGTTGCTCAGCCGCCCATAGACGAAGGCGCCGTCGGGACGTCCCATGCCGTCGGCGAAGACGGCCGGATCGTCGAACACGAACCCCGACGTCTGGTACAGCGGCACCGCGATCGGCGTGCTTCCGTTCAGCGGCGGGTTGGGCAGGTGGACGGCACGGGTCTCTGGGTGCAAAGAGCTCATGCCGTCAAGAATGACCGCAAACGCCCTGTTTTGTCAGATCGCCTCCGGGCCACAGGCCGCAACCCCCACCCACCGTCCGGCGCCCGCACCACGGTCAGGCGCCCTCGCAGGACGCGAGGTCAGACGTCGGTCACCCGCAGACCGGCGTGGGCCTTGTACCGGCGGTTGATCGAGATGAGGTTGGCGGTGAACGCCTCGATCTGCCGGGCGTTGCGCAGCCGCCCGCCGTACACGCCGCGCGCGCCGGGGATCCGCGACGCCAGCGCCTGCACCGTGTCGGTCGCCTCGCGGTCGTCTCCCAGCACCAGCACGTCGAGATCGATCTCCGCCACGGCCGGGTCGAGCAGCAGGACGGCGGAGACATGGTGGAAGGCCGCGACGACGCGGCTGCCGGGCAGGACCGCCGCCGCCTGCTGCGCGGCGCTGCCCTCCTCCACCTCCAGCGCGAAGGCCCCCTGCTTGTCGAACCCGAGCGGGTTCACGCAGTCGACGACGATCTTGCCGGTCAGCTCCGAGCGCAGCGACGCGAGGATGGACCGGTGCCCGTCCCACGGCACGGCCACGATGACGACGTCCGCCTCCGCGGCCACGGCGGCGTTGTCGGCGCCGCTGATCGGGAGCCCGGAACCGAGACCGTCGGCCGCCTCCTGGGCCCGCGAGGCGCTGCGCGAGCCGATCATCACGGTGTGCCCCGCGATCGCGAACCTGCGGGCGAGCCCCTTCCCCTGGTCGCCCGTGCCGCCGAGGATCCCCACCGAAAGGCCGCTGACGTCCGGCAGTGCATCGCTCATGGTGTGCCTGATCTCCTCGTCGCGCTCTGATCCTCTCGATCATGCCAGGTGGCGCTATCCGGGACGGCGGCGGGGGCGATGATGCACCATGGAGGCCATGGACGCTGCGTCGGTGGCCTTCCTGCGCGAGGTGCTCTCCACCACCCGCTGGGTCGAGCGCACCCGTGAGCTCGGCACCTTCCTCCGCTCGACCCGCTCGCCCGGCGGGCTGCTGCTGGTCGGCACCCCGAAGGACGAGCCGTGGCACCTCGCCGCCCACCTCGACGACGAGGCGCGCATGTCGGGGCTGTCCCAGCTCGCCCCGACGCTGGTGCGCTGGTCGCCCCCGGCGGACGCGCCGCCGCACCTCGCCGTCGGCATCGACCGCATCCAGGCGGCCCGTCGCGGCGAGACGCTGTTCGTCGTGGCCGAGGACAAGGCGCCGGCGCCTCTGCTCGAACGCGTTGACGACGCGCGGCGCACAGGGGCGACGATCCTCGCTCTGGACGGCGGCGACCCCGAGCTCGAGGGTCTGGCCCACGACGCGCTGGCGGTGCCGTCCCACGACGGCCTGTTCACCTTCGACGCCGCCCAGCACCTGGTGAGCATGGCCGCCGGGGAGGGGCCGCGCTCGGGCGGCCGGCTCATCGATCGCCTGGCCCGCCTGGCCGAACGCATCACCGGCCCGCGCCTCCCCGACTGAGCCACCGGCCCCGCACGACGGCCACCCTCCGGGGCCGGCCGGACATCTCGAAGAAAGACCCATTCGGCCGGGATATCGGAAGCAGAACCTACGTCCCGATAGGACGTAGATGCGCTCGCTGCTGAATCATGCCCAACCAGGTGGCATGCCTGTTCAGCGCCCACCCCGGACGGCGCCCGCACCGGGCGTACGCTGGCGGACAACACCGGTCAAGCGAGGTGAGCCGCACGAACGCCGGCACTCGCAGCAGCGCGCGGCCCGGCCCACCGCGGACGCCGGCATGTCGATGGATAGGGGGAACAAAGTTGCACTGCACCCACCCACGCCAGACATTTCCCGTTATAGGCGACACGCGCCGCCTTCATCGCCTTTACCGCCGGCCGCGCGCTTCCGCCGGGGCATGAGAAGGTGCCGCTCCTGATCGACATCCTGGGCATGCTCGGCGCCGGGGTGCTCGTCTACGCCTACGCCATGCTGTCGATGCGCAGGTTGTCCGGCGACGGGCTCGCCTACCAGCTCCTCAACCTCGGCGGAGCGATCGCCCTGATGATCAACTCCGCCGTGCACCTCGCGTGGCCATCGGCCCTGCTCAACCTCGTCTGGTGCGGCATCGGCATCCTCGCCGTCCGGCGCGTGATGGCCACCCGGCCGTGGAGGCGCGAGGTCTAGTCTCCGTCCCACTCCTTGTCGCCTTCCTGCCAGCTCTTGTTGCGCGCGGCGGCCGTCTCCAACGCCGCCGCCGCCGCGTCACGCGTGGCATAGGGCCCCATGCGGTCCTTGTTCGGACAGCCCTCGTCCGGCTCGACCGCCATGTGCTTCAGGCAGAACCACCACTGGTCGGCGCTCATGTCTCTCCTTGCCGTACGGATGATCTACAACAATGCCCGCAGAACGGCCGGCGCGCTCGTTCTGCGGCAGATCCTGCCCGCTTGCCGCCGAACTAGACTTGGCGCATGACGACACTGCTCCGGCCAGGACGGCTCTCGCCCACCCGCAAGGTTCCCGCCGACATCGAGCGCCCGGAGTACGTCGGCCGCAAGGAGCCCCGCCGCGGCACCTCCGACGTCCAGACGCCCGAGACGATCGAGCGCATGCGCGTCGCGGGCCGCATCGCCGCCCAGGCGCTGGAGGAGGTCGGCCGGCACATCGCCCCCGGCGTGACCACCGACGAACTCGACCGCATCGGGCACGAGTTCCTCTGCGACCACGGCGCCTACCCTTCGACGCTGGGCTACCGCGGTTACCCCAAGTCGCTGTGCACCTCGATCAACGAGGTGATCTGCCACGGCATCCCCGACGACACCGTCCTCAACGACGGCGACATCGTCAACATCGACATCACCGCCTACATCGGCGGCGTGCACGGCGACACCGACGCCACCTACCTGGTCGGCGAGGTGGACGAGGAGTCGCGCCTGCTGGTCGAGCGCACGCGCGAGGCGATGATGCGGGCGATCAAGGCGGTGGCCCCGGGGCGTCAGCTCAACATCGTGGGCCGGGTGATCTCCGCGTACGCCAAGCGCTTCGGCTACGGCGTGGTGCGCGACTTCACCGGGCACGGCATCTCGACCTCCTTCCACTCGGGCCTGATCGTGCCCCATTACGACGACCCGTCGCTGTCGGTCACCCTGGTGCCCGGCATGACCTTCACGATCGAGCCCATGCTCACCCTGGGCACCATCGAGTACGACCTGTGGCCCGACGGCTGGACCGCCGTCACCAAGGACCGCAAGCGCACCGCCCAGTTCGAGCACACCTTGGTGGTCACCGACACCGGCAGCGAGATCCTCACCCTCCCCTGACCGCTCCCCGCGCGCCGCGCCCGCCCTGAACCGCCATGCGCGAGATGCGGGGCGTCGTCGGAGCACTGCGCACCGGCCGGCGGCCGGGCGTGATCACAGGTACAGCACCCACCACAGCAGCAGGGTGACCGCGGCGGCCACGGGGACGGCGGTCTGCCAGTGCAGGCGGCTGCGGAGCAGCGCCACCAGGCTCAGCGCCGCCGAAAGCGCCGCGACGGTGCCGTACCACAGGACCGCCGAGGGGACGCCGATGCCGAGCGCGGTCTGGTTGGACGCCGCGGCGCTGTAGAGGCCCACCGCGGTCAGCAGGATGAAGGTGACCCCCGTGAAACCGGCGACCGTGGTGAGGGCCACCACCGAGCTGACCCTGCCTGCCGCGCTCTGCCGGACCAGCGCCCGCATCCCCACCACGAGCTGGCCGAACGAGGTGACCAGGAACAGGGCGAACGGGATGAGCAGCCACCAGGCGCCGGTGCTCACGCGGTAGACGACCGGGGTGACGTGGAAGTCCCCCGGGCCCGAGATCGCGTACGACGCCCGGCCAGGGTCGCACGGGGCCGCCGCACGAGGGTCGGCCACGAAGGCCGAGATGGTCTGCCGCCCGCACCGGCTCGACAGGAACACGGCGTGCCCCACGCCGGCGAACTCGACGACCCTCGCCCCGGGCAGTGCCCGGGCCGCGGACCTGGCCTTCGCGACCGGCGTCGTGGGATCGAACTCCCCGCCCACCACCAGCACCGGCGCGCTGACGACCCTGCGCGGCGCCGTCGGTGCGGGGCCGCGGGTGAGTACGGCGGACGGGGAGGCGGGCAGCCCCCAGGCGTCGCAGACCGCCTTGTCGGCCTCGACCGTGAACAGCCGAGGGTGGCCCTGGCCGGAGAAGGTGTTGAAGAGCGCCTCGTCCTGGCACATCACCGCGTAGAACAGCCCGAACTCGTGGGACACCAGCCCGCCGCCGGCCTGGTCGGCCAGCACCTGCAGCGGACGGTCGTCTCCGTCGGCCACGGCGTCCACCAGCGCGGGCACGACCGGCAGGACGTCCACCTCGTGCATCGCCTCGTCCAGGATGGTGGCCACGTCGTCCCCGGTGAGCCGGACGGTGATCGGACGGCCGGTGAGGGGGTCGGAGGTGCGGACCTGCGCCGGCCGTTGGTTCAGGCGCCGGACCATCGTCGCGAAGCGCCCGGACAGGCCCGGCCATTCGCGGCCGAGCGACGCGATGGAACCCGCCAGATCGGCGGCCGCCTCGTCGTACCGGCGGGTCAGCGGGGGGAAGAAGGAGTCCAGGACGACCGACCGCGTGCCCTCGGGGTCGGCCTCCGCGGCGGCGAGCATCGACCTGGTCGAATAGCTGACGCCGAACAGGTTCCACTGGTCGTATCCCAGCGCGCGCCGCAGATCGACGACGTCGGCGGCGATCTCGGAGGTCACGTAGCCGCGCAGGTCGACCCCCTGCCGCGTGAGCCGGTCGCGGCAGGCCGTGGCGCCGGAGGCCATGCGGGCGCGTTCGGCCGGGTCGGCGGGCCCGCCGGGCATGCTCAGGGTGTCGAGAAGGGCCCGGGCGATCTCGGGGCAGTCGAGCCGCGGCCGTGACCACCGGCTGCCGCGCTGTTCGAGCACGACGACGTCGCGGTCGCGGCCGAGAGGCATGTCGGTGAGGTAGCCGGTGAGCTGGACGGAGGCCGAGGCCGGGCCGCCGCTGGTGTAGACGACGGGATCGGGCCGGCGGTCGGCCGCCGTGGAGCGGTGAAGGGCGTAACCGACGCGGATCTCCCGGCTGTCGCCGACGTCCCTGCGCTCGGGCACCACCAGGAACCCACACTGCGTGCCCGCCGGCACCGGGACCGGACAGACCGCCGCCTCCACCCGGGGAACCCGGGCGGTGGTGGCGTCGGTGAGGGGAGGGGCGGCGGCCGCCGCGGAGGGCGGGGCGAGGGTGGCCGGCAGAAGGGCAGAAGTCAGTGTGAGCAGGGTGAGCAGGGTGAACCCCAATGCCGGCCACCGCCGGGTCAGGCGCGTGAAACCGCGGAACGGCCGGTGCATCGATCTCCTCCAGCCCGGGGCCACTCGGTCATGTGTCCCGAGACTAGTAGCCGGATCTTCGCCACGAGCAGGCCGACCTCTGCCCTGTGGACAACCGCTCTAACAGCGGACGAGCGCAGGCCGCGGCACATGATCGTCCACGGTTCGCGGACCGGCCTGCCCCCTCTGGTGCGCTGTCCACGAATGTTCACCGGTTCGGGCGCCGTGGCAGGCGCCGGCATCGCCGTACCACGACCCGCCGACCCGGCGCCGATCACCGCAGCACGTGGCCGGGGATGGAGAGCCGCGCCCGGTGAACGTATGTGGTCACCGCACCAGCCACTCGCGGTGGCGTCCGGAGCCCGGCGACCTCGCGGCCCTGACGCCGGATCGCCCACCCGGTTCTCGCCCTCATGCCATGGAATGCCCGATCTTGCATAGCGTGTCGGGCATGGACACGACGGTTGACGGGGTCGCCGGATGGGCGACCGGGATGATGGAACGGCTCGGAGCCCCGGGCGCCGGACTGGCGATCGCGCTGGAGAATCTGTTCCCCCCGCTGCCGAGCGAGGTGATCCTCCCCCTGGCGGGATTCACCGCGAGCAGGGGTGAGATGAGCCTGTTCGACGCGCTGCTCTGGACCACCCTCGGCTCGGTGATCGGCGCTCTGGCCCTGTACGGCGTCGGGGCCGCACTCGGGCGCGATCGGACGGTGGCGATCGCCGCGCGCCTGCCGCTGGTCAAGGTAGAGGACATCGAGAAGGCCGAGGCGTGGTTCCGCGAGCACGGGACGAAGACGGTGTTCTTCGGACGGATGATCCCGGTCTTCCGCAGCCTGATCTCGGTGCCCGCCGGGGTGGAGCGGATGCCGCTGGCGCACTTCGTCACCTTGACGACCCTGGGAAGCCTGATCTGGAACTCGGTGTTCGTGCTGGCCGGATACCAGCTGGGCGAGAGCTGGTCGCTGGTCGAGGGCTACGCGGGCATTCTGTCGAAGGTCGTCATCGGGCTCGCCGCGCTGGCCGTGGTCACGTTCGTGGTCGTGCGGCTACGCGAACGCCGGAGCAAGGGCAGGCACGCCGCCCGCTGATCCGCCGGCACGCAGCCGACGGCACGGCGGCCGCGGCCGCCGGATGCTCAAGGGTGCCGGGCGCCTCCGGTCCTGCCGCCGAGGGGGAGACGGCGCGGGCGCTGATCTTCTACGCTCAGCACTCGACGCAGATTCAACGCGCGATAGATGCCGCTATGTCAGTTATGTCAGGAGATACCGCGTGGACCACTTCCAGCCGGCGACGACCGCCGAGCACCTGCTGTGGCTGCTCGCCGAGCACGGCGTGGAGCACCTGTTCCTCAACCCCGGCACGGACTCCGCCCCGCTGCAGGAGGCGATCGCCACGCTGGCCAAGGCCGGCGCGCCCGCCCCCAAGGTCATCATCTGCTCGTTCGAGGCGGTCGCGCTGGCCGCGGCGCACGGCTACTGGCAGGTGACCCGCCGCCCGCAGGCCGTGTTCGTGCACGTGGACGTGGGCACGCAGAACCTCGGCGCCATGGTGCACAACATGCTGCGCGACCGCGCCGGAGTGGTGGTCATCGCGGGCAAGACGCCGTACGCGGAGGAACCGGGCGCGCCCGGCGGCCGTTCCCACACCATCCACTGGCAGCAGGACGTCCCCGACCAGGCCGGCGTCGTGCGCGGGTACGCCAAGTGGGTCACCGAGATCACCCGGCCGGGCATGCTGGCCCGGGCCATCGGCCGTGCGGTGCAGGTCGCGACGGGCGGGGTGCCCGGGCCGTCGTACCTCATGGTCTCCCGCGACGTCCTGATGGACCCGCCGGCGCCGGAGCTCGGCCGCACCACCGGCTACGCGGTCCCCCGCCCGCCCGCGGCCGACCCCGAGACCGTGCGCTGGATCGCCGAGCGGGTGGCGGGCGCCGAACGGCCGCTGCTCATCACCGCGAAGGTGGGCCGCCGCGCCGAGGGCTTCCACGCGGTCACGCGCCTGGCCGATCTCGCGCGGGTCCGGGTCGTCGATCTGGCCGAGAGCGGCTGCGTCAGCATCTCGACGTCGCACCCGATGAACCTGCTGACGGCGGCGGAGGCGCAGCAGGCCGTCGAGGAGTCCGACCTGATCATCGTCGTGGACGCGGACGTGCCGTGGATCCCGAGGTTCACCCATCCCCGCGAGGACGCGACGGTCGTCCACATCGACGTCGACCCGCTGAAGACCGACATGCCGATGTGGACCTTCCCGGTGGACGTGGCCGTGACGGCCGACGGGGCCACCGCCCTCGGCCAGATCGCCGACCGGCTGGAGGAGATCGGCCACACCGCGCCCGCGACGCGGCCGGCCGCGACCGCCACGGGCACCTCCACGTCCGCGAGCACGACGGCCTCGGCGGCCACGAGCGGCGCCGCCGAGGGGCCGATGACCGGGGCCGAGGTCGTCACCGCGCTGAACGAGGTGCTGCGCGCCGACGACCTCGTCGTCGAGGAGTCGGTCACCAACGCCCGCGCGCTGCACGAGAACCTCGGCCGCACCGAGGCCGCGACCATGTACGGCACGGGGTCGCCCGGCCTGGGCTGGGGGCTCGGCGGGGCGGTGGGCGTCAGCCTGGCCTCACCGGGACGCCGGGTCGTGACCGTGGTGGGCGACGGCAGCTTCATGTTCGGCGTGCCGACGGCGGCGCTGTGCCTCGCGGCCGAGGCGGGCGCGCCGATCATGGCCGTCGTGCTCAACAACGACGGCTACCGCGCCAGCCGGCTGCCGGTCTTCGAGCTGTTCCCCGAGGGCCTGTCCGCGAACCGGGGGGACGCCGAGGGGACGCGTTTCAGCGCGCCGCCCGACTTCGCCGCCGTCGCCCGCGCCTGCCACGCCCACGGCGAGACCGTCACCGACCGGGCCGACCTGCTGCCCGCGCTGCGCCGCGGCCTCGAGGCCGTCGAGGCGGGCCGGTCGGCGGTGGTGGACGTCCACATCATCCGCGACTGAGCACCCTCTGACAGCGGTGCGGGCGCTCGATCACGGCCGCCCGCACCGCCCACAGCGGACGACACCGCCAGTAGGCGTACGACACCGCGGACGCCGCACCGCGGCACCGCGGCACCGCGGCACCGGCACAGGTGGACGACACCGCGGACGCCGCACGGCGGCACCGGCACCGGCACAGGTGGACGACACCCCGGACACCGCACGGCGGCACCGGCGAAGGACACAGGCCGGCCCCGTCGCCGCCCACCCGGCGACGGGGCCGGCCTGCGCGCTGGTCAGGGCCTCGGCACGGCGTCGCACCGTCTTCGGCCCGCGTCCACTCCGTACAGCACGTCCACCGCACCGCGGGCGCCCGCCCGATGCCGGGCCACCGCACCTCGCCGGACGCGCATCAGCCGACCGCCACCACGCCCGGCATGCGCACCGCGACCGCTGTCCGTCCCCTGACCGGCGTCCGTCCC
This sequence comes from Sphaerisporangium sp. NPDC005288, assembly GCF_040607475.1. NCBI lineage: Bacteria > Bacillati > Actinomycetota > Actinomycetes > Streptosporangiales > Streptosporangiaceae > Sphaerisporangium > Sphaerisporangium sp. NPDC005288. Next base: position 39,756 of record NZ_JBEXGT010000029.1, on the reverse strand, counting down.
TTGACAGGCGTCCGTCCCCTGACCGGAGTCCTCCCTTCGCCGGGCGTTCTCCCTCTGGCCGGTTTCCCGCCCTTGGCCGGCGTTCGTCCTTCGGCCGGTGTTCGCGACGAGGACGGTCTCCGGCTCGTGGACGTGATCCACTCCGGCCGAGTCCCCCTCGCGTGCCGCGAAGGCGAGGGCGTCGAAGACCCGCTCGCGCCGCCTGAGCAGCCGCGCGGGGTTCCTCGGCATGCCCGCCGTCATGGTCAGCACGTTCGCCGGTGAGACGCCGAACCCTCCCAGTTGCGGCATCCGGACGATCGCGATCTCCTCGGCCCGCCCGGTGACCCGGCTTCCCGACGGGGTCTGGCGGATCTCGAACGACATCACTCCCGCACCGCACTCGATCTCGACCTTCAGTACATCTCCGCTACGCGTCACGGGCACGGCTCTGCCGTTCGCCCTTTCCCGCCATGTCAGACCCGCCTCCATCGCGATCAGCGCGGCCTGCTCGGGCGTCATCGGGAATTCACCGGCGATCGACGCGAGCGCGTCGCTCCCCCGCCGGTTGCTCCACGAATAGACGACTCCGGACAGCAGCGTGATCCCGAGGATGGCGATGGTCAACCCCTCCATAGCCGCTCCTCGCCTGCGCCGGCACCACCGGCGACGTCGACCCGTCTCCCCCCGTGCCGACGGCCGGAAGCCGCCAGGTGCCGACAAACCCCTCCCTTTTGACATAAGGACGATATCCGCATCGATCACCCATAGCGCCACCCCTTGGGGTGGGTTTTCCCGGTGGATGCCGCAGTACTAAGTACTGCCTGGGCTCGCTCGGTGAAGCCGAGTGAACAGCCGGTGACCACAATGCGGGGAGAGGGCACCCGAGAAACACCTCAAACGACCTCAGAGCACCATACAGAGAACGCGGAACGTGCAGACGAACGTGTGTTGCGAATGGTTCGCAAGTAACGTGCGAGACGCCGCCGTCCAGGGACGATGCGGTCACACAAGATCGGCCAAGGGTCCTCAGGGGGGTACGGACGCGCCGGGAGCGCCGCCCGCGACCGGAACCGGCGGCACTAGTCGAAGAATTGCTCCAGCCTGGCCGCGATACCGGACCGTTGCTCGACGCCGAGCTTGCGCAATATGCGGGAGACGTGGCCTTTGATGGTGGATTCGGTGACGAAAACCCGCGCGGCGATCTCCTTGTTGCTCAGGCCGCCGCGCGCGATCAGCAAGGCGATCTCCCGCTCCTTGGAGGAAAGCGAGTTGAGCAGGTTCTCGGCCCGGACGGAAGGCCGGGCGATGATGTCCATGGTCTCGGTCTGCCCCCGCTCGCACTGGTGCCGCAGTTCCCTGACCATGCGCACCAGCTCTCGCTCTCCGATCGGGATGGCCTCCTCCACCGCGCAGATCTTGCTGTGCAGCTCGGCGAGGATCTCCGAGACGTCCTGCACCACCTCCACCACCGACGGCTGGTCGCCGTCCGCGCCGGCCGGCGGGACGGCCAGCCCTTCGCGGTTGAGCTCGTCCTCCCGCTCGCGGGCGAGCACGGTCGCCACCGAAGCGGCCGTCCATTCGAAGGCCCGCACGTGCTCGTCGGTATAGGCGTGGCTCTTGTAGGTCTGGATGGAGGCCAGGCCGATCACCACCTCCTCGCCGTCGCGGGTGTCGAACATGGGGATCGTGATGGCGTCGGCCGACACCCGCTGCTCGTCGCCGAAGGCGACGCCGTGGTGCAGGAGCATGCCGTTGTCGCTGGCGTAGGTGTAGGTGCGCTTGTTCCGCAGAATCCACGCGGCCTGCCCTGTGGGGCCGTATCCGAACACCTCCGGCGGCATGTAGCGCTTGACGGCGATGGTGTCGTCGTAGGTGTACGGATAGACGATTCTGCGCCCCTCCCGGTAGAACCCCACGTAGAAGGCGTCCACGCTGCAGATCGTGCTCATGGCGAAGCGCCAGTAGTCGAACAGCGCGTGATGGTCGCCCATCCGCATGCGAATTCCCCGGTCGGCCTGGCTCAGAGCCGCCGCGACGTCCGGCGAGAACCCGGAGTTGGAACGAGCTGCCGGCACTCGTCTCTCCCTTGACCATCTCGGCGTCCGTGGACTCACACCCGGCGAATGCGGATGTGCTGTCGAGCCTTACTGACCGACGTCCGCTACGTCATCATTCCACCGGAATTGGTGCCATTAAGTGATCGTTTCGCTCCCAAACCCACCCAAAGAACACGGACAACCGTGGCTCACAAGCCCACGACCTCGGTCGATACCATTTCGTTATATGCGTCCCACTGGAACATGAGAAACCCTCCGAAACGACGCCGAGACGCGGCACTGACTGCGGAACGAGCGGACGGAGTCAAGAACGGCGGCGCGGCGCACGGGTTCGCGGGGAGTGGAGCGGTCCCCGGGGGCGAACCCGCCCCATCCACTCGCCCACCCGAACGCGCGTCCGCGCCCCGGCGAATCGCGGGACGCGGGCCGGTTCGGCGTTTCCGCGCCACGCGCACATCACGTGTGCCGAATTGGTGTGCCATAGCCCAGCGACGCGGCCCCATTAGCGCGGCAGATCAGGACACCGCCCGATTCTTCACACCGCGATGGCACCGGACGGCCCGGGGAGAACAGCGGCCAGAGCTCATCCCACGGACGACCGGAAAAGGGCTGCCCGGATCGTATGGATATGACCGTTCCAGCGCCCAGCCCGCATGCCGCTTTTCCGGCACGTCGAGATGCGACGGCGCCGACCATAACGATTCTGTCTTCTCGTGATACTCCAGATCCATTACCTTGGGTATCCGATTAACTACACACCGGAACCACGGTCTTCGTGGAACGGCGGTCACCCCCCATGTCACCACTCCCGAAATGGAATAGATGTTTCAAATGCCACATATGACGAAAATCAACCCCGGGGAATCCGCGCGCGCCCGCTTCGCCTACGAGCTTCAGCGCCACCGGATACTCGCCGGGCTCACCCAAGGACAGCTCGGCCGGCGCGTGGGCTTCTCCGGCAGCCTCGTCGGCGCGGTGGAGAACCTCAAGCGCACCCCTAGCGAGGACTTCGCCAAGCGCTGTGACCAGGCATTCGGCCTGGAGGGGGACTTCGAGGCCCTCTACCTGGAGGGCTGGCCACCGCCGCCTCCGGTCGCCGATCATTTCCGCGATTTCACCTTCGAGGAGCGGCGGGCGACCGCGATCCAGACCTGGGACCCACTGCTCGTTCCGGGGATCTTCCAGACCGAGCCATATGCGCGGCGCATCTTCTGCCGCGCGCCCGACAGCACACCCGAAATAGTGGAGGAGCGAGTGGCCGGCAGGATGCAACGCAAGAGCATCTTGTCCCAGGAAAACCCGCCGTTGATCCTCAGTTTGATGGACGAAGGCGTCCTGCGCCGTCCCATCGGCGGTAAGGAGGTGATGCGCGATCAGATGCTGCACCTTCTGGAAATTGCGGAGCACCCGCGGGTGACGATCCAGATCGTTCCGTTCGACGCCGAGGCCATCCCCGGACTTCTTGCCGGATTCGTTATAGCCGAACAGCGCGGCACGCCTTATACGGTATATGTGGATTCGGTGCCCGACGGACGCACGATGACCGATCGAAACGCGATCGCGTCGCTGACCGCTCGTTACGACGCCATCAGGGCGGAGGCCTTCCCTCAGTCGCTGTCGCTCAAAGTAATCAAGGAAGCGGTAGACAAATGGACCTGAGCCACGCGTTATGGCGCAAATCATCTCGGTCTGGTGACAACGGCGGCCATTGCGTCGAGGTGGCGAGCAACCTGGCCGGCGAGGACGCCATCGCCGTGCGTGACTCCAAGAACCCCGACGGCCCCGCCCTCGTCGTCGCCTCCGGCGAATGGTCCACGTTCGTGAACACCCTCAAGGCCGGCCGCGTCGTGCTCGGGCCCATCATGGCCGCGGCCCCGGCGACCACCGCCTTCCGGCGGGCGCCGGGCCGCACGTAAACGACTGTTCAGCGGCGCCGGCGGCGACGACAATGAGCCGATGAGCATCCGTATGGCCGCCCTCGACGAGCTTTCCCTCCTGCAGGACATCGAGCGCCGCCGGGCGATCCTTCCTCGACCTGGGCATGACGAAGGTCGCCGACGACGAGCCCTTCCCCATCGACGTCCTGGCCGGCTACCAGCGCGCGGGACGCGCGTGGGTGAAGACCGACGCCGGTGACCGGCCGGTCGCCTACCTCCTCGCCGACGTGATCGACGGCAACCTCCACCTGGAACAGGTCTCGGTGCATCCCGCGTCGGCCCGCAGGGGCATGGGACGCTCGCTCATCGACCACGCCGCCGCCTACGCCACGGCCGAGGGCCTGCCGGCGCTCACGCTGATCACCTTCACCCGCGTGCCGTGGAACGCCCCCTATTACGAGCGGTGCGGGTTCTGGTCACTGGACGACGCCGAGTTGACCCCGGGCCTGCGCGACCTGCGCCGGCGCGAGCGGGCGCTCGGCCTGGACCGCTGGCCCCGGGTGTGCATGCGACGCGACCTCTGACCGCCCGCACCCCGCCGACCTCGACACCGGCCGCGAGCCCGGACGCCGGGCGCCACGAGCCCACGGCCCATCTGTGGACGTGAGCTTCGACCGCCGCAGGCGCCGGAAGCCTATGCTGGAATCCGACCCCTCCCCACCGCACGACCAGCCGAAAGCGAGCGCGTCAGCCCCTGCCGATCGGGAGTGAACCCAGTGCCCCCTGCACCCCCGCCCTCCCCGGATCCGGACGACCCGGCCACCGCGGCGCCCGGCTCCCCGTCCGGGAACCGCACCGGGAACCAGACGGGAACGGTCCCGCGTCACGACCCCGACGAGAGCTACCGCAGGCGCAACGAGGGCGTCCGCGAGTTCCTGCGCGTCTTCGACCAGATGCGCGTGCGTCCCACCTGGCGCGGCGGCGACGTGCCGCTGCCCGTGGTGTGGGTCACCGGGCAGTACGCGGCGACGTCGGCGGCGGTCCAGGCGCTGGAGGCCCGGTGCGACGGCACACCGTTCGCCCACCTCGCGCCCTCCACCGAACAGGAGGAGGGCGCGCCGGCCGGGGAGCGCCCCGCTCCGCCGTACGCCGCGCTCGCCGCGCGGCTGCGCCAGGTGACGCGCGACCTCGCGGCCGTCGCCCCACCCGGCGAGGCGCACCTGCGGTTCCCGCTGTTCGCGCAGGTGCTGTGGATGCTCGACCTGCAGGTTCCCGAGGACGAGCCCGACCGCCTGCACGACGGGGTGAAAAGGGCCGTGCGGCAGCGGCGCAGGCAGATCAGCGCGGGCACCGGGCAGGACCGGCGCAACTTCTGGGCGAACGTCCGCGCCTACGCGGAGGGCCCGCTGCCGGCCTGGGCCGCCGCCACGGCCATCTTGAGCGCCGGATGGGCCGACCAGCTGACCACGCTCTTCGGCGTGTGCGCGATCCTCGCCGGCCCGGTGATCGGATCGTTCCACGTCCTGCTGCTGTCGCGTAACTGGGCCGGGCGGCGCCGCTACCGGTGGTTCCGCCGCCAGCCGTTCCTCATGCCCGGCCAGCGCCGCAACCAGCCGCACGACGTCACCACCTTCGCCGTCCGCCTGCTGCAGTTCCGCCGCCGGGCCGAGTCGGTTCCGCTCGGCGACCCGGGCGCCGCCCGCCCCACCGTCCCGCCGCGCGGCATCCCCCCGGTCGCCTCGCTTCCTCCGGTGAGCGCCGTTCCCGACGATCCGCCGGCGCCGTCCGTGACCGGCCCGCAGGCGTGGGCCCGGCAGGCCGAGCCGGGCGAGGACCGCAAGAGGCTGGAGGCCGTCCAGGCGAACGAGGGCATTGAGCGCCTGCTGGTGAACGCGTTCCTGGAGGATCTGCGGCAGGGGTACGAGCGCCGCCTGTGGAAGGTGTGGCGGCGGGTCGCCTGGGCGCGCACGTCCTACCCGGTGCTGCTGGCCGAGGGAGACGGCAGCCGCCTTGTCGCCCGCATCGAGGAGGTGCGCGCGATCACCTGCCTGCCGGACCCGCTGCTGGTGGTCGTGACCGGTCCCGGCGACCAGCGGATTCTGCCCCCGGCGCGGCCCGGCGGCGACGACGTGCCGATCATGACGGGCCGGCCCGAGCTCACCGAGGAACTGTGGGAGCAGTGGGGGAAGGAGCTGGCCAGAGACCGCGCCCTGGGCTCGCACCGCGTGTTGCGCATCGAGGTCGAACCCAAGGACGCGCCGATCCTGGAGAAGATCAACGTCCCGGTCCGCGGGCGGCGGCGCCCGCTGCTGGCGCACCCGATCCTGCCGTGGGTCACCGTGACGGCCCTGGTCGCGTTGTCGCTGGTCCGCGTCCTGGCCACGGCGACGAGCAACTGCGGCCCCGGCATCTGGCGCGCCGGGACGGGTGAGTGCGTGGGCATCAGCGACGGGGGCTTCGTCTTCGCCCCGCATCTGGCGGCCGTGCTCGGCCGCATCGACCAGCAGAACCGCTCCGTCCTGGCCTCGGGCAACCCCTACGCGACCGTGATCTACTTCGGGAAGCTGACCACCCCGGGGAAGGCGGTCGCCGCGGCCGACGACGCGCTCACCGACATCCACGGCGAGCTGGCCGGCATCGCCCTGGAGCAGGGCAGGCTGATCGGCAACAGCGGCGACGGCAGCAAGCTGCAGATGCGGGTGCTCGTCGCCAACGCCGGCGCCGACTTCCGGTACGCCCAGGACGTCGCCCGGCAGGTGCTGCGCGAGATCGACCGCGATCCGAGCGTGATCGGCGTGGTGGGCCTGGGCGAGAGCCGGCAGGAGGTCCAGGCCGCGATCCAGATCCTCGGCCGCAAGGCCGTGCCGGTGATCAGCACCACCTCCACCTACGACGACCTCGGGCGGCGCGGCGACGGGGAGTCCTTCATCCCTTCCTTCTTCCCGCTGGCCCCGCCCAACAGCCTGCTGGCCGCCGCGGCGGCGCGGTGGGCGCGCGCGGGCATCCCCCAGCGCGGCGTCCCGCCCGCCCGCACGGCGGCCGTGTTCACCGACACCATGCTCAGCGACCTGTTCACCAAGGACCTCGGCGCCAGGTTCGTCCGCGACTTCGGCAAGGGGGCGACCTCGATCGGCTACTCCAACGCGGCCGCGCTGGAGGAGAAGGTCACGCAGGTGTGCGCCCGGCCGGCCAAGCCGGAGCTGGTGTACTACGCCGGTCGCACCGCGCAGTTCGGCGCCTTCGTCGACGCGATCGCCAAGTCGCAGTGCCACCGGCTCACGGTGATGGCCAACGACGACATCACGCAGTACGTCAACGACTACGCCACCGCGCTGGGACGCAACAACCGGGTGCGGGTCATGTACGTGGCGCTGGCCGCCGAGAGCGCGTGGGCGAACGTCCCCACCGAGTTCAGGAGCGACTTCTACCACCAGCTGAGCACGCTGATCACTGAGCTGCACATGGACAAGCTCCCCAGCACCCGGCTGCCGTCCAAGGAGTACGCCGTGCAGGCGCATGACGCGGCGGACGTGCTCATCGGGGCGGCGCAGGTGGCGTTCTCCGGCCAGGGCGGCCCGGCGGCCGCGGCCGGCGCGCCGGGCATAGTCGACCGGGCCGGCGTGCTGCTGGCGCTGGAGAAGCTCCAGGAGATCGACGGCGACAGCGGGCTGATCAAGCTGCACGGCGCCTCCGACGGCCGGCACGCCCTGGACCGGCCGATCCTGCTGGTCACCGTCGACCCCGACGGCGCGCAGGTCGTGGTCCGCCAGTGCGGGCGCCTCTACGCCCAGCAGAACTCCACCTCCCTCTGCTGAGGCCCCTGCGTCCCTCCGCCGCGCGACCCTCGTGACCGCCGTGATCATCCCAGCCGACCGTGGGCCGAACCGCACGACCGCGACACACCGCACGACCCAGGACACGACCGGAGACGCACCACACGACCGGGGCGGAACCGCGCGAGCGCCGACGGTTCACACGATCGGAGGGCCCGGCGAACGATCGGAGGGCCGGCCGGGTTATCGGAGGGCCGGTCGAACGATCGGTGGATGTTCCGCGTATCTCCGGTCAGCCGCGGACATCGGCGCCGGCGATCGATGCGGTGCCGCGGAGATCACCGGCACGGAAGGAGACGTGGATGGCGGACGCGCGCGGGACACGTGGTCACACCCCTGCTCTGAGCCTCCTGGCCCTCATCGGCGCGCTGGCCGGCGTCGTGTTCGCCGCGAAGGCGGGCCCGGTGGAGGCCGTGGAGCTGCGACTCGACATCTCGCACTCCACCGGCGCCTCCGGCCCCGTCACTGCCCCCTGACCACTGCCCCCTGACCACTGCCCCCTGACCACAGCCCCTCCCCCGTCGTGGCCCCCTCACCACGACCCCAAGGCCCGGTGGGTCAGATGTGGCCGCTGACGGTGGTGCCCTCGCCGACGACGCTGTTGACCGCCAGTGTGCCGCCCACCTCGCTGAAGCGCCGCTTCATCATGTCCATGCCGCGGCCGGTGCGTCCCGGCGGGAAGCCGATGCCGTTGTCGCTGATCGTGAGCCGCAGCCCACCGCTCCCCGTGGTGAGGGCGACGGAGAGCGTGTGGGCCCCGCTGTGCATCTCGACGTTGGCGAGCGCCTCCAGCACGACGGCGTAGACGGCGTCGGCGACCGGTCCGGTGACCCTGTCTTTGGGCATGGCCCATACCTCGACGGTGATTCCCGTGCGCTCCGACCATTCCGTCAGATAGTCCTCGATCGCCCGCGCCAGACTTCGCTTTCCGCGCATGCGCAACTCTTCGTACAACTCCCCCAACCCTTCTGGGCCGCGCGCCGCTCCGGGCTACGTGATCCCGGCCCCACCGCGTCACCGCCGATGGGACGGCGGTGCGCTACCGGCGCGTGCTTGAAGAGCGGTCGAGAAAATCGCTCGGAGTGAAGGCGAGACCACCCCGGGAGGCAGGTATGCCGCTATCCCGCCCAAGGTGGTTATGCCCGAACTCCTTGATGCCACGCTACCCGCAGGTAGGTCGCGGCGCGTCGCGGTGGAGAGCGGTCATTCGCGGCCGCCGGGCTGGTTGAGCCGGGAGAGGTAGGCGTTGTAGGCGTCGAGCTCGGCGTCGCCGGTGCCGCCCTCCTTGGCGGCGCGCGCGTCCGCGCGGCGGTCGGCCCGCCGGGCCGTGCGCTGGTCGTCGCGGTACCACTGGAAGGCCAGGGCGATGAGCACGATGAGCGTGGGGATCTCGCCGAAGGCCCAGGCGATGGCCCCGCCCGTGCTCTGGTCGGCGACGCCGGAGGCACCCCAGGTGCGGCCGAGCTGGTCGTACCACTCGCCCGCCAGAGGGGCGCCCATGTTCATGAGCGCGATGCCGAAGAAGGCGTGGAAGGGCATGGTGACGAACAGCAGCAGGAGCCGCCCGACATAGGGGAGCTTGGTCGGCGCCGGGTCGATGCCGATGATCACCCAGAAGAACAGGGTGCCGCTGAGCAGGAAGTGAACGGTCATCGCGATGTGCCCGAGGTGCTCCTCCATGGCCGCGGCGAACAGCGGCGTGAAGTACAGGGCGTAGGTGGACACGATGAACAGGGCCGTGGCGATGGCCGGATGGGTGACCACCTTGACGAACCTGCTGTGCAGGATGGTGGTGATCCACTCGCGCGGGCCGCGGTCGCCGCGCCGGGCGGCGGGCTTGAGCGCGCGCAGGGCCAGGGTGACGGGGGCGCCGAGCACCAGGAAGATCGGCACGAGCATCGACAGGACCATGTGCTCGGTCATGTGCACGCTGAACAGCACGGGGGCGTAGCGCGCCACGCCGCTCTGGGTGACGAAAACGAGCAGCAGCACGCCGATGGCCCAGCTGATCGTGCGGCCCACGGGCCAGTGGTCTCCGCGGCGGGCCAGCCGGACGGCGCCCGCCCCGTACAGGCCGGCCAGCAGGGCGGCGACCACCGCGAAGAACAGGTCGAACCACCACAGCGTGAGGAGGTTGGCCACGGAGATCGGCGGCGGGACGAGGTAGCCCAGGAGCTCGAAGGCGCGGTCGACGGGCAGGTCGAGCGGGGGCGGGGCCGTGCGGGAGAGCGCGACGGCCAGGCCGACGGCGACCAGCATGATGAGGCCCTCGACGCCGGCGAGCCGGGTGAAGGCGCCGGGCCGCCCGGCGGCGAGCGCCGACAGCGTGCGGCCGCGGTGCCACCAGCCGATCACGCCGAGCGCGGCGAAGGCGGCGATCTTGGCCATGATGATCAGGCCATAGGAGGAGGTGAACAGGTCGCCCACCGAGGTGAGCCTGCTCAGCGCGCTGAACAGCCCGGACACGCCCACGCCGATGAAGCACCACAGGGCCGCGCGGGAGAAGCGCTGGGCGGCCAGGTCGAGGTGGGGGCCGCGCCGCAAGGCGTGCACGCAGAGCAGCAGCAGGCCGCCCACCCACGGAGCCAGCACCAGCAGGTGCAGCGCGACGCTCGTCGTGGCCAGGCCGTGGTTGGGCGCCGAGGCGGAGTGGCCGGTGAGGGCGGGCGGCATCAGCGTGGCCAGGGACAGCACCAGCAGCCCCCCCGCGGAGCCGGCGGTGATGGCGCCCCGCGCGAACAGGGCGATGGCCGTGCCGAACAGCACGACGAGGGTGAGGGCGATGCCCTGGGGGACCTGGCTGGCGAAGCTGGTCAGCTCGTCACCGCCGAGGACGTCGCCGACCGGGGTGCCCAGGGTCTCGGAGAGGCTGAAGACCAGGGTGGAGGCCGCGGCGACCGCCCACAGCAGGCCCGTCCACGAGGCGGCCCTGACGTAGGTGAGGGCGGAGGCGCCCAGCAGGCCCTTGTCGCTCGGGAGCAGCGCGGCGGCGAAGAGCAGCAGCCCCACGCTGAGGACGCCCGCGGTGTCCATGGCGAGCTTGGACACCGGCAGCGCCCAGCGGGTCAGCAGGCCCTCGTCGGGCAGGCCGGGGATCACGCGCGGGGTGGCCGCGCCCCCCACGACCATGGCGACGGCCAGGGCGCCGACCGCCAGGCACGTCCCCGCGACCGCGAGGCGAAGGGTCTTGCTCACGACTTCTTCCGCAGGGTGAGGGCCATGCCGATGCCGATGCCGGCCAGACCGAAGATGACGATCCACACCCAGGTGGCGATGCCGCCGCCCTGGCCCCCGGTGTCGGACACCGGCGTGGCGGCCGGATCGGCCGCCGCTCCCTCGCCCGGGGAGGCGGAGGTCGCGGGCGCCGGCAGGACGCTCGTCGAGGGAGAGGCGGAGGGCGTGCTCGACGCAGAGGACGCCGACGGCGACGCGGCGGCCTCCGGCGCCTTCACCGTGAAGGGGATCTCACCCTCGATGGGGTGGCCGTCGTCGGAGACCACCCGCCAGGCGATGGTGTACTTCCCGGAGGGCAGCGGGCCGGCGACCTTCTGGGTCACCGTCGGGCCGTCGGCTTTGGGCTTTCCGTCGTGGTGCTCCTGGCCCGCGGCATCGCGGACGAGCACCACGGGCAGGCGCACGGACTCGGTGAAGGTCAGCTTGACCGAGTCGAGGCTCTTGACCGTGGCCCCCTTTTCGGGGTTGCTGCTCTTGAGCGCCGTGTGGGCCAGGGCGGGCGCGGCGAACGCCGTGCCCAGGACGGCGGCGACCAGGATCGCCAGCGCGGCGGCGAGCGGGGAAGTCCTCATAGCACCCTAAGGCTACTCACGTGGCGGGCCGGTCCTCACCGCACGTCTCCGCCTGTGGAAAACCCCGACGAGATGACCGCCCGCCCGCCGTCCGCCCTGACACGAACCTCACCGGTCCCCCGCCCTCCGGCCACGTCGGCGTTCCCGCGAATCGTCATCCGCCGGGCACGCCGGCGCCCTCGGACCGGGTGGTCCGAGGGCGCGGAAGCGGGTGCCGCCGGCGCGCGGAAGCGCGGAGGCGGCCGGTCAGAGGCCGACGCTGGCGAGGGCGCGCTGGTAGGCGGCGACGCTGGCTTCTTCCCGGTCGTCGAGACGCTCCAGCACCGTGGCGGTGGCCAGCCAGCCCTCGGCCGCCTTGCGCGAGGCGGGCGAGTGCTCCAGAGACTCCTCCACGGCGAGCAGCTCGACGGTCGCCTCCGCCGTCTCCTCCTGCAGCAGCAGAGCGTGGGCCAGCGTGAGGCGGGCCTCGTCCAGCAGCGCCGGGGTGCGCTCGCCCAGCATGTCCCTGCCCCGGCGGGCGTACTCGACGGCCTTGGCGGCGTTGCCGAGCACCAGCTCGGCCTTGGCCAGGTAGATCGAGACCACGGCCAGGTCGACGGTGCTCGCCGAGGTCGACATCAGCTCGCGCTCGCCACGCAGCATCAGGTCACGGCAGGCGGCGGCCTCCGCGGGACGCGTGCGCAGCATCAGGATGGCGTACTCGACGCGGAGCCTGGCCAGGTTGCGCGCCTCGCCGGTCTCCGACTGCACGGCCAGAGCCCGCTCGACCAAAGAGAGCGCCTCGTCGCCACGGCCGGTCTTCTCGGCGACGATGGCGGCGTTCCAGCACGCGGCGACGGTGGAGCGGGGGGTGTTGAGCATCTCGGCGGCGGCCAGCAGCTCCATCGAGAACTGCCGGGCGCGCAGCAGGTCGCCTCGCACGTCGTAGACGCTGAGCAGGGTCGCGCCCAGCTCGACCAGGGCGTCGTTCCAGGTGGGCCGGCCGGCGCCGAGCAGGGTGTCCTCGCCGACCTGCACCGCCGCGGCGAGGTCGCCGCGCTCGCGGTAGCAGCGGGTCAGGGCGACCGCGATCGCCACGGCCTGGTCGGAGGGCATCGAGTCGCCGGAGGACCTGCGCAGCCGCAGCAGCACCTCGATCGCCTCGTCGAGGTCGCCGCACGCCTCGCTGGCCAGCGCGTAGCCGTACTCGGCCTGCTGGAGCAGCGAGCGCAGCCCGGTGAGGCTGCCGTCCTCGAGGAGCTCGGCGTAACGCCGCCTGGCCTCGGCGACCTCGCCGTTGTTGAGCGCCAGGCCGGCGTAGCCCAGGCGAAGCTCGAGATCCTGCATCTGTTCGGCCGTGACGCCGTTGATCAGGTACGTTAGGGAGCATTCGAGCTTGGCGGCCAGCAGTTCCAGAACGGCCGCGGTGGGCGTACGCTTTCCACTCTCGATCAGTGATACATAACTGTCCGAGAGTTCCGGATGTGCCAATTGCGCCTGGGAAAGACCGCGCTGGCGGCGGGTCATTCTGATTCGCTGACCAATAAGATCTTGACCGCTCACCGGCACCCCTTCAAGATGTAAGCCCCGACAATCCCCGACCGACAGGAGTCAGCCATGCGTCGCCGCCGCCTCGCACTTCTCACCCTGGCCGTAGCTTTTTCGGCCGTCTTCGGTGTTACCGGCAATGGTACGGACATTAACATGTCCCCCGCCGCCCAGAACTCGCGTGCGGACTTGTACTGCTGCTGATTCACCATTCGGTCTTCCTGAACCGCTGACTCGATATTCAGTTCGCACGTAGCGCAAGGAAAAGGTCCACCCGGTCCGCCATGGAACCGAGATCACGTCCGGTGAGCTCCTCGACCCTCCGGATGCGATACCGCACCGTGTTCACATGCACGTGCAGACGTTCGGCACAGTTGTTCCACGAGCCGGCGCACTCGAGGAAGACGTCCAGCGTACGGACCAACTCCGACCGGTGCCGCCGATCGTACGCGAAGAGCGGCACGAGGATGCGGTCGGAGAAGGACCTGCGGACTTCTGCGGGCACGGTGGCGAGCAACAAGGCGTGCGTGTAGATCTCGTCACTGGTCACCACCCCTCCACCCCGCGCCTCCGCCAGACGCCGCGCGTGACCAGCCTCCTCGGCACCGCCCCGGATGCCCGTGGCACCGGTGAGCCAGGCGCTGACGCCTATGGCCACCTGCGCTCTCGGCATCCCGGCCGAGAGGGCCGTCACACGTTCCCTTATCGCGTGTACCAATGCTTGCACATGAGACTGCATTTGCCCATGCACTTGCGCCCGCACTTGCGGATGAATGTGCATCGATTCGGCAGCGGACCTGACACGAGGTCCGCGGTCCCGGTCGATTTGTGTGCTCAGGCCCAGGTCAGAGGCGATCTCCCCTGCCGAATCGGCTGTCATGGCCCGCGCTTCGGCCCCCATGATCCGCAGCGGCACGAGGGCGACGGCCCCGTCCGCTCCCCGCGCGGCGACGATCCGCCGGTCGAGCAACTCCTCCAGAACCTGGCCGCCGAGCGTGGCGGCGTCGGGTCCGTCGGTGGCTCCGGGCCTGACGACGGCCGCCGTCACCACCGCGTAAGGCTCCTCGGGTCCGATGCCGCAGGTGCGCAGGCGGGCCGCCAGCTCCGGCCCGCTCCCCGACCCGGTGATGGCCAGCCCGATCAGCTCCTCGGCCAGCCGCCGCTCCACCCTGCGGCCCTCCTCGGTGCGGCCGCGCTGCAGCGCGACGCAGGCCGCGAGCTCGAAGCCGGTGTCGGCGTGGTCGAGCAGGTCCGAGCCGAGGACCAGCGCCCAGCCGGCCGCCCGGTGCGACCGGTCGACGGCGAACAGCGTGAACGGCCCTCGCGGAGTGCGCACCAGGTGGGGCAGGCGCGGCGCGGACAGGTACTCGCGGGCGAGTAAGGCCGGCAGATCCTCCTCCAGTCGTCCCGCGACCACCGCGCCGCTCGCCGAGACGACCGCGCCGGTGATGCCGAGTTCCTGGGCGATCACCGTGAAAAGCTCGTCCAGCCCGGTGCCCTCGGCGACGGCCGCGACGATGCGGCGGTGCCGGCCGAGCGCCCCCCGCAGGTCGGCGGCGCCGCCGATGCCCAGGCGCGCCTCGACGACCTCGCTCAACGCGCGGAAGGACACCTCCTCCGGCACGTCCAGCAGCGGGAGGTCGTGCTCCCGGCACGCCTCGACCAGGTCGCCGGGCACGTGGCCGAGCAGCGCCCGTCCCGCGGCCAGCGCGGCCACTCCGGCCTTCGCCAGGGCCCCGACGAACCGCGCGGAGTCCCCTGGGCCGCGATGCCAGGTCAACCCGGTGAGCACGAGTTCTCCCCCGGACAGGTAACGTCCGGGTTCGGGCAGGTCGGTGATGTGCGCGCCGGTGAACCGCCGGTCCAGGTGGCTCTGGTCCGACAGCAGGGTGAGGCGCAGCCCGTCCACCGCGATGAGATCACGTATACGCACTTATCAAGGCTAACCACTCGATTTGGATGAACCTCCAACTCATCGCCCGACCGGCCCCCGGCGTTTCACACCCGCGCCTATTGGCGCCCCTGAGCTGGGCTGATGTACTGCCGGTGTGACCCAGACCGCGCGCGGGCGCAGCCTCGGCGAAGGCGTCGGCACCGGCGCCATCCGGCCGGACGGCATCCTGAAGGTGACCGGGGAGTTCGCCTACTCCTCCGATCTGTACCTCGCGGACATGCTGTGGGGCGCCACGCTGCGCAGCCCGCACCCCTCGGCGTGGATCCGCTCCGTCGACGTCGGCCCCGCGCTCGCGATGCCCGGCGTGCACGCCGTGCTCACCCACGAGGACGTCCCGGGCGAGCGCTTCTACGGCCTGGAGCACAAGGATCAGCCGGTGCTGGCCATCGACCAGGTGCGCTACCAGGGCGAACCGGTCGCCATCGTGGCCGCCGACCACCCGGAGGCCGCGCGGCGGGCGGCGGCCGCCATCGTCGTCGTGTACGAGCCGCGCGAGGCCGTCACCGACGCGCGCCGCGCCCTGTTCGACCCCGCCTGCCCGCACGTGCTGCCGGGCGGCAACGTGGTACGCCACCAGCCCGTCCGCGTGGGGAGCGTCCCGCCGTCCGCGGAGGTCGTCGTCACCGGCGAGTACGAGGTCGGCATGCAGGACCAGGCGTTCCTCGGCCCCGAGTCGGGGATGGCCGTCCCGGCCGAGGACGGCGGCGTCGACCTGTTCGTCGCCACGCAGTGGCTGCACGTCGACCAGGACCAGATCGCCCCCTGCCTCGCCCTGCCCAAGGACAAGGTGCGGCTGACGCTGGCGGGGGTCGGCGGCGCGTTCGGCGCCCGCGAGGACCTGTCGATGCAGATCCACGCGAGCATGCTCGCCCTGCGCACCGGCCGGCCGGTCAAGATCGTCTACGGCCGCGAGGAGTCGTTCTTCGGCCACGTCCACCGGCATCCCGCCCGCATGCGGTACGAGCACGGCGCCACCCGCGAGGGCAGGCTCGTCTACGTCAAGGCCGAGATCGTGCTGGACGGCGGGGCGTACTGCTCCTCCTCCCTCGCCGTCGTCGGCAACGCGGCCTCGCTCGGCGTCGGGCCGTACGAGGTGCCCAACATCGCGATCGACGCCTACGGCGCCTACACCAACAACCCGCCCTGCGGGGCGATGCGCGGCTTCGGCGCGGTGCAGGCCTGCTACGCCTACGAGTCGCAGATGGACCGGCTCGCCGAGGCGTGCGGGCTCGACCCGGTGGAGATCCGCCTGCTCAACGCGGTGTCGCAGGGGTCGCGCCTGGCCACCGGCCAGGTGATCGACTCTCCGGCGCCACTGGCCGGCATGCTGCGCGAACTGGCCGCCATGCCGCTGCCCGGTGCGGCGCGCTCGTCCGATCTGCGGTCCATGCCGGGCGGGGTCGCCCAGACGACGCACGGCGAGGGCGTGCGGCGCGGGATCGGGTACGGGGTCGGCATCAAGAACATCTGCTTCTCCGAGGGCTTCGACGACTACAGCACGGCCCGCGTCCGGGTCGAACTGCTCGGGGACGAGCCGCACGTGCTCGTCCACACCGCCGCGGCCGAGGTCGGGCAGGGCCTGGTCACCGTGCAGGCCCAGATCGCCCGCACCGAGCTCGTCGAGTTCCCCGAGCTGGGCGCCGGGCGGGTGACGGTCGCCCCGGCCGACACGACGGTCGGCTCGGCCGGGTCCAGCTCGGCCTCACGGCAGTCCTACGTCACCGGAGGCGCGGTCAAGGCCGCGTGCGAGGCGGTGCGCGAGCGCCTGAACGCGCTGCTCGCCGAGCGCCCCGGCCTCGCGCTCGCCGACCTGCTGCGGGAGCACGGCCCGGTCGAGGAGACCCGCGAGTACCGCCACCGGCCGACCCGCCCCATGGACCCGCTCACCGGGCAGGGCGACTCCCACACCCAGCTCGCCCTGTGCGTCCACCGGGCGGTCGTGGACGTGGACGTGGACCTCGGCCTGGTCAAGGTGGTCGAGCTGGCCGCCGTCCAGGACGTCGGAAAAATGATCAACCCGACGGCGCTCGAGGGGCAGATCCACGGAGGGTCGGCGCAGGGGCTCGGGCTGGCGCTCATGGAGGAGATCCAGGTGCGGGACGGACGGGTGCTCAACCCGTCGTTCACCGACTACCTGATCCCCACCATCCTCGACATGCCGCCCATGAAACTGTCGATCTTGGAGAATCCGGACCCGGCGGCGCCCTACGGCCTGCGCGGGGCGGGCGAGCCGCCCACGCTGTCCTCGACCCCCGCCATCGTCGCCGCCGTCCGCGCCGCCACGGGCCTGCCCCTGTCGCGGGTGCCCATCCGCCCCGAGGACATCGCCCTGTCCCCCGCCACCCCGTGATCGGCCCCGCCGGAGGGACACGCCCGCCGCCCGGCGGCTACGGCCGGACACAGCGCGGCACGGCGGGACACGGCGGGACACGGTGCGCATGCCAGGGCCAGGGCCGGCACGACACGGCGCGGCGGGTCAGGTGATGTCGCCGCGCTCGCAGGCCACGCCGTCGTGGTCGCCGTCGACGTACCAGTCGTACTCGGGGTGGACTCCCTTGGTGTAGGGCCCGTAGTTGGCCGCGTGGGCCTGCTTGCAACTGGAGAACCGCGGGTCGAGGGTGCGGCGCGGGCCACGCGCCGAGACGCCGGTCGCATGGGGGCTCGCGGAGCCCGCCGGCTGCGCGCCCTTCCCGGCGGGCGTGGCGCCGGTCCCGGTTCCCGGGGTGTGCGTGGCGCCGGGCGGGACCAGCGGCACCGAGCCCGGCTGTGAGGCCGGCGCCGAGGGCGCGCCCGTCGCGGGCGGGCCGGAGGGCACCCCGGTCGTGGCGCCGCCGGGGGGCGGTGCGGCCGTCGTCGCGGCGGTGGGCGGGCAGGCCGGGGAGCCGCCGACCGTTCCGGCGCCCGGGTCGCCGATCGTGCCGCCCGTCCCCTGGCCGCCCGTGGTGCCGGTTCCGGGGGTGCCGGTGGTGCCCGTGCCCGGGTCGCCCGTCGTCCCGGTGCCGGGGTTACCGGTGGTACCGGTGCCGGGGTTACCGGTGGTACCGGTGCCGGGGTTACCGGTGGTACCGGTGCCCGGGTCGCCGGTCGTCCCGGTGCCGGGGACGCCGGTCGAGGGGCAGGACGGGGTGGGGGTCGGAGCGCCGCTGCCGGTGACCGTGCCGACGCCGCCGAGCAGGCGCGACATCAGCGCCTCGGCGGTCTCCTTGGACAGGCCCGCGATGCTGAGGCTGTCCTGGGTCATGGGCTGGGCGACCCGGGGAGCGGTGACGACCTTGTCGTCCACCACAACGGCGAGCTGCTGGTTGAGCGTGTCCTTGATGAGGTCGGCCAGCCGCGCGCGGCTGTCGGGCGCGGGCACGACGCGCACGGCATAGGTGCCGTCCTGGGCGGCGACGGTCGAGATCCTCACCACGGAGGTGACGGTGACCCCCCGGGCGACCTGGTAACACGTCGTCCCCGCGTCGTCGAGCACGGCCTCGGCGCCCGGGCACGGCGCGGCGCGCACGCCGGTGACGGGCGCGAAGTGGATGGGGGTGGCCAGGCGGCTCGGCGGGTCGGCGCCGAGCGGCAGGTCGGGCTCGCGGGTCATCAGCACCGCGATCGTGCCGAGGACGCCGGTGACGACGATGGCCACGAACAGGCCGGCGATCAGGGCGATGGTCGTGCCGCGCCCGGCTCTCGGGGGCCCGGGCGGCGGCTCACCGGGGACGGCGGGCCCTTCGGGGCCGGGGGGAATGCCGCCGGACCCGGGCGGGAGGTCCTCCTCGCCGGCCGGCGGAGGCACGGCCTCCGGCGGGACCGCCGCGAGGGGCGTCTCCTCGGGCTCGCCGGGCACGGGCCGGATGTCGACCATGGTCTCGTCCTCGGCGGAGCGGAGGTCGTCCATGAGCACCGGCGGGTCGCCGGGGTCGGCCGGAGGAGGATCGCCGAGACCCGGCAGCACGCCGGCCGGATCACTGTGATCGCCGGCCGCCCGACGGTTGCGCATCCTCACCCCTTCGACATCGCCTCGCCCCAGGAGCGGGGCGTCCGCCCTTGATGTCCGGTGACCGACATCGCTCGGCCGAGCCTATCGAGGCTCGCCCGTACGAGCTAACCGCAGGATGGACGTCGGAGAGGGGGTCCTACGCTGAAGAGAACCTGACAATTCGCCCGCGCGCCGAGATCGGCCCCGATATCCCGAGGGCCTGGGCGCCTGCGGCGGCCGGCGGGACGCCACGGCCGCCGGCTCGGGCGCCGGGCCGGGTGAGGCGGGGTCGCTCCTGGGCAGTGCTCCGCTGATCACACCGTCACCGGCACGCGAACGGCGGTAACGGGAGACGAGCGGGCAGCCGCCGCCCCGGGTCGAAGGAGGATCTCATGAAGGTCGGAATACCCCGAGAGGTGAAGGACCAGGAGCATCGGGTCGCCCTCACCCCCGCCGGAGCCAACGAGCTGGTCCGCCACGGCCACCAGGTCTTCGTCGAACAGGGCGCGGGCGCCGGTTCCTCCATCCCCGACGAGGACTTCCGGGCGGCGGGCGCGGAGATCCTCCCTTCGGCGGAGGAGGTCTGGGGGGAGGGCGACATGATCCTGAAGGTCAAGGAGCCCATCGCCTCGGAGTACCCCCTCATGCGGCAGGGCCAGGTCCTGTTCACCTACCTCCACCTCGCGGCGTCCCGGAAGCTGACGCTCGCGATCATCGAGTCGGGGGTCACGGCCGTCGCCTACGAGACCGTGCAGACGGCCAACGGGGCGCTCCCCCTGCTCGCGCCCATGTCCGAGGTCGCCGGACGCCTGGCGCCCCAGGTCGGCGCCTACCACCTGATGCGCCAGGGCGGCGGCCGGGGCGTGCTCATGGGCGGGGTCCCCGGCGTGTACCCGGCCAAGGTGGTGGTGCTGGGCGCCGGGGTGACCGGCATGAACGCGACCACGATCGCCCTCGGCATGCAGGCGGAGGTGCTGCTCCTGGACAAGAACATCGACCGGCTGCGCCAGGCCGACACCATCTACCGGGGGCACCTGCAGACGGTCGCCTCCAACATCTACGAGATCGAGCGCGCCGTCCTTTCCGCCGACCTGGTGATCGGAGCGGTGCTGGTCCCGGGGGCCAAGGCGCCCAAGCTGGTGACCAACGAGATGGTGGCCCGCATGAAGGAGGGCTCGGTGCTGGTGGACATCTCGATCGACCAGGGCGGGGCGTTCGAGGACTCCCGGCCGACCACCCACGCGCACCCGACCTACCGCGTGCACGACTCGGTGTTCTACTGCGTGGCCAACATGCCGGGGGCCGTCCCGCACACCTCGACGTACGCGCTGACCAACGTCACCCTCCCCTACGCCCTCGCGATCGCCGACAAGGGATGGCGGGAGGCGCTGGGCGACGACCCGGCGCTGGCGCTCGGGCTCAACGCCCACGCGGGCACCCTGACCAGCCGCCCGGTCGGCGAGGCCCACGCGCTGGAGGCCGTGGACCCCGAGGACGTCCTTCGCTGACCGGCCCCGCGCCCGGCCGCGAGGGCCCGGCGCCGCACCGGACGGCGAGAGCGGCGGGGGCGGCGGAGACACGGACATGACAGGGCCGGCCGGCGGAGGCGAACCTCCGCGGGCCGGCCCGGTTCCGCCGCCGCTGGGCGCGGGACGGGTCAGGAGCTGGGCGTCGCGCTCGGCATGGCCGACGACTCGGCCGGGGCCGGCGACTCGCTGGGAGCGGCCGACGCGTTCGGCGCCGGGGTGGGCGACGTGGTGGGGATCGGGTTGTCGGCGGCCAGCGCCGAGGTGGCTTGATCGCCGCCGCAGGTGGCGCCGTACTCGGGCGTCGTGCTCGGGTTCTGCTTGTACTTGGTGATGTACCGCGGCAGGCGCGCGTCGTCGGCGCCCGTGAGGGCGAGCTGGTGGTTCCAGGAGCTCACCACGACCGGCGCCGTCAGACCCGGGTACGGGCTGAGCAGGATGTAGTCAGAGGTCACCATGGCCTTGAGCTTGTCCACCTGGGCCTTGGGCAGGTCGGGCCGGTAGGTGATCCAGACCGCGCCGTGCTCCATGGAGTGCACGCCGTTCTCGGGATTGATCGGCCCGTCGTAGGGGCCGCACTGCTGCCACTGCGGGTTGTGCTCGCCGCCGACCGGCGGCGTCTCCTTGTAGTTGACCTTGATCGCGGTGTGCTGGGAGGCCTTGTAGCTGAAGGTCTTCACCGCGTCGAGCGAGCCCGCGGCGTTCTCCCTGATCACGTAGAAGCCGACCAGGCCCACGACGAGGACGATGACGAAGGCGCCGACACCCCACATGAGCATCGCCGAGCGCCGTTCCTTGCGCTTCTGCACGGCGCGCATCTGGGCGAGATGCTCCCGCCGTGCCTGCGTCCTCTCCTTGCCCATCGTGTTTCCTCCAACGGCCGTTCAGGACGTGTGTGGTCAAGCTGCCGATACTTATGTGGAGGATAGTGGGTAGGTAATAACGTTTGCGTTCAACGTCTGGCACGACCCCTCATATTGGCTGGCAATGGTCAACTCACGCTCACGTCTGGTCCTGGTCGCGCTGCTCACCTGCGCGGTGACGGCCGTCGCCACCTTCCTGCTGTTCGGCAGGTCCGCGCCGCCGGGAGACGCCTCCCCGGAGGCCGGTTTCGCGCGTGACATGGCGGTACACCACGCGCAGGCCGTCGAGATGAGCTTCACCGTGCGCGACGAGACCGCCGACTCCGCGATCCGGGGACTGTCCTACGACATCATCACCACCCAGACCGCGCAGCGTGGAATTTTCATGGGCTGGCTGCAGCAGTGGGGCCTGGACCAGGCGGGCTCGCGGCCGGTGATGGCCTGGATGGCGGGCCACGGCGGGCACGGCGGGTCCGCGGCCCCCGTCGCGGCGGCGGGCGGCGCGGCGATGATGCCGGGCATGGCGACGCCGGAGGAGCTGAAGCGCCTGAAGGCCGCCAAGGGCAAGGACGCCGAGGTCATCTTCCTCCAGCTCATGATCCGCCACCACCAGGGAGGCGTGGACATGGCCAAGGCGGTGCTGAAGCTGACCACCCGCGACGAGGTGCGCACGATGGCGCAGAGCATCGTGGACACGCAGAACGGCGAGATCGGCTACATGACCGAACTGCTCACCGCCCGGGGCGCCAAGCCCTGACCCGCGTCGAGGCGCGGGCGGGCCCGGGCGCGGCGGGGCGTCAGGAGGCGGAGAGCTCCTCGGCGACGGCGGCGGCGAAGGCGTCCACGTCGGCCTCGGTGGTGTCGAAGGCGGTCATCCAGCGGACCTCGCCGGTGGCCTCGTTCCAGGTGTAGAACCGGAACCTCTTGCGCAGGCGGTCGGCCGCCTCGCGGGGCAGGACGGCGAAGACGGCGTTGGCCTCGACCGCCCTGGTCAGGGAGACGCCGGGGATGTCCCGCACGGCGGCGGCCAGGCGCGCGGCCATGGCGTTGGCGTTGCGCGCGTTGCGCAGCCACAGGTCGCCGGCGAGCAGCGCCTCGAACTGCGCCGAGACGAACCGCATCTTCGAGGCGAGCTGCATCGAGCTCTTGCGCAGGTAGACCAGCCCGCGGACGGCCGAGGGGTTCAGCACGACGATGGCCTCGCCGAACATCAGCCCGCTCTTGGTGCCGCCGAAGGACAGCACGTCCACGCCCACGTCGGTGGTCAGCGCCCGCAGCGGCACCTCCAGCGCCGCCGCGGCGTTGACCAGGCGTGACCCGTCGAGGTGCAGCAGCAGCCCGAGCTCGCGGCAGTGCGCGGAGATCGCCGCGATCTGCTCGGGGGTGTAGACGGTGCCGAGCTCGGTGCTCTCGGTGATCGTCACGACCTTGGGCTGGGCGTGGTGCTCGTCCCCGAAGCCCCATGCCTGCCGGTCGATCAGCTCGGGGGTGAGCCTGCCGTCGGGTGTGGGCACGGTGAGCAGCTTGAGCCCGGCCATCTGCTCGGGCGCGCCGCCCTCGTCGGTGTTGACGTGGGCGCTCTCGGCGCAGATGACGGCCTCCCACGGCGCGGTCATCGCCCGCAGGCCGACGACGTTGGCGCCGGTGCCGTTGAACACCGGCCACGCCTGGGCCTGCGGCCCGAAGTGCCGCTGGAAGACCTCCTGGAGCGCCTCGGTGTAGACGTCCTCGCCGTAGGCGATCTGGTGGCCGCCGTTGGCGAGCGCGACCGCCTGGAGGACCTCCGGGTGGACGCCCGCGTAGTTGTCGCTCGCGAACGCCTTGACCTCGGGGTCGTGGCGGCGCCGTGCCTGGGTCATGTGGTCGTGCCCCCGCGTGTCGTGCTGGTGGTGCCGGTGGTGGTCGGTCACGTCGTCAGGTCGACCCGCAGGCCGTTGACCTCGGCGGCCGGGCGGTCCCACAGCCCGGCGACGGCGGCGGCCAGGTCGTCGACGTCGGTGAAGCCGGGGAACCTGCGGTCGGGGCTCGCCGCCCGCATGTCGTCGTTGACCAGCGCCTTGATCACCAGGATGGCGGCGGCGCTGCGGGTGCCGCGGAGCGCGTCGGCCAGGGCGAGCGTCCACGCCTCGGCCGCGGCCTTGGCGGCGGCGTAGGCGGCATTGCCCTGGGTGGGCTCCCGCGCGGCCTTGGCCGAGACGATGGCGAACCGGCCGTCGTCGCTGTCGCGCAGCAGCGGCTCGAAGGCGAGCGAGACGTTCTGCAGGGTGCGGACGATCGCCTCGTGCAGGGCGTCCCAGTCGACGAGGTCGGTGTCGGCGAAGGTCTTGGACCCGCGCCAGCCGCCGACGAGGTGGACCACCCCGTCGACCCTGCCGTGCTCGGCGCCGATGCGGCTCGCCGCCTCGCGGACGGCCTCGCCGTCGGTCAGGTCGACCGCGGTCACGCCGTCGGAGGCGCGCCGGCCGAGGCCGATCACGGTGTCGCCGCGCGCGGCGAGCCGCGCGGTGACCGCCCGGCCGGTGGGCCCGCCGGCCCCGGCGACGACCACCACTCTGCTCGCCGGCCCGCCCTGGTCGCCCTGGCTCACGCGCGGATTCCCTTCGTCGCCTCGATGACTCCGGAAAGCTTACGACGCAGGGCCTCGTAGAACATGCTCAGGGGGAACTCGTCGGGCAGCACCGCGTCCACCACGGCCTTCGGGAAACCCTCGACCGGCAGGGCGTCGGCGCCGCGGTTCCACACCGACGCGGGGTGCGGGGCGACGTAGGAGGCGACGAGCTGGTGGGCGGCCAGCCAGTGCGCGAGCTTGGAGCGGTCGATGCCGTCGCGGTAGAGCTTCTCCACCTCGCCGCGCAGGTCGGCCACGCAGTCGGCGACCCGGTCCCAGTCGATGGACAGCCGGTTGTCGGTCCAGCGGACGACGTCGTTGCGGTGCAGGTAGGCGAACAGCAGCTGGCCGCCGAGGCCGTCGTAGTTGCGCACCCGCTCGCCGGTGATCGGGAAGCGGAACAGCCGGTCGAACAGGATCGCGTACTGCACGTACCGGGCGTGCGGCACGCCCCGCCCCTCCAGCGCGACGGCCTCGCCGAACGCGGTCAGGTCACAGCGCAGCTCCTCCAGCGAGTACAGCCAGTACGGCATCCGCTGCTTGATCATGAAGGGGTCGAACGGCAGGTCGCCGTGGCTGTGGGTCCGGTCGTGGACGAGGTCCCAGAGCACGAAGGTGTCCTGGGCGAGCTCCTGGCTGGAGAGCAGGCGGGCGGCGTCCGGCGGCAGGGCGAGCTTGAGGGTGTCGGCGGCGGCGCGGCTGACGCCGCGGAACCGCGCGGCCTCGCGGTCGCAGAAGATGGCGCCCCAGGTGAACCGGGGCGGGGTCTCGCGGACGGCGACGGTCTCGGGGAACAGCACCGCGCTGTTGGTGTCGTACCCGGCGGTGAAGTCGACGAAGGCGATCGGCACGAACATGGGGTTGTCGTACTGCCCGCTCTCCAGCTCGGCGAGCCAGTCGGGCCACACCGTGCGGATCCAGACGGCCTCCAGGTTGCGGCCGGGGTTGCCGTTCTGGGTGTACATCGGGAACACGACCAGGTGCTCCAGCCCGTCCACCCGCTGGGTGTCGGGGTGGAAGGCGTTCAGCGAGTCCAGGAAGTCGGGCACGCCGAACCCGCCCGCCTGCCAGGCGCGCAGGTCGGCGACGACGGCGGCGAGGTAGTCCCGGTCGTGCGGGAAGCGCGGGGCCAGCGTCTCGACGGCGGTGACGACGCGGTCGACGAGGGGCGAGGCGGCCGCGGCGTCGGCGACCGAGCCGTCCTTGGCGGTGAGGGGGCGCAGTGCCTCGACCGCGTCCTTGAGCTCGGCGAAGGCCTCGTCGGAGGAGCTCGCGCCGCCCGTGCTCGCCGGTACCCGTGCGGCCCAGGTGACGACGTTGCCCCACAGCCGGGCGTGCCGCAGGTCGTCGATGGAGTCGTCGCCGAACAGGTCGGAGTCGGCGAAGACGACCACCCGGCCCTCGCCGTGGCGCAGGGCCAGGGCGAGGGGGCGTCCGGCCGGGTCGGCGGAGGCCGAGGTCGCGAACAGGACGGTCGCGCCCTCGGGCGCGGTGAGCACGCCCGCCCGGTAGAAGCAGGCCTCGCGGGCGCCGGCGGTCAGGTCGTCCCCCGCTCCGGGGACCGGGGCGCCAAGCACCCAGGTGGCCACGCCGTTGTAGGAGTTGCCCGGGTCCTGGACGGTGGTGTGCTCGACGCCGACGCCGAAGCGGGCGAGCAGCTCGCCGAGGTTGTTGCCGTACTTCTCCTGCTCGCACTCGGCGAGCACGATCAGGCCGCCGCCCTCGGAGACGTACCGCTCGATGGCGTCGATCTCCTCGGCGGGGAAGGCGGGGCTGCCGAGCCCGGTGGTGCGCTCCCACCGGTCGGCGGAGGGGTGGGCGACGACGTAGACGTCGTGGGCGTTGAGCACGGCCGGGGTGACCGGGCCCTCGGTGTGCGCGGTGACGGTGTGGCCGAGGCGGCGCAGGACCTGCGCGGCGCGGGCGTAGCTGTTGTCGTCGGGGTGCGCCGGGTTGATCGCCTCGGCGACCTCGCGGCGGATCGTCCACGACTCGTTGTGCGCCTCGTCGAACAGCACCCGCGGAAAGGCCCTCATACCGCCCCATCCCTTCGTCGGTTAAATATCTTCCACCAATGTCCGGTTATGTACGAAAAATATACATGCATGACGCCACCTGACGGGAAACCCGGCACGCGACCTTCGCGTGAGCGTCCGCGCCGCCGCCGCCTCCAAGCGGCCTCCAAGTCGTTCAAGATCGCGAAATGGCTGTCGCAGATCGTTCAACGACCGATTGCAAGTGCGTGACGGCGGCCGGAGGAGCCTTGAACGAGGCTGTCCGCGCTGAGACTCTGGACTCAACCAGGTCCGGAACAGGAGGCGGAGATGCCCCGCCTGCACCACCTCGTCGCGGGGCTGAGCGTCCTCGGATCGCTCATCCTTCCCATGCACCCCCATCCCAGCGGCTCCACCGACCGAGTGACCCCTGGAACGGTCCGCGTGGAGGCGAAGGCCCACGTGACCATCAACCTGCTCGACGACCGAGGGGTCATCCAGCAGGTCGTGCGCGAGTACGACACGCCGGTCGGCACCGGCAGCGGGTTCACCGTCTCCCCCGAAGGCGTCGTGGTCACCGCCACCGGCGTCGTGCGGCCGAGCAAGGACCCCGCCGTCTACGCCGCCAACCGGGTCTTCTCTGAGTACTTCAAGGTCAAGATCCCGGCCGACTTCTCCCGGCACAAGCTGAAGAACCCCGAGCTCAACGCCCGCCTGCAGGCCTGCTACCCGCCGCACAGGCAGAACTCCAACTGCATCGCCACCACAGCCCCCAAGATCACGGTGTTCCCGTACGCGGACCCGCCCGTGCCCGAGGGGTACCCGGCCGACCTGCTGCGCACCGGCGCCTCGCCCGGCTCGCCCGCCGTGCTCAAGCTCACCAAGGGCGGCGAGGACGGCACGCTGCCCACCGTGCCGCTCGGCACGACGCTGGGCAGCGGCGTCGAGTCGGTGGACACCATCGGCCTGCCGAGCCGGCCCAGCGCCAAGGCCCCGCCGAAGGTCCAGACGGCCCACCTCGACCCGCCGGGCGGGCGCACGTTCAAAGAGGCCGAACGCGCCAAGCTCGCCACGTTCCTGAGCGAGGACGGCGACGGCGGCGCCGTGATCGACGACGGCAGGAGCGAGGTCATCGGCCTGCTCACCGGCAGCGGCGACGCGGCGACGCTGACCCCGGTGGACGACATCCGGGCCGCGCTGGTGGCCGCCGACGTGACCGCCCGGCGGGGGCCGGTGGACGTGGTGTACGAGACGGCGCTCGCGCCGTTCCACAACAAGTTCTACGCCAACGCGATCCCGGTCCTGGAGCAGGTGCTGCGGCTGCGTCCCGACCACGCCGTCGCCCAGGACCACCTGCGCACCGCCCGGGCCAACCGCGCGGGCACCCCTTCGGGCGGGCAGAGCAAGGCTCCGGCCGTCGCCCAGAAGGCCTCCGGCCTCGCGCCGCTGCTGTTGCCGGTGTCCGCCGGCATCGTCGCCGTCGCCGCCGCGGTCGCCGTCGCGGTGCCGCTCATGCTGCGGCGGCGCCGCCGGACGGCCGGCGAGGCGGCGGGCGACGGCGTTCTCGAATCCTTCCCCGCGGTCTCGGGGGTCTCCGGTACGACTGCGGGCCCGGCGGGTTCGCTCGGCTCTCTCGCCCCGGCGGGCCCCGGGGGCGGCTCCGGGAGGCCGGCGGGCGGCACCCAGGCGATGGAACCGCCGCACCCGGGCGACGGCTCCTTCCCCCCGTACCGCCAGTCCCCGTTCGGCGCGCCCGGCACAGGCCAGCAGGCGGGCCCGGCCCCGGCCGGCGGGCCGTCAACGCCCGCCGGTGTCGCCGGCACGCCCGCGGGCGGCCCGGCCACGCCCACCGGCGGATCGGGCACGCCGGCCGCCGGCCCCGCCACGCCCGCCGGGGGTCCGGGTACGCCGGCCGGCGGCCCTGAGGGGAGCGCGTCCGGCGCGCAGGCGCGGTTCTGCACGCAGTGCGGCATGCGGTTGCAGAAGGCGCACCGTTTCTGCGGCTTCTGCGGGAACCCGGTGGACCAATGAGCGAACAGGGTTTCTCGATGCCGCCGCTGATCGGCACCCAGGTGGCCGACTACCTCATCGAGGCGGTCGTCGGGCGCGGCGGCATGGCGACGGTCTACCGGGCGCGCGACCGGCGGCTCGGCCGCGCCGTGGCGCTGAAGGTGCTGGCGCCGCAACTGTCGGCGGACCAGCGCTTCCGCGACCGGTTCGTCCGCGAGTCGCGCCTGGTCGCGGCCGTCGACCACCCCAACATCATCCCGATCTACGAGGCGGGCGAGAACGGCGACCTGCTGTTCATCGCCATGCGGTACGTCGACGGAGCCGACCTGCGCAAACTCATCCAGGGCAGCGGCCCGCTGCCGGTGGCCCGCGCCTACCGCCTGTTCTCCCAGATCGCCTCGGCGCTGGACGCCGCCCACCAGCACGGGCTCGTGCACAGGGACGTCAAGCCGGCCAACATCCTGGTCGCCGACGGGTCCGAACGTGACCCCGAGCACGTCTACCTCACCGACTTCGGGCTCACCAAGAGCACCTTCTCCGAGGCGGGGCTGACCAGCCACGGCCATTTCATGGGGACCCCGCGCTACGTGGCGCCCGAGCAGATCCGCGGGCTGCCCGTGGACGGCCGCAGCGACCTGTACGCGTTCGCCTGCGTCGTCTACGAGGCGCTCACCGGGTCGCCGCCGTTCCAGCGGGACACCGAACTGGCCCTGCTGTACGCGCACGTATCGCACGACCCGCCGCCGCTCACCCCCTACCGGCCCGACCTGCCGCACTCGGTCAACCAGGTGATGCTCCGCGCCCTGGCCAAGTCGCCGAACGAGCGGTACGTCACCTGCCGCCAGTTCGTCGCCGCCCTGCGGGACGCGATCAGCTCCGACGACCAGCCCACCGGCGTGCAGCAGGCGAGTCCGGGCCGGCACGCCGCGCCCGCGACCGACCCCCCGTACGCCCACCCCGGCCCGCACGCAGGCGGCGAGCCGCCGTACGCGCCCGCCGGGCCGTACGACGGCCCGTACGACGGCCATTCCGGGCCGCGAGGCGAGGCCATGGGCTCGGCCGAGCCGACGACCTCCCTGCGTGCGTTCGCCGCGGCGGACCCGGCGGGGTCCCAGCACGCCTCCCTCGGCCCGGCCACCCGGCCGGGCGTGGCCACCGGCCCGCGTCCCGCCGCGCCCCGGCGCCGGCGCGGCCGTTTGGCGGGCGCGCTGGTGGGCGCCGGCGCGGCGGTGGTCGCGGTCGCGGTCGCCGCCACCCTGCTGCTCAACCAGGGGACGGCTCCCCTGGGGGCCAAGCGCTATCCCGGCAGCACGGCGGCGCCGATGACCTTCGAGTACCCGGGCGGGTGGGAGGCGCGCACGCACGCCGACGAGTACGCGGTCGTCTCACCGGCGGCGGCGGAGTTCGACGCGCTCTTCTCCGTGCCGATCGCCTCCGACTGGACGGCGGTCAACGCGCTGCTCGGCACCCACCCCGAACGGGCGACGGGCGTGTTCGCCGAGCTCAACGACGCCATCACCACCTCAGACCCGCCCGAGACCCTTAAGCGCAGCCTGAGCTTCGTGCTGCCGGGCCCGGCCGACTTCGCCTCGGCGCTCACCACCGACACCGTGGCGGGCAAGCCCGCCTTCCGCCTGACCGGCGTGGTCAACGACCCGGCCCAGCAGGGACGCCTCGACCTGATCGTCTACATCATCGGCCGCGGCCAGGGCCAGCCCGTCGGCCTCCTCGCCTTCTTCTGCCCACCCGGCAAATGCCACCAGCCCACCATCGACCACACCCTCACCACCGTCGCCTTCACCTCCTAGCCCCCCGCCACGGCCGACGGCCGGCGGCACCGGCTCGGCGGCCAAGGAAGCAACCTGAACGCGGGCACATGAACCGGCCGCACCACGCGGAAATGGCGATGATCGAGCGTCGCTATCTCCCGAAGCTGCAGCCGCTCGGCGATCGTGATGACCGAGGCGTCCACCACGCCGAGCGGCAGGTCCGCGTACGTCCGCACCAGGTGGGCCACACGGGCGAGATCGCCATCGGCCAGATCGAGCAAGGTCATCTGCTCGGTGACGAGAGAGTCGATGAAAGCGGCCTCGGCGCGGGCACCACGGTACTTCTCGAGCAGCCAGCACACCTCGACCATGACAGGGGCGGGAACCAGGAGGGGGCCAGAAGCCGTTTCCAGGAACTCCGCACAGCGGTGGTGGCTCTTGTCGTCGGCGTCCAGGGCCGCCACGAGCGGGCCGGTATCGAGAAGGGTCGTCACATCGGACGATCCAAGCCCTCCTTGAGGACTTCTTCATGCCGTTCGGCGAGATCGCCCACCCCGGAGTTCATCATGCCGATGAAGGAGAGCCGGCGTCTGCCCGATTGCTCCGCACTCGCCCCTTCGGGGACGTCGCCGGACTGGACCAGACGCAGGGCGACCGCGCGCAACCGGCGTGCCTGGTCTGGCTTGAGCCGGTCCACCAGGGCATGCAGGTCGTCGTAATCACGCGCGGCGTCCACATCGTGAGTGTACGCCGCGCCCCTTCCGGAGATCGGCGTTGCCGCTGATCCGCATCGACGACGGCCGGAGCGTGGGTCTGGGAGTGGGGTGAGCCGGTCGTCTCAGGTGGTGGGCCAAGGATGTGGAGGCAACGGACGGGAGGGGGAGGCGGGGGTGTGGTCGAGGGTGGGCCAGGCGTGGGCGCCGGCGAGGACGCAGCGGTGCACGGCTCTGGCGACGCGGGCGCCCCACGTGGACCTCGGGCCGCCGAACGGCTCCTCCGGGCCCTCGGCGCGGACCGCGACGCACACGGCGTCCGAGGCGGTGCCCGTGCAGGCGTACCCCGCCTCGGCCAGGGCCTGCGCCTTCGCCTCGGTCACGGTCATCACGGCGTTGACCAGGGCGGCGTCGCTCATCGCCACCGGGACGGCCACGATGATGTTGATGGTCCCCGGCGCCGGGAAGACCGGCCGGGTGTCCGGCCCTCCCCGGGCGCTGGAGTCGCGGTCCGGGTACGGCCCAGTGGCCGGAGGGAGTCCGGAGGCCGGCCCGGACTCCGGGGCGGAGCGAGGTTGAGGGGCGGGGCGGAGTTCGGGGGCTGGACGGGGTTCGGGGGCTGGACGGGGTTCGGGGGCTGGACGGGGTTCGGGGGCTGGACGGGGTTCGGGGGTGGGGCGGAGTTCTGGGTCGGGGATGCCTTCGGGGGAGGCGGCCCAGGTGGGGACGCGCAGGCCCACGGTGGCCACGGCGTCCACTCCCCCGTCGTGCGCACGGGTGTGGTCGGCGACCGAGGCCGCCGTCAGCATGCCGACCCCGCGTCCGGGTGGCGCGAGTTCGAGCAGGTGCGCGACCGGGTCCATCCGCGAGTAGGCGCCGACGACCTGCGCGTTCAGCACCCACTCCACCGGGCCGATGCCGCCTCCCAGCATGGCCGAGGAGACGGCCCGCCATCCGGGCCCGAGCCGCCACAGCAAACAGGCCAGACGGGCGCCGTCCTCATGCCGATGGCTCAGGGAGAGCACGCCTCACCCTCCTCCGGACCGCCCGTCTCCTCCGGACCGCCCGCTGGGCGGGAGGGCACGGGGGCGGCGGGGCGGACGAGGTTGACCAGGGGGCGGCCGTCCTCGCCCTGGGCGACGCGGACGTGAGCGCCGAAGGTGGCGGCCAGCAGCGGCTCGGTGAGCACCCGGCCGACCGGCCCGGAGGCGACGGCACGGCCGTCGGCGATCAGCAGGACCCGGTCGGCGTACTGCCCGGCCACGCTGAGGTCGTGGACGGTCGTGACGATCGTCAGCCCGTCCGCCAGGCGCAGCCGATCGACCAGTTCGAGCACCTGCTGCTGGTGCCCGAGGTCGAGGGCGGTCGTCGGCTCGTCGAGCAGCAGCACGGGCGCCCGCTGGACCAGTGCCCGCGCGAGCACGACCCGCTGGCGCTCGCCGCCGGACAGGTGGGCGAGCGGCCGGCGCGCGAGGCCGGCCAGGTCCAGGCGTTCCAGGACGGACTCGGTGACCTCGCGGTCGTGCCTGCCGTCGCGGCCGAGGTAGGAGATGTAGGGGGTGCGTCCCAGCAGGGCGTACTCCAGGACGGTCAGGCCGGGCGGGAGCAGGGGGTTCTGGGGGGCGTAGGCCATCAGCCGGGCCCGCTGCCGCGGCTTGAGCGAGCGCGCGGGCAGCCCGTCCACCAGCACCTCGCCCCGCGCGTCCAGCAGGCCCATCATCGCGCGCAGCAGCGTGGACTTGCCGGCGCCGTTCGGGCCGATGACCGCAAGCCACTCGCCGTCGCGCGCCGACAACCCGACGTCCGACAGCACCGTCCGCCCGCCGAGCGACACCGACAGCCCGCTCACCTCGATCGCGCTCACGACCGTCTCCTCGTGGTCATGCCTCCACCGCCCTGGTGGCGCGCAGCACCGCGACGAAGAAGGGGGCGCCGATGAAGGCCGTGACCACGCCGATGGGCAGTTCGGCCGGGGCCAGGACGGTGCGGGCGACCAGGTCGGCGAGCACCAGGAACGCGGCCCCCGCCAGCAGCGAGATCGGCAGCACCACCCGGTAGGACCCGCCCGCGAGGCGGCGGACGGCGTGCGGCACGACGATGCCGACGAACCCGATGAGCCCGCTGACGGCCACCGCCGACGCCGTGGCCAGCGAGGCCGCGCACAGCACCACGAGCCGGACGCGAGCCGCGTTCACCCCGAGGCTGCCGGCCTCGTCGTCCCCGACCGACAGCACGTCGAGCAGGCGGCCGTGCGCCATCAGCACGGCCGCCGAGACCAGGGCGTAGGGGGCGACGAGCCACACCTGCGACCAGTCGCCGCCGATGCCGCCGAGGATCCACGAGTAGATGCGCTGGAGCTGCTCGACCTTGACCTGCTGGACGAACGCCTGCAACGCCGACAGGAAGGAGGCCACCGCCACCCCGGCCAGGACCAGGGTCGCGGTGCCGCCGCCTCGCGCGGCCGTGTTGCCCAGCGCGTACGCCAGCAGCACGCCGCCGATCGCCCCGCCGAAGGCCGCCAGCGGCACCAGCCCCTCGGCCTGGACCAGGACGATGACCAGAGTGGCGGTGAGGCCCGCGCCGGCGGCGGCGCCGAGCAGGTACGGGTCGGCGAGCGGGTTGCGGAACACGCCCTGGTAGCCGGCGCCCGCCATCGCCAGCAGCCCGCCGACGATCGCCGCCAGCACGACGCGGGGCATCCTGAGCTCGAAGAGCAGCCCGCGCTCGACCGGGGACAGCCCGGAGTGCACCGAGACCAACGGCAGCCGGTCCAGCAGTTCCAGCACGACGCCCTTGAGCGGCAGCCCGGCCGCGCCGATCATCAGCCCGGCCAGCAGGCAGACCGCGAGCAGGCCGGCCGCGACGAACGGCACCACCGGCCGCATCCTCCCCGGCTCCGCGGAGGCGGCCCGTTCCGCGGAGGCGGCCGGTTCCCCGGTGGCCGGTTGCCCGGAGGCGGCCGGTTCCGGGGAGATGGCGGGGTGGTCCTCCGTGGCGCCGGGAGGGGCGGGCACGGAGGGCGGGGAGGGGTCCGGGCGGGTGCCGGTCATGGTTCTCGCAGGTGGTTCGGGGCCGGGCCGGTCAGCCGGCGGCCTTCTTGACCGCCGCGTCGACGGCCTTGGCGAAGTCGACGACGCGCGGGCCCCAGCGGGAGGCGATGTCGTCGTCGATCGGGAACACCTGGTCCTTCTTGATCGCCGACAGGCCGCCCCAGCCGGGCCGCTTGGCCAGGGTCTGCTTGGACTGACCACAGCACTTGGTGTCGGCGAGGAAGATCAGGTCCGGGTCGGCCTTGGCGACGAACTCGCTGGAGAGCTTGGGGTAGCCGCCGGCAGCGTCCGGGGCCTTGTCGGCGATGTTGGTCAGGCCGAACATCCCGTAGATCTGGCCGATGAAGGTGCCGGAGGTGACCGAGTACGGGGTGTTGTCCAGTTCGTGGAAGTAGGTCAGCCCGGCGTCCTTGGGCGCGGCGGCGGCGAGCCGCTCGATCTGCGCCTTCATGTCCGAGGTGACCTGCGCGGCCTTGTCGGGGTTCCCGGTGGCGGCGCCGAGGTCGGCGATCTCGTCGTAGCTCTCCTCCAGCTTGGTCGCGGCCGGTTCGAGCAGGACGGGGATGCCGACCTTGGTGAGCGCGGCCACGACGCCGCCGGTGTCGTTGGCGAGCACGACCAGGTCGGGCTTCTTGGCGATGATCGCCTCGGCGTTCGGCTTGAAGCCGGACAGGTCGGTCTTCGGGGCGTCGGCGGGGTAGGTCGACTGGTCGTCGACCGCGGCGACCTGCGGGCCGGCGCCGATGGCGAACAGGTTCTCGGTCGCGGTGGGCGAGAGCGAGACGATCTGCGCGGGCTTGGCGGGGATGGTGACCGCGCCGTTGCCGGCCTGGACGGTGACCGGGAAGCCGGGCGCCTGTGAAGAGGCGGCGGGGGCGGGGGTGGCCGGGGTGGCGGAGCCTGCTGCGGTGCCGCCGGACTGGCCGCATGCGGCCAGCGTCAGCGCACCCAGCAACGCGCCCGCCAAGGCCGTGTGCACGGGCCTCACGAGGGGATTCCTCCAGTTGCCGGGAATCGAGAGACCCGCGAAATGACGGATCACCCTTTTCCACGAGGGTTGATGGCGTCGGCGCGGCACGCAGGCGACCTGGCTCGGCCGGAGGGCCTCACAGTTGCGGGACAGCGCCGGACTCTCACCGGCTTCGCTGCGCTGCGCGCGTCAGGGGAACGGTACCAACCCCCGGCGGGATCGGACACGAGGGGTCGGAACCCGCCCGCGCCCGAGGCCCCTGACCTGCGGTGATCAGCGCAGCTGGGCCTCGGCGGCGGCGATGATCTCCTGCAGTCGCAGGCCGTGGCGGGCGTCGAGGGGGTGGCCCCCGCCGCGGCGGACGGTGTGGGCGAACTCGGCGACCATGTCGGGGAAGACGTCGTAGCCGAGATCGCCGCCGTCGAGGGTCTCGGTGCCCTGGCGGCCGAACACCGCGACCTGGGAGGCGCCGTGGTCGACGCGGGCGGCCATGGACAGCGACGCCTCGCTCACCGCGCCGCTCTGGTGCTCCAGCAGCAGGCCCACCCAGCCGAGGGTGTGGCCGTGGGCGCGCACGCCGGTGACCGGCCCGAGGGAGGCGTCCAGCATGTCGATCATGTGCGGCCCGACGTCCAGGATGGCTCCCCGCTCCTGCCGCCACGGGGAGTCGATGGTGTAGAGGGCTCCTGAAACGTTCATCGCGTATCCGCCGAACGGTTCGATGGCGCGCACGCGTTCGAGGAACGCCTTGGTCGTGGCCGAGTAGCGGAAGGTCAGCACCATCTGGGAGGCGACCCCCGCCTCGCCCACGGCGTCGGCCAGGCGCTTGGCCCCGTCGAGGTCGGCGGCGAGGGGCTTCTCCAGCAGGAGCGCCTTGCCGGCGCGGGCGGCCAGGACGCCCAGTTCGGCCTGCACGGCGGGCGGCACGCAGAAGGCGACGGCCTCGCAGACCTCGAACAACTCCTCGAGGCGCTCGTACACCGGGACGCCGAGCCGGGCGGCGGCTCTCGGCCTGCGGGCCCAGACGCCGGTCAGCCGCGTGTGCGGCCCCGCGGCGATGGTGGGGGCGTGGACGGCCTCCGCCCACGGCCCCGCTCCGATCAGGCCCACCGATACCGGTTCCACGACGCATCAGCTCCCGACTTATCAGATCAATCGTGGCGAGACTAGCCGAGCCTCAGCCGGGCGCGCGGCATCTCCGGCCGACCGCTTGGATGCGGGGGCCCGGAAAGACCAGCAAATACCATATCTGACGAAAAAAATCATTAGTTGCCCGGAAACTTGATCGGAGTCGTAGATCGTGATAGCTCATTGGGCCTGCACCAATTTGCCAGGAGAGTAAGCAATTGTCGCATTCGTGGTCATGCGGCGAGCGGTGCCCGACACAGACGTGCTCCGAACAGGCCGGACGTGCCCCGTCGACCGACGCCTGACCTCGTCTGGGCCGGTGCCCGCGTCGCAAGACGGAACAGTCCACGCCGTCAAGACATGACCCCGGATACCCCACAAGCAGCTCACAATTGGAGTAGTCACGATGTCGGTCGTCGCTTCCCCCCGGCGTGCCCGAACAATTCCGCTCCGCCGGATACTCGCGCCTATCGTGCGCGACCCGGTGAACATGCTGGCGGAACTGGGGAGGGAGTCGGCGGGAGGCATCGTCCGGCTGCCCGTGGGCACCCCGTCGATCTACCTCGTCAGCCACCCCGACGACGTCCAGCACGTCCTGCGCGGCAACTGGGAGAACTACCAGCGCGAGGGGATGTTCTGGCGGCCCCTCCAGCGGCTGCTCGGCGCGAGCGTCCTGGACGACGGAGCCGCCTGGCAGAGCAGCCGCGAGATCCTGCAGCCCTTGTTCACCGCCAGGTACGTCGCCTCCCTCGCCGAGCAGATGGCGGCGGCGGTGGACGAGCGGATCGCCGAACTGGAGCCGTACGCCGCGTCGGGGCGCTCGTTCGACGCGGGCGAGGAACTGGCCGACGTCGTCAACCAGACAGTGATCAAGGTGCTGTTCGCCGGGCGGCTGTCGCGTGAGGGCGGGCGCCGCCTGTCCCCCGCCTACGACCGCGCGGCGCGCTCGATCGCCTTCCGCCTGCTCCTGCCGTCGATGCCGTACAGCGTCCGGCTCCCCGGCGACCGGGCCTTCATGGACGCGGTCCAGCGGATCGACGACGTCGTCCTGCCGATGATCAGGCAGGACCGGGACCGGCGGCGGTCCGGTACCGACGTGTTCTCCGCGCTCGTCCGGGCCCGCGAGGAGCAGGGGGCCGACGAGCGACAGGTGCGCGACGACGTCGTCAGCGTCTACGGGGCGGCGGCCGAGTCCACGGCCACGACGCTGACCTGGCTGTGGGCGACGCTCGCCGCCCATCCGGAGGTCGCCTCCGGCCTCTACGAGGAGGTCGGCCGGGTCGTCGGCGATGGGCCGGTCCGGGCCTCCCACCTGCCCGAGCTGCGCTACACCAAGATGGTCCTGCAGGAGCTGATGCGCCTGCGGCCGGCGGGCTGGCTGTTCCCGCGCATGGCCAAGCGGGCCGACGTGGTCGGCGGGGTGCAGATCGAGGCCGGAGCGCAGGTTCTGATCACCCCCTACGCGACCCACCGGCTGGACGAGTTCTGGGAACGCCCGCTGGAGTTCGACCCCGAGCGGTTCGCGCCCGGCCGGCAGGAGCGCAGGCACAGGTACGCCTACTTCCCCTTCGGCGGCGGACCCCACCAGTGCCTCGGCCGGCATCTGTTCGACATGGCCGCGCCGCTCATCGTGGCGGCGCTGCTGAGCCGATTCCGCCCGGTGGTGCGCGGCGGCGGGCCTTTCACGCCGGCCGCGGCCGGGTCGCTGCGCCCGAAGGAGAAGGTGGAGCTGGCACTGGTACGCGCCCCCCACCTGCCGCGTGGGGCGCTG
Organism: Sphaerisporangium sp. NPDC005288; assembly: GCF_040607475.1. Taxonomy (NCBI): domain Bacteria; kingdom Bacillati; phylum Actinomycetota; class Actinomycetes; order Streptosporangiales; family Streptosporangiaceae; genus Sphaerisporangium; species Sphaerisporangium sp. NPDC005288. The sequence continues at coordinate 2,351 of NZ_JBEXGT010000029.1, read as the reverse complement.
TGATGGCGGCGTCCTTCGCGCACGGCCTGAGCGCCGTGGAGTGCGGGCGGGCCGCCGCGGTCGCCGGACGATCGCAGCGGCACATGACCGAGTGGGCGGCCGCCTACCCCGCCCTGTTCTCCGCCAAGCCGTTCGACGCCGCGCTGTACGGCACGGTGGCGATGGCGATGGCGTTCAGCGGACCGCGGCACACCGCCGAGGAGCTGAGGACGGCCAACAAGGCGTGCCTGTGGGCGTTCGCGCTCGACTGGCTGATCGACTACGCGCTCACCTCGGCGGAGGAGGTCCGCGGCCACGCGCGGGTGTGCCTGGAGGTGGCGGCCGGCGAGGGGCCGCCACCCGGGGACGACCTTGCCCGGATGCTCGCCGACATCCGCGCCGGGCTGGCCGGGGCGCCGGCGTGGCCGGCGATGGAGGACATCTGGCAGGACGAAGTGCGGCGCACGCTCGAGGCGATGGTGCGGGAGTGGGACTGGAAGGCCGCCCATGCCACCCCGTCGATGGAGGAGTACCTGGCCAACGCCGACAACCACGCATTCAGCCTGGTGTTCACCTGCCACTGGATCGCCACCGGCGGCCCGGACGCCCCGACGGCCGCGCGGCAGGTGCGCGAGGCGGCCCGCGCGGTGCAGCGGGTGATGCGGCTGCTCAACGACCTGAGCAGCTATGAGCGGGACCGGAGCTGGGGAGACGTCAACGCCCTGCTGATCGGCGCCACGCGCGAAGAGGTCGGCGACCGCGTCGCCGTGCTCACCGCCGAGGCCGGGAAGCTGATCGGCGGCGTGCGGGACGTCCACCCGCGACTGGCCGACTACCTGGAGCGCCAGATGGACTTCTGCGCCGGCTTCTACGCGCTCGGCGAGTACTGGGGGCGGCTGTGAGCGCCCTCCTCCCGCCCCCCGGCGCATCGGACCGCACCACGCCTCACGTCAACGGCCGCGCGGCCATGAGCCGCGGCGGCTCGGCGAACGGGTACGCCTCCCCCACCGCGGGCGACACGACGGGGAACACCGCAGGCCACCTGGCGGCGCGGGCCGGCGCGCTGGTGCGGGGGCTGACGGAGCGCCCCTGGGGCGAGGTCACCGCGTCGGTCTACGAGACCGGGCGGCTGGTCACGCTGGCCCCGTGGCTGACCGGCCACGCCGAGCGCGTGGCGTTCCTGACGGGCGCCCAGCGACCGGACGGCTCGTGGGGCGTGCATGACGACTACGCCCTGGTGCCCACGCTGAGCGCCACCGAGGCCCTGCTCGCCGACCTGCGGCGCGGCTGCACGGCGGGCGGCGCCAGCGGCGGCGGCCCGCCGACCACGACTCTGGACGGCGGGCACGGGACACCGGCCGCGGCGGCCGAGCGCGGGCTGCGGGCGCTGCTGCGGTGGTCGCGCGGCGGGTACGCGGGCCCGCGCCCCGACATGCCGGCGGTCGAGCTGATCGTCCCGTACCTGGTGGAGGCGGTGAACGGGCACCTGGCGGCCCTGCGGGCGGCCGGCCTGGCCCCCTCCGCCCTGGGGGACGGGGCGGCGTCGCTGCCCCTGCCACCGGGCATGCGGGCCGACAAACTGGCCGGCGTCCGCTCGGCGCTGCGCGCGGGCGCTGTGCTGCCGGACAAGCTGATGCACGCCCTGGAGGTGGCGGGCGACGCCGCGGCCGGCGCCCGCGGGGTGCCGATCACGCCGGCCGGGACGGTCGGGGCCTCGCCGGCCGCCACGGCCGCGTGGCTCGGCGCCGGGAGGGCTCCCGAGCCGGGCCATCCGGCGCGCGTCCACCTGGAGGCGGTGGCGCGCCTGCACGGCGGGCCGGTGCCGTGCGGGATGCCGATCACCGTGTTCGAACGCGGCTGGGTGGTGAGCTGGCTGCTTCGCGCGGGCGTCCCGGTCGCCATGCCAGCGCGGGTGCTGCGGAGCCTGAACGAGGGGCTCGGCCCGCAGGGCATCCCGGCGGGAGCAGGACTGCCCGGTGACGCGGACACCACCTCCGTCGCCCTGTACGCCCTCGCTTTGGCGAGCGCGCCCGGGGAGCCCGGGGAGCCCGGGGAGCCCGGGGAGCCCGGGGAGCCCGCCAGTCTGTGGGGATACCGGGCCGGGACGCACTTCGCGACCTGGCAGGGCGAGCAGGGGTTCTCGACGACGACCAACGCGCACGTCCTGGACTGCTTTCGCGAGTACGCCACCGGCCGTCCGGACGCCTCCCCCCGATACGCGGCCGCGATGGCGGAGGTCGCGGGCTGGCTGCTCGAACGGCAGGCGGCCGACGGGAGCTGGTCGGACCGGTGGCACGCGTCCCCCTACTACGCGACGATGTGCTGCGCGGTCGCGCTCGACGCGGCCGGCGGCGGGGGGGGCGCGGGGTGCT